>CAMCZQ010000133.1 GCA_945887835.1 Bordetella parapertussis | reverse complement strand
GAACGATTAACAGTTGGGGTCGCTGTCGTTTACCGTTTTTCTAGGGGCTTTACGCTATTTTGGCGCAAAGCCCCATTATGATGCAGACGCTTACCTTCTGGAGCTCGACCATGCTATTTGCCTTGTTAATTGCGGTGCACACCTTGTCAGCGGTTGTCTGGGTCGGAGGGATGTTCTTGATGCACTCTTCGCTGCGTCCAGCTGCTGCGACTTTGCTGGAACCGCCTGCACGCTTGCCTTTACTCTGCGGCGTGATGTCGCGCTTTTTTATCTGGGTAAAGGTCGCCATCGCCTTGTTGTTTGTGACAGGTATCTGGCTGATCTCTCTGCACGGCAGTTTTGGCAAAGCAGGCTGGCACGTTCATCTGATGGTGTTGATTGCGGTGATCATGGCCGCGATTTTTGGCATGATTTATGGTGTGCCGTTTAAGCAGCTTAAAGCTGCCGTGGCAGCCAAAGAGTGGCCTAAGGGTGGTGAGGCGATGGCCAGCATACGCAAATTGATTTTCATCAATCTGGTGCTCGGCCTGATTACCGTCGCTGTTGGGGCGGGTGGGCGTTATTTGCCGCTTTGAGGCGGCCGAACGCAAGCCCTACATCACAGCGCCGAGTTGCCAGGGCACAAACTCGCTTTGTCCATAGCCATGGATTTCGCTTTTCGTGCGCTCGCCTGACGCGACTTTGATGATCACCTCAAAAATCTGCGCACCTTTTTCGGCGATTGACATGCCGTCATCGACGATCTCACCGCAGTTGATATCGATGTCTTCGCTTTGACGCTTGAATAAGGCGTTATTGGTCGACAGTTTGATCGACGGCGTGGGCGCACAGCCATAGGCTGAGCCCCGTCCGGTGGTAAAGCAAATCATATTGGCGCCGCCTGCGACCTGGCCCGTGGCTGAGACGGGGTCATAGCCAGGCGTGTCCATATATACAAAGCCTTTGGTGGTAACGGGCTGTGCATATTCGTACACGGCCTCAAGGCGCATTGTGCCGCCTTTGGCCACCGCACCCAGTGATTTTTCTAAAATTGTTGTTAACCCGCCGGCCTTATTGCCCGGCGAAGGGTTGTTGTTCATTTCGCCTTGGTTACGCGCGCAATAGTCTTCCCACCAATGGATGCGTTCGATGAGTTTTTCGGCCACCGCAGGGCTTGCGGCACGGCGCGTCAGCAAGTGTTCGGCGCCGTAGATTTCAGGGGTTTCAGACAAGATGGCGGTGCCGCCATTTTGCACCAGCAGGTCAACCGCGACACCCAGCGCAGGGTTGGCCGAGATGCCCGAGTAGCCATCCGAACCACCGCATTGCAGGCCCAAGGTTAAGTGGCTAACCGGCACGTCAGTACGTACGACCTTGTTAGCGTGCGGCAACATTTGTTGAATCAGTTCAACGCCTTTACGCACGGTCTTTTGTGTACCCCCAGTGTCTTGGATATTGAAGGTTTGAAATAACGGGTTTTCAGAGAGTTTTTCGGCCGTTAATAAATCGGTGATCTGATTGGCTTCACAGCCTAGGCCAACCATCAGCACACCACAAAAATTTGCATGGCGCGTGTAGCCCGATAAGGTACGACGTAAGACGTCGATGCCCTCGCCAGTGCTGCCCATGCCGCAGCCGCTGCTAATCGTCAGCGCAACCACTCCATCGACATTCGGAAACGCCGCTAAGGCTTCGGGATGCGTCTCGCGATCAAAGCGGCTGGCGATCGCGCGCGCAGCGGTGGCTGAGCAATTGACGCTAGTCAAAATACCGAGATAGTTTCGGGTGGCTATACGGCCATCTGCGCGCACGATGCCCTTAAAGGTGCGTGGCGTTGCAACATATTGGGTGGGCTTGGCGTCGACTCCAATCGCGTAGTTACGGCTAAAGGCACCGCCTTCAGTTCCGATGTTCAAGTTGTGGACATGGACATGCGAGCCCGGTTCAATGTCTGCACTGGCAAAACCAATGATTTGGTTATAGCGACGTACAGGGTCACCTTGTTTGATTTTTTTTGTGGCCACTTTGTGCCCAGGGGGGACTAAGCCGCGAATGGTTAAATTTTCAGACGCGAGCTTAGTGCCTGAAATCAGTTGGTGGCGTGCGATGACGACATCATCTTGAGGATGAAGACGAATAACGGGTTCCATGAGGTTTCCTATTAAAGCAAAATGGGCAGAGTCACACTGACGATTACCGAGTTCCTTTTGTGACAACGTAGTCGGGTTTGCCGGTGCGTGCAAATGTGATGATGTTTTGCGCGGCTTTGCTGCGTAATTCGATTTCGGCTTCTTGTGAGAAGAAGGCTGCATGTGGCGTGAGAATCGTGCGGGGGTGTTTAACCAGAGGGTGATCGCCCGGTGGCTCTTGGGGGAGTACGTCAAGGGCTAAGCCCCCGAGTTGACCTGAGTTCAAAGCGGCCAGTGCATCATCGATATTGACGATACTACCGCGCGCCGTGTTCACGACATAACTGCCTGGCTTCATCAAATTCAAGACCTTGCTGTTGATGATGTTGCGCGTTTCGTCATTGAGCGGGGTGTGCACTGAAATAATATCGGCTGTCGCAAATAGTTCAGTCATGTCAACACGCCGCACGTAAGGCGGAAAATCATACGCCATGATGTGCGGATCGCACGCGATCACGTTACCGTAGGTTTCGCGTGCAAGATGGGCAAAGCGACGACCGATGCGACCCATCCCCAACACGCCCACCGTCATATTTGACGGGCGTTTGAGCACGCCGGGCGTGAGGTAATGCCACTTGCCTGCGCGAATATCGCGGTCATAAAAAGACAGGTGACGGGTGAGGTTTAACGCCATCGCGAAGGCATGACTGGCGACTTCATGCACGCCGTAGTCTGGGGAATTACCTACCCACACCCCGCAAGCCTGAGCGTCCTCGGTGTTGATCGTATCAAAACCTGCGCCATATCGACTGACGAGTTTGAGTCCGGGCAGGGCTTCAAAAACCTTACGATTGGCTGGAGCGTACTGCAATAAAAATGCGTCGGCGTCTTTGCCAGCAGCAATCAATTCGTCTTCTGTTTTGCACTGCGCGGTGGTGACCGTTAAGCCTGCTTGGCGAAACAACCCAAGCTCGAGTTCGACATTCGGGAAATCAAAATCCGTAATTAATACCTTCATGTGCAGCCTGCCCTTAGCTTGAATTCAGACTGGCAGCGAGCGCGCCAGACGGTGTGAAGTTTGACTTATTGGGTTAAAGGATATTATGGTTAGACCTTCAGCGCAATTGGTCTGACCAATTTTGATGTAAAAGACGGGAAAACCCTTAACCATTCGAGGTAAACGCGATGTCCAAACCGGCTCAATATGATTTTTCTGGCAAACATGCGGTCATTACGGGAGGCGCGGCCGGTATTGGTGAGGCCTGTGCGGCCCGCCTGCTTGGTGGCGGTGCAACGGTCACGCTGTGGGATCGCGATGCCAAAGGCTTAAAAGACGCACAGGCGCGTTTAGGTCGGGGCGTCAATGGCGTGCAAGTCGATGTGTCTGACGAGCACTCAGTCGCGCAGGCCGTTAAAGCTACGCTCGCGTTTGGGGCTTCGATTGATATCTTGGTCAATAGCGCTGGGATCACCGGCCCCAATGTCACCGTGATTGACTATCCGGTCGACGAGTGGAACCGAGTGTTTGATATCAACGTGCGTGGCACTTTTTTGACGTGCCGTGCGATCGCTCCAATCATGAAGCAGGCGAATCAAGGCAAGGGTTATGGCCGCATTGTCAATATCGCTTCGGTGGCAGGCAAAGAAGGTAATCCGAACGCCTCTGCCTACAGCGCTTCGAAAGCTGCGGTGATGGGCTTGACTAAATCCTTGGGCAAAGAGCTGGCCAGTACCGAGATTAAGGTGAACTGCATTACCCCAGCTGCAGTCAAAACGGGCATGTTTGCTCAGATGACGCAGCAGCATATCGATTTTATGTTGTCCAAGATCCCGATGAATCGCTTTGGCGAAGTGCAAGAAATCGCTAACCTCGTGGCATGGTTGTCGTCCGATGAAGTCAGTTTCTCGACGGGGGCTGTTTTTGATATTTCGGGTGGCCGCGCAACCTACTGAACAACAGACAACCTACTCAATACAAGACAAGCCACCGCGCGCGGTTCGATCGCTTCAGAGAAAGAGAATTGTTATGACACCAGTTAGCCCAAACGCTGCGGTCTATTCAAGTGCGGCGCTCGTGCAGTGGTCCGCGCAGTTGCTCGAGGCGGCGGGCCTCGAGCCCCGTATGTCACAGGTGGTGGCGCAAACGCTGGTTGAGGGGGATTTGCTGGGACACGATACGCATGGTTTAGCGCTCTTGCCGGGTTATCTCAAAGATGTCGAGGCCGGCGGCATGGCGCGACAAGGTGAGTATCGAGTCGTAAGCGCCAAACCTGCAGCGCAGTTATGGGATGGCATGCGCTTGCCTGGCCCTTGGTTAATTGAACGCGGTCTTGATGTGTTGATCCCGGCCGCGCGCGAGCTTGGTGTGGCATCGCTTGCGATTAAACGTAGCCATCATATTGCTTGTTTGGCGGTCTACTTGATGCGCGCTGCGCGCGAGGGTTTTCTGATGGTGCTGGCGAGTTCAGACCCAAATGTGGCCAGCGTGGCGCCCTTTGGCGGTACCCGTGCGGTGTTCACCCCCAACCCCATCGCGATAGGGTTTCCGTGTTCGCATGGTGACGTGTTGATTGATATCTCGGCTTCGATCACGACCAACGGCATGTGTAATCGAAAGGCGGGCGCAGGCGAAAAATTTGCTGAAGAGTGGTTGTTAGATGCACAAGGCTTGCCTACCAACGACCCCGCGGTGTTCAATCAAACCCCACCGGGTACCATTTTGCCGCTGGGCGGGATGTCTTACGGGCACAAGGGTTTTGGTTTAGGGTTGATGGTCGAGGCGCTAACCGGTGGCTTGTCGGGGTTTGGTCGCGCTGACCCGAAAGAGGGTTGGGGGGCGACGGTCAACATCACGCTGTACGACCCCGAGGCTTTTGGTGGCAAAAAAGATTTTTTAAAACAAATGGATCACTTGGCCCTTGAGTGCTTGAGTAATCCGCCGCGCCCGGGCGTCTCTAAGGTGCGTCTGCCGGGCCACGCAGGCTTGGCGGCACGCTCGAGTCAGTTAACTTCAGGGGTCAGACTTCATCCTTCTCTTTTGCCTGGCTTGACGCCTTTTGCCACGCGCTTTGGCTTGGCAGCTCCTGCCCCGCTTAACGGTTGACTCAGAGCGTGGCCGCCTGCCTTGGCGTCCAGAGTCGCCGCGGCAACGTGCACAGGCGTCAAGCGTGGGGCTCGCTTGGCAATCTGCACTTTATCGGGTGTGGCATTTTTAAGCCAGCTGACTGAAAACCGTTTATAAGCGCGCGCCATGTGATGGCGCATCGCGAGTCGGGCGCGCTCGGAGTCTTGCGCTTTGACCGCGCGCAACACTGCGCGATGCTCTTTGATGGCTTGCCCCCAAGTTACCTGGGTGTCAAAGTAGTTGGCCAGCCTTGAAAACAATACACCCATGCGCGCATCGAACAGTTGTTCGACCAGACTGGCCAGGACTTGATTACCTGTCGCGCGTGCCAGCACCGCATGAAATTCGCGATCTAAGGCCAGAGGGTTCTGTCGCTGCGCCGACTGCCGACTCATGTCGTTGAGCAGCTGCTCAAGCTCTTGCAGGTGCGCGTCGCTACGACTTTGCGCGGCTTGTGCTGCGATTTCGGATTCGATCAATGCGCGCGCTTGAATCAATTCAAAAGGCGCGAACTCTATGACGGGCTTTTGGTTTTGTTGACTGCGCGACGCAGGTTTGCAAACGTAGACTCCCGAGCCCATCTTGATTTGCACCAGACCCATGACCTCGAGCGCAATGAGTGCTTCGCGCACTGAGGGGCGCGACACTTTGAACTGCTCGGCTAAATCGCGCTCTGAGGGCAAACGACTATTGGCAGCGAACTCGCCCGAGTCAATTAGCTGTAGCACTTGATCCGCAATTTGTTGGTAGACGCGGCGCGTGTCGATGGTTTGGGTCATCATGATTTCATTTTGACACGAAAACTGGTAAATTGGTCAAGCCAATTTGGCTCGATCACTAGGGACAACGAGTATGCGCTTGCAAGGAAAAACAATCTTGGTCACCGCCTCAGGGCAGGGTATTGGGCGCGCCTGCACGCTTGCGATGGCGCGCGAAGGCGCAACGGTATGGGCCACTGATCTTAAGCCTGAGCTGCTCAAGGCCTATGAGGGCATGGCAAATATCAAGACCGCCACCCTTGATGTGTTAAAGACGAACGAGGTCGACGCGTTTGCCAAAAAAATCGGAAAAATAGACGTCTTGTTTAACTGCGCGGGCTTCGTGCACCAAGGCGACATCATGAGTGTCAGTGACGCCGAGTGGGATTTCAGCATGGACCTGAACGTCAAATCCATGTATCGCACGATTCGTGCGTTTTTGCCTGGAATGCTTGAACAAGGCAAGGGCAGTGTGATCAACATGGCTTCGGCCGCCTCGAATATCAAGGGCGCCCCCAATCGCGTGATCTATGGCGCCTCAAAAGCCGCGGTGATTGGTTTGACGCGCGCGTTAGCAGCCGATTATGTGGCGCGTGGCGTCAGGTTTAACGCGATTTGCCCGGGCACCATTGAATCACCTTCGCTCGGTGATCGTATTCAGGCAGTCTCTGGTCAAACCGGTAAGTCGGTGACCGAAGTGCGCGATATGTTCGTGGCGCGTCAACCGATTGGTCGTATCGGCAAGCCCGAAGAAATCGCCCACTTGGCGGTTTATCTGGCCTCCGACGAATCGGCTTTCACCACCGGCACCTCGCAGATTATTGATGGTGGTTGGTCGCTGTAGTTTGCTCGGGCGCTTTTGTAGGTTCACTTTTGTAGAAGCGCTTTTGTAGGTTCACTTTTTATTTTTTTTGCTTAATTTTTTTCAACAGGAAGGAATCTTAATGAAACTCGTACGCTACGGTGCCAAGGGAAAAGAAAAACCAGGCCTGATTGACAAAGAAGGCAAACTGCGCGCTTTGTCAGGCGTGATTGCCGACATCACCAACGATCAGTTGTCGTCTGCCGCATTAAAAAAACTCGCCAAGATAAAAACCAGTACTTTGCCACTCGTAAAAGGCAAACCACGTTTTGGCGTGCCAATCGCCAACATGGGCAAGTTTTTGGCGATTGGTTTGAACTACTCAGACCACGCCGCCGAAGCTGGCATGCCAATCCCTAAAGAGCCCATTATGTTTTACAAGGCTGATACCAGCCTGACTGGGCCTAGTGACAACGTCATGCTGCCAAAGGGTTCAAAAAAATCCGATTGGGAAGTTGAGCTCGGAATCGTGATTGGCAAAAAAGCCCGCTATGTCAGTAAAAAAGACGCCCTGAAACACGTGGCAGGCTATTGCGTGATCAATGACGTGTCCGAGCGTGAGTACCAGATCGAACGTGGCGGCACGTGGGATAAGGGCAAGGGTTGCGATACTTTCGGCCCGGTAGGCCCTTGGTTGGTGACGACTGATGAAATCAAAGATCCACAAAAATTAGATATGTGGCTTGACTTGAACGGTAAGCGTTTTCAAACCGGCAACACCAAGACGATGATTTTTGATGCGGCCACAATCATTAGCTACGTGAGTGAATTTACGACGCTGATGCCAGGCGATATCATCACAACAGGCACGCCACCGGGCGTAGGCATGGGCGTCAAGCCTAAGCCTCGCTACCTCAAGGAGGGTGATGTGATGACCTTGGGCATCGAAGGTTTGGGCCAACAAGCGCAAAAAGTCGTCGCGTTTAAAAAATAATTTTCAAATCGCAGCAACAGAGAGGAGGCTTGAATGGCCAAGTCAGATAAAAGCAAAAAGCCGGCTGCACCGAGCCGTTCAAGTCAGTGGTTCTCTCGCAATGATATTTACGGGTTCATCTATCGTAGTTGGACAAAAAATCGTGGCATCCCGCACGATCAGTTTGATGGACGACCCGTGATTGGCATTTGTAATACCTGGTCAGAGCTGACACCCTGTAATTCGCACTTCAGGTTGTTAGCAGATCAGGTCCGCCAAGGTGTGCTCGAAGCGGGTGGCTTTCCGTTAGAGTTTCCGGTCACCTCAATTGGTGAGACGCTTGTGCGGCCCACGGCAATGTTGTTGCGCAATCTCGCTAGTATGGACGTCGAAGAAACCATTCGCGCCAATCCGCTTGACGGCGTGGTGCTGCTGTTTGGTTGCGACAAAACCACACCCTCGCTTTTGATGGGGGCGGCCAGTGTCAATATCCCCACGATCGGCGTCTCGGGCGGACCCATGCTGACGGGCAAGTATCGGGGTAAAGATATTGGCTCTGGCACCAACACTTGGTCCATGTCAGAAGACGTGCGAGCTGGCAAGATGACGCTCGACGAATTTCACGAGGCCGAATCTTGCATGCATCGCTCGCACGGGCATTGCATGGTGATGGGCACGGCTTCAACGATGGCCAGCATGGTCGAGGCCTTGGGCGTGGCGCTACCGGGCAACGCGGCGTATCCCGCGGTTGATGCGCGTCGCAACGTACTGGCGCGCGAATCGGGTCGTCGTATTGTGCAGATGGTCAAAGAAGATTTAACGCTAGATAAAATTTTGACGCGTCACGCCTTTGAAAACGCGATTCGTACCAACGCCGCGATTGGTGGTTCAACCAACGCAGTGATTCACCTGATCGCCATCGCTCGACGCATTGGCGTCAAGCTCGATATCGATGATTGGGATAAGTTTGGCCGTGATGTGCATACGTTGTTGAACTTGATGCCAAGCGGTAAATACCTCATGGAAGACTTCTGCTACGCAGGTGGTTTGCCGGTGGTGTTACGCAGCTTGGGCGAGCAAGGTCTGCTGAATAAAAAGGCCTTGACCGTGAATGGCGCTTCGCTTTGGGATAATGTCAAAAAAGCCGAATGCTACAACCGCGACGTGATCACGACCTTTGAAAAGCCCTTTAAAAAGAATACGGGTATCGCGGTGTTACGTGGTAATTTATGCCCCGATGGCGCCATTATCAAGCCCTCTGCCGCCACTAAAAAATTACTCAAGCATCGCGGCCGCGCGGTGGTATTTGAAAACATCGAAGATTTTCACAAACGCATTGATGACCCAAAATTGGATATTGATGAGCATTGCATCATGGTGCTCAAAAACTGCGGCCCTAAAGGTTATCCTGGGATGGCAGAAGTGGGCAATATGCCGCTGCCACCCAAGATCCTTAAAAAGGGCATCACCGACATGATTCGGATTTCGGATGCGCGCATGAGTGGGACAGCGTATGGCACGGTGATCTTGCATGTCGCGCCGGAAGCGGCCGCAGGTGGGCCGCTCGCCCTGGTTGAAAACGGCGACATGATCGAGCTTGATGTGGCCAAGCGTCGTTTGCATTTAGATGTGCGTGACGAGATTTTGGCGGCACGCAAATTAAAATGGAAAGCCCCCGAGCCGCCAATGAATCGAGGCTATTACAAGTTGTATGTGGACCACGTCAACCAAGCCAACGACGGCGTTGACCTAGATTTCTTGGTCGGCTGTAG
>CAMCZQ010000132.1 GCA_945887835.1 Bordetella parapertussis | reverse complement strand
ACTCTGTTGCTTGGCTTTTATCAAAGCCGTACTCGAGATCACTAATATGAGAGCCGATTGCGGCTTGCACTGAGTTTGATAGCGGCGCGCAGCTAGCAATATCTAAAAAGATGTAGTCGCGAACCGCTAAAAAATCGCTTCGAATACCTGCAAATATTGGCGCTGGCAGCCTTCCGCCTAAATGTTTGCCCATTGCTATTCCGGTTTAATTTGCGCGCTATTGATGATCTTCGCCCAAGTTTGCGTATCGCGCGCAAGCAGCTCTTTGAATGCTTGCGGGCTAGTGGTGATTGGCTCGAGCAACTGCGCGAGTAAACGCTGTTGTACTTCGGGTAAAAGCATGGTCTGGCGAATAACCTCGCTAAGTTTCGTAACGATCACCGAGTTAGTTTGTGCAGGAGCCAATACCCCGTACCAGTTGTAAGCTTTTAATTCACCAAAACCCAACTCGATAAAGGTTGGCACCTCAGGCATTAGGGTCGCGCGCTTTTCTGAGGTCACAGCTAGCGCTCGTAGCTTGCCTCCCTGAATCTGCGGGATCACGCCGGGCGCCGGAGTCAGAATCGATTGTATCTGCCCAGCAACGACGTCATTGATTGCCGGACCACTGCCCTTATAGGGAACATGTATCACTTGAATTGCACTTTGTATCTTGAAGAGTTCTTGCGCCAGATGAGCAATGCTACCGTTGCCGCCTGAGCCCATCGCAAGCTGACTCGGTCGAGACTTTGCGATAGCGATAAAGTCTTGAGCCGTTTGCGCTTCGAACTTAACGGGGACGGCCAACACTAAAGGCGTTCTTGCGACGATCGCTATTGGTTCAAAATCTTTGATGGGATCGTAAGGCACTTTGGCCAATACCAAGTGATTGAATGTGTGCGGCGAGTCTGCTAGCAACAAAGTGTATCCATCGCTTGGGGCCCGTGCGACAAGCTCGGTTCCTACGACACCGGCCGCACCGGGTTTATTCTCAACGACCACCGAGACACCTAATGACTCAGACATACGCTGCGCTAAAAGCCTGCCGACTGTATCCGAGCCCCCGCCTGGGGCGAACGGCACGACCAAACGGATTGTTTTAGTTGGGTACGTTTGCGCCGTTGTAACGACAGGACTCAAAATCAGCAAAAGGCCGATCAAATAATGCTTCATTGTTTCTCCTAATATTGAGTAACCAATTTCTAAGACGACTTGTCCGTCAAAATATGTCTGCTACCAGAAGGCGGTTCACCAAATTTTTTTCGATACGCACGCGAGAATGCTGATTGAGTCTCAAATCCAACCGAGTCAGCAACTTCGTTTAACTCACGATCGCCATGAATGATCAAAGAGCGGGCACGTTCTAGACGCAAACCATTCGCGAAGGCCAACGGTGTTTGATCTAGGTATTGTTTAAACAAACGGTTCAGATGCCTGCGCGAGACTCCGACTTCGAGCGCGAGCTTTTCAATACTAACTCGGTTAGCGCTTTGTCGTTGCATAAGATTAATTGCTGCGTTAACAACGACTGGAATGCGCGACGCAAGAACAGGAAGTAAAACCTGCTGCAATGTCTGTGGCTGCCGTACGCGTCCATGAACAAATGTGTCGGCGATCGCAGTCGCGAGTGCATCGCTCACCTGCTTTGAAATTAAATGCGTCATCATGTCCATCGCGGCAATTCCACCGCTGCAAGTCATGCGGTTTGAAGCGATCTCGTAAAGACTACGCGTCACATGTACGTTAGAAAACTCCTCTGCAAAACTTGTGGCGTACTCCCAATGCACCGTCGCCCGCATGCCATCAAGCAGCTTAGCGCGAGCAAGATGAAAACTCCCGGTGCCTATTGCACCCACCATCGGCCCGTACTTGGCTAGGTCCTTCAGCAACGTAATCAGTGACTTTGAGGTCACAATTCTTGGTTCGAATCCACCAGTAACGAATACGTTTGGGTAGGTACAAAGTGATTCGATTGGACCATTTGGAACGATCTGCATGCCATTGCCAGCTAGGACTGGGCCATCCGTTTGCGAAAAAAAACCTATTTCGAAAACTGCTCGCCCAGTCAACCGATTCGCCATCCGCAGCGGTTCACTCGCAGCAACAAAGGGTACCAGTGAAAAACCTGGTACCAATAAAAATGCCACGCGAATAGGTTGATCGACTTCGGCGATAAAGAACATAAAAAAGGACTGCCAATAAAAAAGTCGGCGTACAGACGATGTCTCAAACTGACTAATATTAGTCTCAAACTGACAAGTGATCTGCCGAAACGAATGCTAATTTCTTTATTGATCGATTGTGAAGCCCCACACTCCAGTGACCTCTCCGCCGGGCGGTCGCCATAGTTTTCCCACTCAACTTAAAGGAACGGACATGCTTACCTCTGCCAAACGCTTTAGCCGTAACGTACTTGGTTCGATCTTCGGAATGGCAGTACTCATGCTGCCACACAATGGGCAGGCACAACAATGGATGATGGCAACGCCCTATCCAGAGACTAATTTTCACACTCAAAATATCAAAACATTCATCGAAGATGTGAAAACTGCGACAGGCGGAAAACTCGTGATCTCCCTGCACGCGAATCAGACACTTTTCCCGATGCCAGAGATTAAACGCGCTGTTCGCTCGGGGCAGGCACAGATGGGCGAAATCTTGCTCTCTGCGTACGGTAATGAAGATCCTTTTTTCGAGGTTGACGGCATCCCAATGATTGCGCCCGGTTACGCCAAGGCAAAAGCGCTCTGGGTAGCCTCAAAACCGATGATCGAAAAACGCTTCGCAGAACAGGGTCTAAAACCACTATTTTCTGTCCCTTGGCCGCCGCAAGGTTTTTATACCAAAAAGTCTGTAGAAACTCTTTCAGACTTGAAGGGGGTCAAGTTTCGTGCCTATAACGTGGTAACCGCCCGCATGGCTGAAATCATCGGTGCGATTCCCGTCACCGTCCAACAAGCCGAGGTACCCCAGGCGTTCACGACGGGTATGGTTTCCTCGATGTTGACCTCAGCGCCCACGGGAGTTGATACGAAGGCCTGGGAGTTTTCGAGCTTTTACTATAACGTTGAAGTCATCAATAATAAAAACATTGTCATGGTAAATCAGAAGGCTTTAGATGCTTTGGATGCGGCGACTCGTCAAGCCGTACTTGAGGCAGCAGCAAAAGCCGAGCTGCGGGGTTGGGCATTAAGCGAAAAAGTCATGGCCGAAACGACTCAAACGCTTGCCAAGCAAGGTCTGAAGGTAGAGCCTGGTTCGGCGGCCCTAAAACTTGAACTAGACAAATTAGGAGCCACGATGACCGCAGAATGGGCTAAGCGCGCTGGGCCTGAGGGCGCTGCGATGCTTAAGACGCTTCAGTAATACACAAACTGAGTCAATAACCGCAAAAAGTACGCAGGCCAGATCGCGCAATGCGTGAACTAGCGGTGCACGTTATTTCAAATCATCGGGCCTGACCCGTGGAGACACTCAATGGCCGGACACGCGCGAATTGGGCTTGATATCGGAGGCACGTTTACAGACGTCGTGCTAGAAACGGATACTCAACGCTTTACCGCCAAGGTACTAACTACGCCAGCCGCCCCCGAAGAAGGTGCGATGGAAGCCATGGAGGCAATTCTCAAGCTGTCAGGAGTACACCCCACTGCAGTGACTGAGATTATTCACGGCACGACGCTGGCTACCAACGCGATCATCGAAAGAAAAGGCGCGCGCACCGCTATGCTCACGACGCGGGGGTTTCGCGATGTCGTTGAAATCGGTACCGAAGGCAGGCCTGATCAATACGACGTGCAACTTATCAAGCCAGCGCCTTTAGTCCCTCGCAGATACAGGTTTCCCGTCCGCGAAAGGCTCGACGCGCAGGGCCAAACACTGATCGAACTCGATCAAGAGGAGATCAGGCGGCTCATTCCCGTGCTTAAGCAAGAAAAGATTGAGTCGGTCGCGATCGGCTTTTTGCACAGTTACGTCAACCCGCAACACGAGCGGATCGCAGCTGAGCTACTCGCCCAAGCCTTGCCTGAACTAAGTATTACTCTTTCTTCTGAAGTTTCACCCGAGTTCAGAGAGTACGAGCGCTTTTCGACCGCCTGTGCCAACGCCTATCTACAGCCACTAATGGCTCGCTATATCGGTCAATTTGAAACGTTGCGACGGCAACGGGGTTTTCAGTGTCCGATGCTGCTCATGCTGTCAGGTGGCGGCTTAACAACCGTGGAGACCGCGAAGACATTTCCGGTCCGCTTAGTAGAGTCAGGCCCAGCGGGTGGAGCCATTTTTGCCGGGATCATTGCAAAACGCTGCGGCCTGAAGGAGGTCGTCTCTTTTGATATGGGAGGAACGACTGCGAAACTTTGTTTCATTGATGATGGTGTGGCACAGACCAGCCGTAGTTTTGAAGTCGCACGGGTATACCGGTTCAAGAAGGGTAGCGGACTGCCCTTGCGCATCCCAGTTGTAGAACTGGTCGAAATCGGCGCAGGTGGCGGCTCAATCGCACGTGTTGATCAACTTGGTCGAATCGCTGTAGGTCCAGAAAGCGCCTCGGCTGAGCCCGGGCCTGCCTGCTATGCGCGTGGTGGTCTGATGGCAACAGTGACGGATGCAAACTTAGCCATGCAACGTATTGATCCTTTAAAATTCGCTGGAGGCGACATCGTTTTGTCTGCACAAGCGGCGCAGCTTGCTATACAAACCCACATTGCGACTCCCTTAAACTTAACCACAGAGGCAGCAGCTTTCGGTATCAGCGAGATGGTCGATGAAAACATGTCGAACGCGGCAAGAGTTCATGGGATCGAAAGCGGTAAAAATGTTTCATCGCGCACACTGATTGCTTTTGGTGGCTGCGCACCGTTGCATGCCGCGAGAGTCGCTGAAAAACTCGGAATATCGCGCGTCATTATTCCAGCGTCAGCGGGTGTTGGCTCGGCAGTTGGGTTTTTGCGCGCACCCATCGCCTTTGAGGTAGTGCGCACACAGTATCAACGGCTAGCGAGTTTTGACCATACGTTGATCAACCAAACCTTAGCTGAAATGAGAACTATCTCGTACGATATTGTGTCGAAAGCCACTCGCTCAGCGCTGCATACCCTGCGTCGTGCGTACATGCGGTATGTCGGTCAAGGGCATGAAATTCTAATAGACCTAGGTAATACACAGTTTGATGCAAACTCGGGCGAACAACTGCGCGCTGCCTTCGAAGCAGAGTACACGCGCGTTTACGGACGCTCGTTGGGCGGCTTGGCCGACATTGAGGTCGCAAGCTGGGTGGTGACGGTAACCACAGACCCAATGCCTGACCCCGTTACAGGCTCGCAAATGACTACAACGAAACCTGTCAAAACCGAATCCCATCGGCAGGTGTTTGATCCAGGAACGCGTCGTAGCATCGCACATAGAATTTATGAACGAAGCGAGTTGACCAACGGACTCGTGATCGCGGGCCCTGCAATCATTGTCGAACAAGAGACTTCGACCGTCATCAGCCCTAGTTTTAATGCTCAACTCAATCAGTTCGGCGATATTGAACTTACACGCGAGGCCATCTCATCATGACAGCTGCTCACTCAGATTTTGACGCGATCGTACGCCAGATCATGTGGAACCGCCTGTTGGGAATCGTCGAGGAGCAAGCCCAAACTTTGATTAGAGCGGCCTTCAGTCAAGCTGTTCGTGAATCAGGTGATCTTTCTGCTGGTCTCTTTGACCGGGCCGGTAATATGGTTGCTCAGGCAACTACCGGCACGCCAGGCCATGTCAACTCTATGGCTGTGAGTGTTGTTCACTTTGTCACGAAATATCCGCTCAATACGATGGTACCGGGTGATGTGTTTATTACCAATGACCCCTGGCTCTCGGTTGGTCATTACCACGATGTGACGGTTGTGTCGCCTGCCTTTCATCGAGGACAAGTGGTTGGGCTGTTTGCCAACACGATTCACATCATTGACATGGGAGGGCGTGGCTTTGGGCCGGATGCGCGTCAAGTCTATGAAGAAGGGATTAACATTCCTATTATGCCGCTGGCGCGAGCAGGTAAACTCAACGAAGATCTGTTAGAGCTTTTGCGTACCAACGTGCGCCAGCCGATTGAGATGGAGGGTGATCTGCATTCTCAAATCGCATGCAACGCCGAGGCCGGCAAGCGCTTGTCACAAATGTTGACAGAGTTCAGTCTCGACCATATCGACGACCTATCGGCCTATATTATCGAACAATCGCGACAAAGCGTGTATCAGCGGATACGCGAGTTGCCTGCCGGCACCTATCGAAGCACCCTACGCATTGATGGCTACGATACCCCAATCGATCTGGTAGCTAGCATCACAATCAAAGACGGACATCTGCACGTTGACTACGAGGGCACCTCTGACGCAAGCCCATACGGCATCAACGTTGTTTTGAACTTCTCGACGGCTTATAGCGTTTTTGGAATCAATTGTATTGTCGCGCCCGATGTTCCCTGTAATGCTGGCTCCTTGTCCGCCATTACGGTGAGTGCGCCCGAGGGTTCAATCTTAAATGTCCAACGACCGTTTCCTGTTTCGGCTAGACACACCGTAGGACAGATGCTGCCAGATCTGATGTTTGGCTGCCTGGCTCAAGTCATACCGGAGCGGGTTCCAGCCGAGGGCGCTGGCACGATGTGGAATCCAATGCTCAGAGGTGGGCTCTCAGCCGTCGATCCAGAATCTGCGGCAACTGGTCGTGTCACGCGAAACTTCGATTCAATTTTGTTTAATACGGGTGGCACTGGCGCGCGTCCAAACATCGATGGGCTCTCAACTGTTGCCTTCCCTTCTGGCGTCAGAACCGTTCCTACCGAAGTCGTCGAGAGCACCACGCCACTGATCATTTGGCGCAAGGAATTTCGCGAGGGCTCTGGTGGTGCCGGTCAGTTTCGTGGCGGCCTTGGTCAATCAATCGAATTAGGCACGCAAGATGATGCGGCTTTCTCGATCGCTGCAATGTTTGAACGCACGAACCATCCAGCCAAAGGACGCGATGGAGGGCGCGATGGCGCGTCTGGCACCGTCACAACCTCGGCAGGACGAAAGCTCTCTCCAAAAGGCAGGCAATACCTTAAGCCTGACGAGCGTGTTTTGCTTGGTCTCCCAGGTGGGGGCGGGATCGGTGCGGGATGGTTACGACCTGCGGAGGCAGTTCGGGAGGACTACATGGATGATTTGATTAACGCTGACAACGCCCGAGCCGAGTATGGCGTTGCGCTGAGCGCGAAAGGAGACATTGATCAAGTCGAAACTAAAATGCTGCGTGAACAAATGAAAGGTCAATCATGAAACCCTTCGTCGTGCTGGATAACTGGCATATAGATCAGCCGCCCACTCGCTTTGAACTTGCCTTGTCAAACAGTCAGTTGCCTGTCAAGGTTTATAAAACCAATCGAGGTGAATTTCCTGACACGCTTGAGGCGAGCGGAGTCTTCGTCGGCCCAAGCGTCTCGGGTGCTTACGATCAAGAGCCATGGATCGCGCGCGAGCAGGACGTACTGCGCGCCTTCGCTGCTAAAAACATTCCGATGCTAGGTTTGTGTTTTGGCAGCCAGCTCTTGGCCTCAGCACTGGTGGGGCCTGAGCAGGTATTCAAACGGCCCAACCGAGAAACGGGCTACTCAGAAATAGAGCTGACGGAGTCGGCCGCTAGCGATCCATTGATGCAACACTTTCCCAAAACATTGCGTACCTTTCACTGGCACGGCGATGAAGTGCATGCTTCGCACGAAGATATGGTGATACTGGCCAGAAACGAAAACTGTGGAAACCAAGTTTGGCGCTGGATCAACGGCCCCGTCTGGGGCATTCAGCCTCATCCTGAAATGGATAAACAACAAATTTGCCAGTTTTTAGAAAAAAACAGAGCCTGGTTTTTAAGTGAAGGCAAAGATGTCGATCAAATGATTGCGCGTGCCGAGGACAACCAACAGTTCAGTCTGGTTTTTGAACACTTCTTAGCGCTTGTTAAACCAACTTAACAGTCTTAATGCTCCCCTAACTCAGCCAGCACCGCACGCGGCACCATGCTTAAAGTGGCCAATCCGGCAAATGCCGGATCACCCTCTTGAGCAAATTTTTTGCGCAACGTCAAAAATGCCTCACCCGCTGTCGTTTCAAACCAAAACCAATGCTGCATCGATGCCGATGAGTGTTGCCCTGGCTGTACCGACTTGGCCTCATAATAAAAGGTCTTTAATTCGTCGCTTGCAAACTTAACCGCTAAAAACGGCGCCATTGATTGATCCTTCAAAGTCAACAAAGGCGAGTCGCTCAACCACGAACTTAAAAACACACCTAGCTCGGCAGGCGTGCAGCCTGTAATCCCAAGTTTAGTTTTTTGATGTGCCTGTTGCGCCAACGCGTGCCAAGCCTGCAGTTGGCCGATTTCGTCAGCTAACCGAGTCGCAAGCGTACCCTCTGCTTTGAAACTTGGAAAACTGACTGGACACGTTAGCCCTTGAGCGGGCTGGCCGAGGTCGTCTGCCGGCGCGTCATCTGCAAAATCTTCTAGTGCCGGCCCGTCGGTTCGAGCAAGCAAGGCAAGCGCCTCAGTTAAGACGCGCGTTTGAAACGCAGCGTCATGAGGCACGCCAAACGGGCGCCCCAACATAAACGGCACCCATAGCGCTCTGGGCGCTTTAAGCGCAACTGTGTGTTCACGTATTAAGCTAATTTGTACTGTTGCAATGCCTTCTTGCTCTAGGTAGTGCCCGACGGCGCTCACGGCGCACGTGCAAAGCGGTCAAACCGGAGACAAAACGACTGCATCAACCTGATCTTGTTTAAGCAAGGCGGCAAGCGCGCGCACCTTGTCTTCGTATTTTGTAATGGGCCAAATCGCGCCCATAAAAGAATAATGAAATTTCGCGACTGAACCGATCAGCTTGTTTGAGGCGAGTTCTTTTAAGCGGTCAAGCGGAAACACTACATTGACATCTGCTTGAAAACCCGAACGATCAAAATTAACTGAGACGTGACTCATGACCAAGTCTTTTTCTGGTGTGTTCACAGGGATGACGCGGTAGTCGATACCAGAGCCCTGGCCGTCATACGCTTGCTCGCCGCGCAGATGCAACCCCGCTGTTGTGATGATCGCAACGCGGCGCTGGCTTAACGAAACACCACTCACTAATTTAGGCACGGCTAACTGCGGCATGATCTTTAGGCGTGCAAGATGATGTTCGCGATCACTTTCAGGTAAATCGGCCAAGCGCACCATAATGATTCCTTTTAAAAATCAATCGTTTGTCAAACTATTCGACCGTAACTTGCTAATAGGCGTACGCGCAGTCGTCAAATCCTGCAACGGCTGCATGCTTTACGCAACTCATTAAACAAACGCTAAACAATTTTCAGCATTTAGCGATTTTTGTTCATTTTTTTCTTTCACTGAGTATACTCAACATCCGTTCCGCTCAAAGACTTTCTTACGTGCAACTCATTTGGATTTCGGGCTCGACCTCGAGCGTCAAAAAAATCAATATTTCGCGTCAGCGCCTGATCCGTTGGTCGGCTTTAGCGGGCGTTCTGCTGATTATGCTTGGGATCAGTATTCATTTTTTTGGATTTCGGATTGCACTACAGTTCAAGCCGCAACTTGCTCGCACCATGGGTGACGTGATTACTGCGGATGAGCAAAGCGCTT
>CAMCZQ010000131.1 GCA_945887835.1 Bordetella parapertussis | reverse complement strand
TGCCGGTGACGGTGTACCCCAACGACTTGGCTCTGGCCAAGCCTGAGTGGGCTGGGGCAAAATAAGTTGATATGAGAAGCCGCTGACCCGTTGTTTAAATACTTGTCAGCGGCTATTTCTTGAGTTTGGCCGAGCGTTTACGTTGGTTTTTTTTTGCGTGACTGGCTTTGCCAGCGGGCCGCAGTTTTATGATCCAACGGGGTCGCTCAATACCATTTCACAAACTCGTCCAGCTCCAGGCGTGTGCTTTGATACGCGTTCAGTGGTGCAGAAAGATCCGGATAGCCCATTGACATCCCGACGATCAGTTTTTTAGTCTGTGGGATGCCTAGGCAGTCGCGTATGGCGTCGGGGTAGCCTGCAAGAGAGGCTTGCAGGCAACAACCTAAACCCGCTCCGTGGGCCGAGAGTGTGAGGCCTTGTAAAAAGATGCCCATGTCAAGTGTCGACCACGGCCCCAAGGTGCTATCCATAAACATAAACATCGCACAGGGGGCATCAAAGAATTCAAAATTTTTCAGTCGTAATTCGTTGCGTCGACTGGTGTCGCCCCGGCCAACCCCAAGGGCTTCAAAGCGGCGTGAACCGTGAACCTTAGCGCGCTGCTCATGCGCCTCGGGCCAACTCGTAGGGGTCAGGACATCGTAGTTGGTTGGCGTATTTGAGCGTGCCAGTTCGTACAAAATCCCACTGAGTTCATCGCGTTTGGCGCCCGTCACCACAGCGACTTCCCAGGGCTGCGTATTTGTATACGATGCGCTACGCCCAGCAGCCTTCAGTACTGTCCGGATGAGGTCTTGTGGCACCGCTTTAGGTTCAAATCCCCGAATGCTGCGGCGTGTTTCAAGGCCGTGTAATAGTTCCATTTTTAGTCTCCGTCTTTTGATGCGAAAGATGTTAGCACTAACCCATGCGTTCGATTCGGTCGCCGAGCGCAAGAGCTTCAGAGTGACTATGGGTCACCATCAAGGTTGTGACGCCTGTCTGCTTCAGAATGATGCGTAGCTCTATGATCAAGCGCTCGCGGGTATCTGCGTCAAGATTTGAGAAAGGCTCGTCTAGCAGCAAAATCTCGGGCTTGGGCGCCAGGGCGCGTGCCAGCGCGGCGCGTTGTTGTTGCCCGCCTGATAACTCGTGTGGAAACCGTTTCGCATACGCGACGAGATCCACTAATGCGAGCATGCTCTGTATTTGTGCTTGCCGCGCTTGGCGCGATAGCTTGGTTAAACCAAAGCCGATGTTTTCTGCAACGTCTAAATGCGGAAACAATGCGTAATCCTGAAACATAAAACCCACGCGGCGATGTTCGGGGCCAAGCGTTTGCGTTGCAGAGGATAGCACCGAGCCGTTTAAGGTGATGGTGCCGGCATCGATGGTCTCAAAGCCCGCGATGGCACGTAGCAAACTACTTTTGCCGCAGCCAGAAGGGCCAAGTATGCAAACGGTTTCACCCGCAGCAAGTTTCAGACTGTAGTGCTTAAGGACAGAGACTGTTCCCGCTTTAGAGGCATAGCTTAGACTTAACTGTTCAACGTTCAAAAGAGTGTTCACAGTGAGCCTTCCGAAGGTGAAACCGGCACGGTGGGTTTGAGCGCTTGCTTTTTTTTGTACTGAGTTTGCGTGCGCGTCAACAGAATCACAGGAATAAGGCTCACCAATATGATAAGTAGCGCAGCGATCGCACCTTCTTCATAGGTGCCTCGCGCAGCCTCACCATACAACCAGGTGGCAAGAGTTTCGACATTAAGTGGACGCAATAAAAGGGTGATCGGGAGTTCTTTCATGGTTTCGACAAACACCAACAGCGCAGCAGAAAACATTGCGGGCTTGAGCAGCGGCAGGTCAACGCGTAGCAGCACGCCAAGAGGCGAGTGACCCAGCGAACGTGCGAGTTGATCAAACGCAAGCGGGATGCGGGCAAAGCCAGCGTCAAGTGAGCCCGAGGCCACGGCCAGCAAGCGTAACGTACAGGCTAGAATCAGACCCGCGCTTGTGCCTAGCAGCCATAGCCCAGTGGTCGTTTGAAAAAGAGACTCGCTGAGGACATTTGCCAACTCGTCAATGAGCGTAAACGGCGCGAGTAAGCCCAGGGCGAGAACGGTGCCAGGTAATGCATAGCCGATGGTCGCGGTGCGTTCCAGACGCTGCCCTAAACTTGCGCTGCGTCGGGTTGTCCAGCTGCGGGCTGCCCACGCCAGCAGCAGTCCGCCTAAAACAGTACAAGACGTGACGGCCAGCGATATCAGCACCGTGTTTAGCGTGGCGTCTTTGAGTAAGCTCGATACAGCGCCCACCTGCTCAAGTCGCACAGCGGCTTGCCAGCCCAAATGCAGCACCGGAATCACAAAGCCCGCCAAGACGGGCAACAGACAAAATAAGCTCGCGAGCAGGCCTTGCCAGCGTTTGAGGGGCTGCGCTTGCATGGGGCGCGATTGGTCGGTGTTGATAAAGCGCTGCTGGCGTCGGGCGTGACGCTCAAGCGCGCTTAAGCCAAGCACCAAGACCAGCATGAACAAGGCGATATAGGCGGCGCCTGCAAGGTCAGAGCGCGTGATCCAGGTGCTGTAGACGGCAACAGTGAGTGTCTGCAGACCTAAAAACTCTGAGGCGCCGACATCGTTGAACGTCTCAAGCAAAGCCAGCGTCGTGCCCACCACGATGGCGGGACGTGCCATGGGCAACGCGACCCGCCAAAACAGACTGAGGGGGCCGTGCCCGAGGCCGCGTGCAGCTTCGATTAAGTTGGCGGGCTGAGTCAAAAACATATGGCGTGCGCTGAGATAGACGTACGGATAGAGCACGCTACCTAAAATGAGAATTGCCCCCAGCATTGAGCGGATATCGGGCAAACGGAGTTCACGCGGCGAGCTCACACCAAGGGCTGCACGCAACACACTTTGCACCGGCCCTAAAGGGTGCAGTAAATCAAGATAAGAATAGGCCACTACATAGGTGGGTACGGCAAGCGGTAGCAAAAGTGCCCAAGCCAGCACTTTGCGCCCCGGAAACTGAAACGCGGTTACGAGCCAGGCCGCGCCGGTACCTAAGAGCACCACCGCGATACCGACTCCCGTTAATAAGAGTAGCGTGGTGAGTGCCGCGTCTGGTATCACGAAGCCGATTAAATGCACCCACTGCTGAGTGTTTGCGCCGAGGGCCGATACAAACAAAGACAGCACGGGTGCGCACAGACAGGCGGCGAGCAAACTGGCGAGCGCCGTGGGCCAAAAGCCTGTGGCAAGCCAGCGTGCATGGGGCGTTAGCAGAGTCATCAAAAGGTCGCGTTATCTGTCAAAGCCTAAGCGGTCAACTAGCAGGCTGGCTTCTTTACGATGCTTGGCAATCTCGGTGAGTGGTGTCGGATCCGCCTTTAATGGCCCGAAGCTTTGTGCGATGGCGTCAAGTTCAACGCCCGCACGCACAGGGTATTCAAAGTTCACGCGAGCATAGAGACTTTGCGCTTGCTTGGAAATCAAAAACTCAAGAAAAGCAGTGGCGCCTGCTTTGTTCGGTGCGTGGGCTGCGACGCCGCCACCCGAGACGTTCACAAAGGTGCCGTCTGTTTGTGCGAAAGTCGGACGAATGACTTTGATTGCTTCGCCCCATTTGCGCGCCTCAGTGCCAGGCGCTGCGGTTTTCATCTGACCCGCGTAATAGGCGTTGGCTAGGCCTAAGTCGCAGATGCCGCCCAAGATGTCGCGGGCAACGTCGCGATCGCCACCGGCCGCTTTGCGGGCAAGATTGGCTTTGACGCCGCGCAGCCATTTTTCAGTTTCGGCGCTGCCGTGGTGTGCGATCATCGAGGCGATCAGGGCGTTGTTATAGGGGTGTTGCCCGGACCGGATGCAGACCTTACCTTTATAGGCTGGGTCGGCTAAGTCTTCATAGCGAAACGTTTTTAGTGCGAGAGCTTTGTCGACATAGAGCACGCGATCACGCAAAGACAAGGCAAACCACGAGCCATCGCTGCTGCGAAGCGAGGCGGGTATTGCCGCGTTTAACGCCTCAGAGTGAATGGATTGAAATAAGTTGGCTTGGGCCAAGTCAAGCAGATTGCCAATATCGACGGTCATCAAGACGTCAGCAGGTGAGCGAGCGCCTTCTGCTTTTACCCGTTCAAGCAAGCCGTCTTTTAAAAAGACGGTGGCGACCTTAATTCCAGTTTGGGCCGTGAAGGCCTCGAGCAGGGGTTGCATCAGACCGGGTTCGCGAGTGGTGTAAAGGTTAATGCTTTGCGTTTTCGCCTGAACCGGTGCCAACGAGCTGCTTAGGGCAAGCACCAAGCCAAGCGTTTGTAGGCTATTGAGGCACAGTCGCCTGGCGCGGTGGCTCAAGCCTGATTGGGTGTTTAACGGTAAGGGTTTGCTTTGAATCCGATTGAACAAAATATACCTTTTTGGATATGCTTTAAAATCTAAATGCAAATGCGAATGATTCGCAACAAGATTAAATGGTAACACTTTTTTCTTTTTGTTGCTTTTGCGCGCAACCAACTGCTTTGGTGGCTCTTTGGACAGCGCCTGAGTCTAAAAAACCCTTTTTGCCACTATTTCGAGTAATGTTTGCACTTCGCAAGAGAGCGATAAGCACACAATTTTTGTGACTGAGCGCGCAAAACACGGCACCCGGAGGCTTTATGTTGTTTCCCACCACAATCGTTGGCAGTTATCCGCAGCCCGACTGGCTGATTGATCGCGAAAAACTGGCAGGGCGGTTTCCGCCGCGTGTAAGAGCAAAAGAGCTTTGGCGGGTGGCGGAACCTTATTTGCAGCAAGCCATGGAGGACGCCACCTTGATCGCGATCCGGAGTCAAGAGCAGGCGGGCCTCGATATCATCACCGACGGCGAAATTCGTCGTGAAAGCTATTCAAATCGGATCGCGACCGCGCTTGAGGGAATTGATATCGATCACCCCGGCACCGCACTTGATCGCTCGGGGCATCCGAACCCTGTCCCCAGAATCGTCGGCGAGATTAAACGTGCTCGCCCCATCGAGGTCGAAGATCTTTTATTTTTAAAAGCGCATACGACGCGTAAAGTCAAGATCACGGTGCCTGGCGCCTTCACCATGTTGCAACAGGCGCAAAACGATTTCTATGCTACCGAAGAAGAGGCCGCGATGGCTTATGCAGCGGCCTTGAACGAAGAGATTAAAGATTTGTTTGCGCATGGCGCTGATATCGTCCAGATCGACGAGCCCTATATGCAGGCACGCCCCGAAAAAGCGCGTCAATATGGTATTAAAGCGTTGAACCGCGCCTTAGAGGGGGTGAAGGGTCAGACGGCAGTGCATATCTGTTTTGGCTACGCTGCGGTGATTCATACGCGCCCCTCGGGCTATGATTTTTTGCCTGAACTCGCAGGCTGTTCGTGTCACCAAATTTCAATCGAGACGGCACAGTCAAATCTTGATTGTCGCGTGCTCGAGTCTTTAGGTAACAAGCAGATCATGGTCGGGTGTCTGGATCTAAGCGACATGAAGATTGAAACCGCTGAAGTGGTTGCAGCGCGCATACGCAAGGCACTGAAATATATCAAGCCTGAGCAGGTGATCCTAGCGCCAGACTGCGGCATGAAATATTTACCTAGGGCGGTTGCCGATGGCAAGTTAAAGGCCATGGTCCAAGCGGCTCAATTACTTCGAGACGAATATGCCACTCATTGATTACGGTGCGCGGTTGCGCTTAGGCGTGATGGTGCCTTCGGGCAACGTGATCGCCGAGCCACAGATTCATGCCATGTTGCCCGCGGGTGTGGTGGCTTACATCACGCGTTTAGAGTTGCGCGGCAGTTCTGAGGCAGAACTGATCGAGATGAGTCGGCACGTCGAAGCAGGTGCAAAGCTCTTGGCCGATGCGCAAGTTGGGGTGGTGGTGTTTCACTGCACCGCGGTCAGTACGTTCAGTGCGCAGTTGGGACAAGAGATTCAACACCGCATTGAACAGGCGAGCGGGTTACCTGCTTTTTCAACGGCTCAAGCGCTTGTTTCAGCGTTACGAGCGTTGCAGGCAAAAAAAATAGTGTTACTAACGCCGTATATTGAAGAGGTCAATTTACGCGAGTGTGCATTTTTAGAACATCACGGTTTTGAAGTCCTCACGCAGGTTGGCTTGGGTATCAACGGCAACGCTGAGATGGGCAAACTGTCAGAGCAGGTTTGGGTGGATCTAGCCTTAAAACATCAAGATCCCCAAGCCGATGCTTATTTTATTAGCTGCACAGCGGTACGTTCGGCCGAGGCCATCGAACGAATCGAAGCCCTGCTTGACCGACCCGTCATTACCAGCAATCAAGCCATGGTGTGGTTTGCGCTAAGAAATTATGGGATTACCGACCACGCTGCGGGCTATGGCCGACTATTTGCTTTGCAAGCCCAGGCGCTGACGGGCTGACACCTTATTGGTTCTTGATGCCCGCGGCCTTGATCACAAGAGCCCATTTTTCGAGTTCTGCAGCCAGATGCGTCGCGAGTTCTGCCGGAGTGCCACCCAGCGGGGTCGCCCCAATGTCGGCTAGTTTCTTTTTGAACACGGGCTCTGCCAAAATTTGATTAATCTCAGTATTCATTCTGGCAATAATGGGTTGTGGCGTACCTTTGGGCGCGAGCACGGCAAACCAGGTCGATGACATCAGGCTTGGAAAGCCAAGTTCTGCGGTAGTGGGCACCTCGGGCAAGGCCGGCGAGCGCGAGGGTGACATGATGGCAAGGGCGCGTACTCTATTGGCCTTCACTTGTCCCGCAATCCCTGGCACGAGCTGAAACATAGCTTGAATGTCATTGGCAATTAAGTTGGTTGTGGCTGTGCCCGGCGCGTTGTAAGGCACGTGCACCATTTTGGTTGAGGTTTCGCGCATAAATAATTCACCGGCTAAATGCATCGAACTGCCAATACCGGTTGAACCAAAATTTAATTTGTCTGGATTGCCTTTCGCGTAAGCGATGAACTCTTGAATACTTTTGACAGGCTGCTCGTGATTGACCACTAAGATATTAGGCACATCGCAGATTAGCGCGATCGGTTCAAAGTCTTTTTGAGGGTCGTAATTGATGCTGGCGTAGAGACTTTTGTTGACCGCGAGGGTGCCCGCCCACGAAAAAAGAAATCGATACCCATCTGCTGGATATTTAGCGGCAGCTGTCGCGCCAATGTTGCCATTTGCGCCCGGCTTGTTTTCAATTACCACGCTGGTTGTTAACCGCAGTGCGAGTTGCTCGGCCAACATTCGGGCAATCGTGTCGCCGGTGCCGCCTCCACCGGGTGCAGGGACGGTGAGTTGAAGCGCTTTGTCAGCTATCGGCCAAGGATTCGCCAGCGCCGCGAAGGATAGACTGGCCAGAAGCGCTGTGCCCGCGATAAGGGTTTTAGTGTTCAAGCGCATGAGAAGCCTCGCAAAAAAGAATGTTGTTGAACTTGCGGTCACGCTTTCGTGTTTCAGGCGAACACAGGTTCGCCCAGATTCAACATCAGTCGGTTCGCCCAAGCAAAGATTGCCACCGAATGCATTAAATCCAAGATTTCTAGTTCAGTTAAGCCAACGTCTTTTAGTGCTTGTATGTCACTTGCTGAGACCGCATCAGGCGCGCGGGTCAAGGCCAGCGAAAACTGCACGATCGCGCGTTCGCGCTCAGTCGTGCCGGCACTGTTAGGATCGTTAAAAACCTCAATAATTGCGTCGGTACGTTTGGCTAGTTGTTCAAACCGTTGCGCATGCACCGAGGCGCAATAGACACAGCCATTGACGCGCGACACGACCGTGGCACCGAGCTCGCGTTCTGCTCGAGGAATACCGCCTGGCGCATACATGATTGAATTAAAGGCAATCGAACGCTGTTTGAGGACCTCGGGTTGATGTACTAAAAAAAGATAGTAGTCAGAGACCTTAGCCTTCGGATGGCTTTCTTCAAGCACGGCCAGCTGTTCGGGTGTCGCAGACTCTAGACTGACCACATCAAGCCAAGCCTTCCAGCCCAGCGTGGCATTGGTGAAGCCCTTGATTTCAATTTGTTCGCTCATGCTTGTTGCTCCAACAATTTCATGGCGTTTAAGCCCGCCACCACACGCACTTGATAAGATACAAAGGCAATCAGCTGTGCAAGCATGACGACCTCTGGTGTCGATAAACCTGCCTGCGGCAGCGCTTGTAAAGCGACCTGATCCGCCTTGACGGGATCCGTAATTAAGGTGTGCGTGAACGTCAACATTGCATGAAGCCGCGGCTCTGTGATGCCCTCTAAAGAAACAGTCGCGACGGCTTCCAAGAGCGCGCGCTCAACGCCTAAGAGCGTGAGTCGGTGGTGGTATTCGGCAGCGCAGCGTGCTGAGGGTGTGAGCTGGCAAGCCAGCAACGCCACGAGCAGTCGCTCGGCGAGCGTCAGGCCTGGCAAGCGGGGGTCAAATAAGCCATCTTCGCTTTTTTGGGTCGCAGCAACAACCTTGTCTCGCTGATGGCGTACCGAAAATGTGCTGAGTGCAGGACTGAGTCCTACCAGACGATCAATGGTGTCAGCGGCTAGATTATTTGTCATAGGATTGAGTCAACTTTTGAATAGTGAAGTGGGTTTGCGGGCGTCCATTCATCGCCAAGCAGTTCTGGGTCGGCATACGCCTCCATGCGTTTATAGTGCTCAGCGATGTCTTCGCGGTAAAACAAGCTGGCAATCCCCGTTGACAAACGTTTTGCACCCTCAGTGATTGCCGGGATATCACCGGATACGGTGCCGTGCGATAAGGCAGCGGGGTAACAAAAGCAATGAATGTTTGAAAGGCCGGGGCAAGCCCCTGGTGTGATTTCTTGAAACTCGAAGGCGCGGCCAAGGTCGGGCGAATCGAGCATTTCTTGGCTGGGCGGTTCAGTGAGCTCAAGTTTGCGGTGCCCCCAGGCAAGCACGTGCGGGGCGATACTGGCGTATTCAGGACGTGCCCACCAATCGATTTTGAAGCCAGTCGAGAAGATTAAAAAATCAAGTTCGAACTGACCCAGAGGCGTTTTGACCAGCAAAACATTATCTTTAACTGTGATGCCTTCAAGAGGACAGCTCAAGTGAAAGCGAGCATTCGCGTGCCTCGATACCCGCAGCGTGCTGCCTCTTGGGGCGGGTACCTGCTCAACCCCTAAATAATGGCGAATACGCCATTTCCAAGTGTCGGGCAGATCGACAAAACCAAGATTCATGCCGGCGTGGCCAGCGCCTTTACCTTTGTTGATGCGTGGTAAGTCGGGACGGCGAATCAACAAATCAACACTGGCGGCGCCCGCTTCAAGTGCGGTCGCTGCACTGTCCATCGCTGATGCACCTGCACCTACGACGCCGATGCGTCTGCCTGCAAGAGTAGCGTAATCGAGCTTGTCAGAAGAATGTGCCCAGAGGGCGCGCGGCAGCGTTGCCGTGATCTCAGGAAGATAGGCACCCCCTAGGCCGTCTCGCCCTGTAGCCAGTACGACGCGACGTGCGTAGACCGCTTGTTGGCCCGAGGGTGTATCGATGAGCAGGCGCACGAGGCCCTCGGGGCGCGGCTCGATCTTTGTGACGTGGTGCTCATTGCGTAAATCGAGCTTGAGGGCTTGCCGATACCAACGCAGGTAATCCATCCACTGCGTGCGCGGAATTTTATCCAGCGCTGCCCAGGCCTCAAGCCCGAACTGCGCTT
>CAMCZQ010000130.1 GCA_945887835.1 Bordetella parapertussis | reverse complement strand
TCAAAGTGAAGAGGCCGAGCGTCAGCAATTGTTAGCGTGGCTGCCGCGCATTTTCCCAAAGGGCTCTGATCGGCGTTAGCTACGCTGTCAGCCTTCTGGTGTGAGCCTTAGCGCCTGGGCTTCGTTGTTTATTCCCCCGTAAAGACATTCATGAAATCTTCAATGCGCTCTCGTTTAGAGCATCTCTCTCGTCGCTTAGTTGATCTTGACGCGATTCTGTCTGAGCCAGACGCGGCTAACGATATGAATCAATATCGCAAGCTGTCGCGCGAACGTGCGGAGCTTGAGCCGGTTGTGAAGGCCTTTGAGGCCTTCGAGGCGGCTGAGACTGATTTAGAGGGAGCACGCGCGATGCTCGATGACCCTGAAATGAAAGCAATGGCACTTGAAGAGATCGACGATTGCAAGGGACGGATCGAAAAGCTCGAAGCCGATTTGCAATTGCAACTCTTGCCTCGCGATCCGGACGATGGCCGAAGTGTATTTCTCGAAATTCGTGCGGGTACGGGTGGTGATGAAAGCGCCTTGTTTTCTGGCGATCTGTTGAGAATGTATAGCCGTTATGCCGAGCAACAAGGCTGGAAAGTTGAATTGATGTCTGAAAGTCCCTCAGAATTGGGTGGCTACCGGGAGGTCATTGTGCGCCTAGATGGCGATGGTGTGTATGGCCGTCTGAAATTTGAGTCGGGTGCGCATCGTGTGCAACGTGTGCCGGCCACAGAGACGCAGGGCCGCATTCATACCTCTGCCTGCACCGTTGCAGTGATGCCAGAAGCCGACGCCGCCACCGATATCGTGATCAACCCGAGCGAGTTGCGCATCGATACGTTTCGGGCGAGTGGGGCAGGCGGGCAGCATATTAATAAAACCGATTCTGCGGTGCGCATTACCCATTTGCCGACGGGGTTGGTGGTTGAGTGTCAAGACGACCGTTCGCAACACCGCAACAAAGACAAAGCCATGCAGGTGTTAGCGGCCAGACTAAAAGACAAAGTCCAGCGCGAGCGCCACGATAAAGAGGCCGCTCAACGTAAAAGTCTGGTCGGCTCGGGGGATCGGTCTGAACGGATCCGCACCTATAACTTCCCGCAGGGTCGCTTGACCGATCATCGAATTAATCTGACTTTGTATAAGCTTGCTTCGATTATGGAAGGCGATTTAAACGACGTGACAGGCGCCCTCATTGCTGAGCATCAGGCAGAGTTGCTAGCGGCCTTAGGTGACGAACACTGATGCAAACGGCGCAATCGTTGACGTCGATGAGTGGTTTGCCCCGCCTAGAGGCTCGGATGCTGCTTGAAATGGTGTTGGCTAAGCCGCGCGAATGGTTACTCGCCCACGATACTGACCCTTTGGCGCCTGAAGCGGCTGCGCAGTTTTTGACCTTGGCCGCGCAACGCCGTCAAGGCACGCCGATGGCGCACTTGGTTGGGCACCGAGAGTTTATGGGACACCGCTTGAGTGTCTCGGCCGACGTTTTGATTCCAAGACCAGAAACCGAGTTGTTGGTGGAAATGGCTCTGCAAAGCTTGGAAGACTGTACTAAGCGTTCTTTGCCTAAGCTGGCCACGGGCAACGGTGCAGGGTGCTCTTTACTTGATTTGGGTACGGGCAGCGGCGCGGTGGCGATAAGCGTTGCACTCGCGTGCCCAAGTGCTCGAGTCGTTGCAACAGATCTAAGCGAAAACGCACTGGCGATCGCACAAAAGAATGCCCATCAACACAGCGCAATTGTTCAGTTTTGGCAGGGAAATTGGTACGAAGCCCTACCGCCAGAGGGGCGATTCGATGTGATCGTTTCAAACCCGCCGTATATTGCTCTTAATGACCCGCACTTGGCGCAAGGCGATCTGCGGTTTGAGCCAGTTGGGGCCTTGACGGATGGTGCCGACGGTTTGACGGCGTTACGGCAAATTATCACTGGCGCGCCGCAGCATTTAATCAACGGTGGTTGGTTGTGGCTTGAGCATGGTTACGAGCAGAGCGAAGAGGTTGCGCATTTACTACTAAAGGCTGGTTTTAACGCAGTCCAAACAAAACAAGATTTAGCAGGTTTGCCCCGAATAACGGGCGGATCTTTGTAGGATCCTTATAATTCACTATTCACTTTTATTGACGAGGGACAGCATGAGCGACGTTCAAACTTTTATCCGCGACACAGTCACCAACAACCCAGTGGTGCTGTTTATGAAGGGCACGGCCCAAGCGCCACAATGTGGCTTTTCAGGCAAGGCTATTCAAATCTTGAAAAGCAATGGCGTCACCACCCTGGTAACAGTCAACGTGCTTGAAGACGAAGCTGTTCGCAGTGGTGTCAAAGAATTTTCACAATGGCCCACCGTTCCCCAGCTGTACGTAGGTGGTGAGTTCATTGGTGGCTCAGACATCATGAGTGAGATGGACCAAAGTGGCGAGCTCAAGCAGGTGTTAACGGCCGCTGGCGCTGCGGCTTAACTCTTTGGGCCGGTGTCGAATGCTCGACCGCGTGTAGTGGCTTGGCGATCCCATTAGGGTTGCTCCACTGCGTGCGTTAGAGCACTGACGGCTTAACAAAACGCATCACTTGAGCGTTCACACCCAGTTCTGCGGGGTTTGCTTCGCGAAGTTTCTCAGGACTCGCTTCGTGCAACTCGGCCGCAGCTTCGAAACTCGGCGGATCAAACGCCATATCCCCTTCGGGATCTGCGAGCCCATTCGGTTTGAGCCCGACAAAATCAAAAAGATTGCGATCCATTAAATGCGATGGCGCAACGTTTGCAAGCGCATTGAAAATACTCCAAGCACGCGACGGATGTTTCTTGTCCCATTCGGCAAGCATGCGCCCCACTTCTTTGCGCTTGAGGTTTTCTTGCGAGCCGCACAACGTGCAAGGAATAATTGGAAATTGCTTCCAGTCCGCATAAGCAATCAAATCTGTTTCTTGGATATAGGCCAAGGGTCGAATCACGGTGTTCTTACCGTCGTCTGAGACGAGTTTAGGCGGCATCGCCTTAAGTTTGCCGCCATAAAACAGGTTCAAAAAGAAGGTCCCTAAAATATCATCGCGATGGTGACCTAACGCAATCTTGGTCGCGCCCAACTCGCCGGCCACGCGATACAAAATCCCTCGACGTAAACGTGAGCACAGTGAGCAAGTTGTTTTGCCCTCCGGAATCAGTCGTTTAACGATCGAGTAAGTGTCTTGGTTTTCGATGTGAAAGGGGATGTCACGTGCGCGCAGATAGTTGGGCAAAACCTCTTCCGGAAACCCAGGCTGTTTTTGATCAAGATTCACTGCGATGATGTCAAAATCAATCGGCGCGCGGGTGCGAAGCGTCAGCAAAACATCGAGCATCGCGTAAGAATCTTTTCCGCCCGACAAACACACCATGACGCGATCGCCAGCTTCGATCATGTTGTAGTCACCGATGGCTCGGCCGGTTTCTCGCATGAGGCGTTTGGATAATTTATTGTGCTCGATGCGTTGTTTTTCGCTGATCGTTGAGACCGGCTCGCTACCGCTGCTATTCATCCTAAAACCCCTTGTGAAGCAAATACTCGGTCACTGCAGCACGATCGCCCGAAAAAATCACACGTGAACGTTTGCTTTCGCGTTGATGCTCATACATTGGATCGTAATACTCGCTCAGCAGGGGCCGAATCCATTCGCGATGCAAGTCAAGAGTGCCCTTTGACTGTTGTTCGTCTAACGCCGCTTGCATGGCTGCGCCCAGGCGTGAGTGACGCTCGCCGCCCAGCCGTTTGACCAAGTTTTGCAAGCTCTCGAGCAAACGTGCCGAGAAGGCGTCGAAGCCAGCCTCAGCGCCAAGCTTGAGCGCAAATTGCGCACCAAGGTCTTCGACGTAGTCGTGCAAAATGCGCTCGACCCGAACCGGCATCGGTTCTTCAAGCCAAACGACCGAACTCGTTTGCATTTTGTCGCGCAAGCTAATTGGCAGAGCGCAACGTCCAATCATGCGAGATTCATCTTCAAGCGCAATGCGTGTTTTACCTTGCGCGTGCAAACGTAACAGCGCGATCGCCAAGCAGTTGTCGAAATTGATTTGCACGGGTTGATCGGTGGCGTGTTTGCCAAAGCTTGAGCCGCGGTGATGTGCAAGCTTTTCAAGGTCAACGGTCGAACTGAGTGCTTGAACGACTTCAGTCTTGCCTGAGCCCGTTAAACCAGACACCAACACAAAGTCAGACTCGTCGATGTGCTTAGGCAACGACTCGAGCAAAAACGTGCGCATCGCTTTATAGCCGCCCACGATACGCGGGTATTCGATTCCGGCTTCAGCCAACCAACTTTGCGAAATGCGAGAGCGCAGCCCCCCTCGAAAGCAGTAAAGATAGCCCTCGGGGTGCGCTTGCGCAAAAGCTTTCCATTGCGCCACGCGCGCCGCTTTGATATCCCCCGAAACCAGTTCGTGCCCGAGCTTAATGGCGGCATCTTGGTTGACCTGCTTATAGCGAAGCCCGACTTGATGGCGCTCGTCGTCATTCATGAGCGGAAGGTTGCTTGCGCACGGAAATGCACCTTGTTCAAACTCGATCGGAGCGCGTACGTCTAAAAGTGCAACTTCTCGTGTGAAAAGTGAAGCAAAGTCCTCTGTATCGGGGCGCGTCATAAAAGTGAAGTCATCGGTTTGAGTTGGCATACCGTTTGTGCAGGGGCTGCGAGCTTAACCGAAAACTCGCGCAACTCATCGCGCCTAAACACATGTACCTTGACGCGTTCGCCAGCGAGATGGCGCGCCAGCACACTTTCTAATGAGTTGTTGACCGAGTCGATACGTACGCCATCCAGTGCGACGAGAATGTCGTGAGCCGAGAGCCCACCTTGGTGGGCAGCGCCGTACTCAAAGACGGTCGCAAGCACAAGCTGATCGCCCTGTTTGCGCGTGCGCACATCGAGCGTTGGCAGACTGCTCGTTGCTTGCCACTGCATATTAATACCGTGTTGGGCAAAGAGAGCGCGTAAGGGCACATCTTCGCGTCCATAGACCCATCTCGCGATGGGTTCTGAGACGTCGACCCCCGTGCAGTCTGAGACTAAGCGCACAAAGGCCTTTTCTTTTAAGCCGCGTGCGGCGCCTTGATAAAAATCGCGTCCATATTGCATCCATAACTCACGCATCACATGATCTAAGCTAAATGCCTCGTTTGTAGTGTTGCGTATCGTCAGATCCAAGCCCAAGGCAATGAGCGATCCTTTGGTGTAGTAACTGACTAGTGCATTAGGAGAATTTTCGTCTTGCTTGTAGTAGCGCGACCACGCATCAAACGAACTCTCGGCGGCTGATTGTTTGTGCCGACCGGGTGCGGCATGGACGCCGCTAATTTGTTTGCCGAGGGTTTGCAAATACTCAGAGGTGTTGATGACGCCACTGCGCACGAGCATTAAGTCATCGTAGTAAGACGTGAACCCTTCAAAAATCCACAACAGACGTGTGTGTGTTTCTTTTGTCAGGTCGTAGGGCGCAAAGACCGCTGGTTTGATGCGCTTGACGTGCCAGGTATGAAAATATTCGTGGCTCACTAAGCCTAAAAAGGTTTGATAGCCCTCTGGGGCCTTTTTGTTTCCAAGAGTGGGTAGATCTTTGCGTGCCGCCATTAATGCCGTTGAGGCGCGGTGCTCCAGACCGCCGTAGCTGTCGCCCGTAACCATTGTCATAAAGACGTACTTCAGCGCAGTATCTAAAAACGGCGCCTGCGTCGTGTCGGGCTCAAAAAAACGAATCTGTGTTTCGCAAATGGCTTTGACATCGCGCGCGATACGCTTGAGATCCAAGTTGGGGATCACTCCGGTAAACACCATTTCATGGGGTGCGCCGCAAGCGTCAAATCGCACTACTTGAGGCCTGCCCATTTCGACGGGGTGATCGATGAGGTCATCGTAGTTGCGTGCTTGGTAGACGCCAAAGCCGTTGGCGTAGTCTCTGATAAGCTTGGGGTTAGCGTTGGTTGATGCGACTTGCGGCAAACTGGTAAAGACCCGCCAGTTGATTAAAGTTGGCGCAAGCAGTGTGACTTGACACGGCTGTTCTTCAAACCCGTGCGGTCGTAGGTAGACGCTCGTGCCGTTGAAAAAGCCGTGTGTCTCATCGAGATGCGCCCCACGCACCGAAAGATCCCAGGCGTAAACGGTGGTCGTCAGGTGTAGCGGCCCAACGCAAGGTTCAATGCGCCAGCGATGGCTGTCAAGTTTGCTAAGGGTCAGGCGGCGCTTACCCGAGCGGGCAGAGATCGTTTCGACTTGGCGTGAAAAATCTCGAATGAGATAACTGCCAGGAATCCAGGCCGGCAGCGACACGATCTGGCCTTGCGGATCTGGCTGAGGAATCGTAAGGGTGACACGATAGCGGTGCCCCGCCAAATCAAAAGGCTCTAAACTGTAAAGTATTGGTTTGCTTTTCATAACGCTATCTTATTTCACATTTTCGAGGATCCTCTCATGAGCGAAGCTTTAGTCTTAATTGAAACGCGTGGCCGCGTGGGCCTGTTAACTCTAAATCGCCCAAAGGCGCTCAATGCCTTGAACGATGCACTCATGAACGAGCTGGGTGCGGCGCTGCTTGCCTTTGACGCGGATGACGAGGTCGGTTGTATCGTCCTGACAGGCAGTGAAAAGGCGTTTGCAGCGGGTGCTGACATCGCCGCCATGAAAGACTGGACATATATGGATGTCTATCGTACCGATTACATTACCCGTAACTGGGAGACCATTCGGCGGGTGCGCAAACCCGTTATTGCGGCGGTTGCGGGATACGCTTTGGGCGGAGGGTGTGAACTAGCGATGATGTGTGATTTCATCATCGCAGCGGAAACGGCTAAGTTTGGTCAACCAGAGATCAAGATCGGCGCTATTCCCGGTTCGGGCGGCACCCAGCGCTTGCCCCGTGCGGTGGGCAAGTCAAAGGCCATGGATTTGGTCCTGACGGCGCGCATGATGGATGCGGTTGAGGCCGAGCGCGCTGGTTTGGTATCCCGGGTGGTGGGTGCTGACCGCTTGCTCGAGGAGGCCCTCGAGGCTGCGACTGTGATTGGTGCCATGTCTTTGCCAATGGTAATCATGGCCAAAGAGTCGGTGAATCGTGCCTTTGAGTCTTCATTGCACGAGGGCGTTCTATTTGAGCGACGCCAGTTCCACGCTTGTTTTGCGACCGAGGATCAAAAAGAGGGAATGGCTGCTTTTGTCGAAAAACGTAAGCCAAACTTTAAGCACTGTTAAGCCTGCCCGCCCGTTTTGGCAAAGGGTGGTGCTTTGAGCGGTTGTTTGAGCCGAGGCCGGGGTCTAAGGGTTTGCACGAGGTCGTAAAAGCCGATACAATGTTGTGGCTTTGCTGTGAGAGATAAGTGTACGAATCTGAACCCACAGACAAAATCATTGCCCTGACTGAAACAGAGCGGCACCAAATCAACAACCGCGCAAGACGCGACTTGCTTGAGACGGTTGCCGCACAGTTGTTTTTAGGGTTGTTGGTGGCAATAGTATGTTTGGTAATTGGTGGGCTTTCAGCGGCGGCATCGTCTCTGGCGGGGTCAGCGGCTTACTTAGTACCGAACGCCGTGTTTGCTTTGCGCTTGTGGGTGTCAACGTATCGTCCGGGCGGGGCTAACCCCGCACTGTTTTTTATAGGCGAGTTTTTAAAAGTTGGCGCTGCAATCGGGTTGTTGTGGCTCATCGCGCAACTCGGTGGCGAGCAAGTGCGGTGGTTAGCGGTTTTGGCAGGTTTGGTAGCAGTGCTCAAAGCTTACGTTGTGTTGTTGCTGTTTAAGGGCTCACGAGCCAAATGAATTGTACGGGCTGGCTTTTGTGTCGCGGGCCTCTTTTAAATTAGCATTGCAGCGCTCAAGCGCTGCGTTTGATCAAGAGTCAAAGTAGAGATCAATATGGCTGCTGCATCTGGCGTATCGCCCCAAGCTGAGTACATTCAGCACCATCTGGTGCATTACAACAATCTTGGTGTCAAGCAAGGCCTGATTGCTGATTTCGGTGTCATCAATTACGACACGATTTTTTGGTCAGGCTTGATGGGATTTGTGGCCTTGTTCGTGATGTGGCTCGCCGCTCGGCGGGCAAGTTCAGGCGTGCCAGGCCGCCTGCAAGGCGCAGTCGAAATGTTGATTGATATGGTCGATCAGCAAGCTCGCAGTATCGTGCCCAGCGAAGAGACGCGCAAATTCGTTTCTCCTTTAGCGCTGACCGTTTTCGTCTGGATCATTTTGATGAACACGCTCGATCTCATTCCAGTCGATTTGCCGCACAAAATTTTTCATCTCCTCGGTTTTGGTGACAAGGTCGGCGATCCGCTGCACTATCACCGGATTCTACCCACCGCTGACCTGAACGCTCCGATGGGAATGGCCATGGGCGTTTTGTTACTGATGCTTTATTACGGCATCAAGATCAAGCATCCGGGCGGCTTTGTCAAAGAACTATTTACCGCCCCCTTTCACGGGCACGGCATGACGGCGGTATTGTTAGCGCCTGCCAACTTGCTGTTGAATGTGATCGAGTATGCCGCGAAGTCGGTGTCGCTCGGGATGCGGTTGTTTGGCAACATGTTTGCCGGCGAACTCGTCTTTATGCTGATTGCGCTGCTGGGTGGTGCCTGGACAGGCTTTAACGTGATGAGCGTCAGTTTGGGTATCGGCCATATTTTGGCGGGTTCAATCTGGGCGCTGTTCCATATATTAATTGTGTTGTTGCAGGGCTTTATTTTCATGATGCTGACGCTGGTGTATATCGGTCAGGCTCACGAAGGGCATTAAGCGAAGGGTGCCGTTGCTTGCTTAAACAAGTGAATGGTGCAAAAAGGTTTATTTGATTTTTCGTTTTTATTCAATTTTTGATTCTTAGATACTAACAAGGAGTTGTCATGTCCAACGTCGCTCTCGTTGCTCTCGCTTGCGGTTTAATCATTGGTTTAGGTGCGTTAGGCGCCTGCATCGGCATCGGAATGATGGGTGGTAAGTACCTCGAATCTGCTGCACGTCAGCCAGAGTTGATGAATGCCCTTCAGACCAAAATGTTCTTGCTGGCTGGTCTGATTGACGCGGCATTTTTGATCGGCGTGGGTATTGCCATGTTGTTTGCGTTTGCGAACCCGTTCGGTAACTAATTGTTGCACCCGTCGGCCTCTAACCTGGTCGGCGAACCCACCGTTCGCAAGGTTGTTCGCGGTGGCTCATTGATCTGTACTCCTAGACATACCGTCAAAAGAGTTCAAGTTGTAATAGGGAAACGACCGTGAATCTGAACGCGACGATCTTTTTCCAGATGATCGTGTTCTTTGTCTTGGCGTGGGTCACGATGAAGTTCATCTGGCCTCCTTTGACAAAGGCAATTGACGAGCGACGCCAAAAAATCGCTGAAGGCTTAGCTGCTGCCGAAAAAGGCAAAGCAGACTTGGCTCAGGCTCAGGCGCGTGTCAGTTTGATCGAGGCATCTGCGAAATCTGAATTACATGCACGCATGACGGATGCTGAGAAGCGCGCAACGCAGATCATTGAGCAGGCGCGAGCTGAGGCCGAAGTTGAGCGTGCGCGCATTTTGGCGCAGGCAAAACAAGACGCTACTCAAGAAGTGATGCGTGCTCGCGATGTGCTGCGCAACGACGTGGCCATCTTGGCCGTGAAAGGCGCTGAGCAAATCCTCAAACGAGAAGTCAAC
>CAMCZQ010000129.1 GCA_945887835.1 Bordetella parapertussis | reverse complement strand
GGCGACGTTCGTCGCGAAACTTGGTTTGAATATGATAAAAATTAACCGGCAACTGCCGCCAACTTTGAATCTCGTTGCGCGCGATGTCGGTGATGACTTCTTCGGAAGTTGGTTGTAAGACAAAATCGCGGCCGTGGCGGTCTTTCATCCGTAAAAGTTCTGGACCGTATTGCTCCCAGCGACCCGATTCAACCCAAAGCTCTGCGGGTTGCACGACGGGCATCAGCAGTTCTAGCGCGCCGGCCGCGTTCATTTCTTCGCGGATAATGTTTTCGATTTTTCGTATGACGCGCAAGCCAAGAGGCATATAGCTATAAATACCGCCGGCGAGTTTGCGAATCAGCCCCGCGCGCATCATCAACTGATGGCTGGTGATTTCGGCGTCGTTAGGGGCTTCTTTGAGGGTACTGATATGAAAGGCGGATGCGCGCATGAGTGAATACTAAATTTTATTAGGGCAATTTGCCCAACAGGTACGTATAATTACTTGCAATTGTATTGAATTCGCAGGGAGTGGCCATGCTTGATCGCGAAGGCTACCGTCCAAATGTAGGGATTATCCTCGTTAATCAAAAAAACGAGGTCTTTTGGGGCAAGCGCATCCGGGAACATGCTTGGCAGTTTCCACAGGGTGGCATCAATCAGGGCGAAAGTCCGGTGCAGGCGATGCTGCGCGAGCTTCACGAAGAGGTCGGTCTGTTGCCCGACCATGTCCGTGTGTTGGGGCGTACGCGCGAGTGGTTGCGTTATGACGTGCCAGATACTTTTATTCGGCGCGAATCACGCGGGCACTACAAAGGACAAAAGCAGATTTGGTTTCTGCTACGTATGCTTGGGCGCGACACTGATGTGTGCTTGCGTGCCACGCCACACCCCGAGTTTGATGCCTGGCGCTGGAGCCCCTACTGGGTCTCGCTTGATGATGTGATCGAGTTTAAGCGCGAGGTCTACACCCAAGCGCTCAACGAGCTATCCCCTTTGATTTTTAAGCGTGGGCAAGATCTTGCAGAGCAAACTGCAGCGCAAAGTTTGCCTGAGCAAAGCCCGTAGCAAAGATTTTGAGCAAAAAAAAGCAGTGCATCTCTGCACTGCTCACTCTAGCTGATGACTGCAGCCTTTTTTAACGTAAGCGCTTAATCAAGCTAGAAGTATCCCAACGGCCGCCGCCCATTTTCTGAACGTCGGCATAAAACTGATCAATCAAGGCAATGCTCGGAACCCGTGCGCCATTTCGGTTGCACTCGTCCATCACTAAGCCCAAATCTTTGCGCATCCAGTCTACTGCAAAGCCAAACTCAAACTTGTCGTCGACCATGGTGGTACCACGATTATCCATTTGCCAGCTTTGTGCCGCACCTTTGCCGATGACCTCGATCACTTGTTTCATGTCTAAGCCCGCAGCTTGCCCAAAAGCGATGCCTTCAGACAGGCCTTGCACTAAGCCAGCGATACAAATTTGGTTCACCATTTTGGCCAACTGACCCGCGCCAGCGGGACCCACTAGGGTGACCGCGCGTGCCATCACGGCAATGACGCTTTTGACAGCATCAAACTCTGCTGCGTCACCGCCGCACATGACGGTCAGCATGCCGTTGACCGCCCCGGCTTGACCACCCGAGACAGGGGCATCAATAAAGCGAAGCGACTTCTGCTTGGCTAACGCGCTGAGTTCGCGCGCAATCAAAGCCGACGCGGTGGTGTGATCGACAAAGGTTGCGCCCGCTGACATGCCTGCAAAGGCACCGTCAGCGCCTAGGACGATACTACGCAAGTCGTTGTCATTGCCAACGCACGCAAACACGATTTGCGCGCCCTGAGCAGCTTCACGAGGAGTGGCGCACGCACGACCCCCAAACTCTTTGACCCAGGCTTGTGCCTTTTGTGTATTGCGGTTGTAAACCGTGACGTTATGGCCTGCTGTGGCCAAATGTCCGGCCATGGGTTGCCCCATTACCCCCAGTCCGATAAAAGCGACCTTGGTGGGGGTAGAGGGCTCGTAGGTTTTGCTGTTGATGCTAGACATCTAGTTACTCTTCGACAAAGGCTTCTTGGCGCTTCTTCTTGATGGAAGGCAACGCAACGATAATCACCAGAAGTGCAGCAACACCAAGCAGCGAGGCCGAGAGCGGACGCTCGAGAAACGTGCCGTAGTTACCGCGTGACAATAGCAAGGCACGACGGAAGTTTTCTTCCATCAGTGGGCCAAGCACCAAGCCTAGCAATAACGGTGCACCTTCGCACTTCAGTTTGGCCCAGACATAACCGACGATGCCAAAGCAACTGGTCGTCATGATGTCAAAGGTGTTGTAATTCAGTGAATACACACCAATGGTACAAAACACCAGAATCGCAGGGAACAAAATCTTGTAAGGGACTTTGAGCAGCTTCACCCAGATCCCTACAAGCGGCAGGTTCAGCACGATCAACATCAGATTACCGATCCACATCGAGGCAATCAAGCCCCAAAACAACTGTGGATTGCTGGTCATCACCTGCGGGCCAGGTTGAATGTTATGAATCGTCATTGCCCCAACCATCAGTGCCATCACAGCGTTGCTTGGGATACCAAGTGTCAACAACGGGATGAACGATGTTTGAGCGCCTGCATTGTTGGCAGCCTCAGGGCCTGCAACGCCAGCAGGGTGACCCTTACCAAAACGTTCTGGGTTACGAGAGACTTTCTTTTCAAGCGTGTATGCCGCAAATGAAGACAGTACAGCGCCACCGCCTGGCAGAATTCCAAGCATTGAACCCAAAGCCGTGCCGCGAATCACCGCCGGCCAAGCCTCCTTAAATTCTTGAAGATTGGGATAAAGCGAGCCGATCTTTGACGAGATTTCAACGCGGTTTTCTCTGAGCTCGAGATTGCTCATGATTTCAGCAAAACCAAACACACCCATGGCAACGATGGCAAAGTCTAAGCCGTCTTGTAGTTCGGGTACGCCAAAGTCAAAACGAGCGACACCAGAGTTGACGTCGGTACCGACCATGCCCATGAGCAAGCCCAGCAAGATCATGCAGATCGCCTTGACCAGCGAGCCAGAGGCTAGCACAACCGCACCAACTAAGCCCAGCACCATTAGCGAGAAGTACTCAGCAGGACCAAATTTGAAGGCAACTTCTGCGAGCGGAGGTGCAAAAGCCGCCAGCAGAATGGTGGCAACAGTGCCCGCAAAAAACGAGGCTAATCCTGCGAGTGACAACGCGGCACCTGCCCGACCATTCTTGGCCATGGCATGCCCGTCAAGTGTGGTCACCACCGAAGAGGTTTCACCAGGCAGATTCACCAGAATGGCGGTTGTTGAGCCACCGTATTGGGCGCCGTAATAGATACCAGCCAACATAATCAGACCGGCGATCGGAGGAAGGACGTAGGTGATCGGTAATAACATTGCGATGGTCGGGACGGGCCCCAAACCAGGTAAAACGCCTACGAGTGTGCCAAGTAAACAGCCAAGTAACGCATAGGTTAGGTTTTCTACCTGAAATGCGACGCCAAAACCTAAGTACAAGTTGTTGAGTAAGTCCATGAACAGGTGCTCCTTAGTTCAGACCGAGAAAGGCCGGCCAAATTGGGAATACCAATTTGAGGCCTTTCACAAAAGACAGCCAGCAGAGCAAAGTCAAGAAGATCGCATTACCAGCGGTGATTTTCCAATTGTGCTCATGACTGGCAAAACTACTGATCACTACCAGCAAAGCCAAAGAAATGATCAAACCCATCGGCCGTAGCAGCAAGCCAAAGACTACGATCGCTGAAATGATGATGGCCAGAATTTTAAAATCAAACTTGGCGATTTCTGTTTTTTCTGCCTTAGGGCGCAACGAACCTAAGAGGATGACTGCGCCTAAGACCGCCATGAGGATACCGAGCCAATGCGGAAAGTAGCCGGGGCCCATTCGGGCGGCTGTGCCCATTGAGTAACTGGTGGCCTTCCAAGCGAATCCAAGGCCAAGGAGGGTGAACATCACCCCTGACCAGAAGTCCTGTTTATTTCTAAGCTGCATGGCGGATAGCTCCTTGACTGCGCGGCTAATATATATATTTATGATTGAAATAAGCGGTGCACGTTTATATGCCTCGCAGGTCCGCTGAATATCTGCCAAGGTTTGTGTTTCTTCGACAGTGAGACAGCAAGAGTTGCATGGTAATGGAGAGCGGGCACAAAGCAAACCCTGAACTTACCCCTAGAGGATGGGGTTTTCCCTAGACCTGCGTTGATTTGCTCATAAAAGGTGCCGAATTGTGCAAAGCATCAACATATGGACACAATTCGACAGCCTCGGTTTTGGGCTTAACATACTTTTCTGAACGCTAGCTGACAAAAAAGCAGTTTGCTGGCTCGTAGGGTGTTGGTTTGTTGCGATCACGCCGCAAGCAGGTTGTCTTGTCCTCAATGACTCTGCTCGTCTCTCACTTTTGCTTTACGATAGCGCTATGCTTGAAGACCTTGACCTGCTTTTAGTGCGCCTGGCTGCGCTGATCTCTCATACGCAACAGCTTACGGCTGAAGCGGATGCTTTGCGCGTGAGCTTGGCTCAGGTTCAGACAGAAAGAGACGGCTTGTTATCCCGGCTGACACAAGAGGGAACGCAAGCCAAAGCCCTCACCCGTAAAGTCGATGCCTATGCCTCAGAGCAGGCGTCGTTACAAGGCTCGCTTGATCTGTTCAAGCAAGAACAGTCCTCCCTGCAAGCGCAGTTGCAATCGCGAGAACACGAGGTCACAACCTTGCGTGCGGCAACGGAGCAGGCGCGAGAACGTATTGAAGCCGTGCTTGAGCGTCTGCCAGGCGCGGTTCCAGCCAAAGAGGCCTCTAATGGAACGCGTTGATATCTCTATTTTGGGTCGGGATTATTCCTTGGCCTGCCCACCAAAAGAAAAACAAGCACTCATGGCGGCCGCTCAACACGTCAGCCAACTGGCTGGGCGCATTCAGGGAGCTGGCAAGATTTCGGGTAACGAGCGCATCGCTGTCATGGCGGCGATTCAGGTGGCGGTTGAGTTGTTGTCGGTGAAAGCGCCGGATGGCCCCTTAGGGGGTTTGGCAGTTGGCGACTTCAAGCGTAGAATTGATAGCATGAATTCGATGCTGGATGCAGTGCCACTGAAGGCTGTGTCCAAAGCAAACTGAGCAGGTACTTTGCCTTTAACCAGCGCCTGCCAGAGTAAAGTTTGTCCCTGCTGTGTTCGTGACTAGGTCATATATTCTCAGAACCAATGCTTATGGCATACATAGGTTGCGGGATAGTTCGACGGGCATGCGAGTCTCTAGCAGATTCGCTCAAAGTCAACAGAGCGCGGCCAACTTGAACTTACGGTTCGAGATGCCGGCCTAAACGGCACAAGCGGGGCATCTATAACAACGAGTCTGTGACAACACAGATTTGTTGTTTGACTGCCAAGGCAAGCTAAGCACGTTGCGTACGTGCCCAAAAAAAGAGCCCAAGCCCTGCCGCAATCATTGGTAAAGACAACCACTGCCCCATCGACCAACCCGCAGCTAACAAGCCTAAAAAATCGTCTGGTTCTCTGGCAAATTCTGCGATAAATCTAAAGACGCCATAGCCGATCAAAAACACCGCACTCACCTGCGCGGTCGGCCGCGGTTTGTTTGCAAACCACCAAACCAAAACGAACAGCGCCAAGCCTTCAAGTCCTAATTGATACAGCTGAGAGGGGTGCCGCGCTACGCCATCGCCACTTTGCCTGAACACCATCGCCCAAGGTAGCGTACTTGGTCTTCCCCAGAGTTCGCCATTGATAAAATTGCCGAGTCTGCCGGCAGCTAACGCTAGGGGGATGAGCGGGGCGACAAAATCACTTACCTCAAAAAATCGATAGCCTCGGCTTCGGGCAAGCCACAGCATCATGACTAAAACACCGAGCAAACCGCCGTGAAAAGACATGCCTCCTTCCCATAAATAGGCGATTTCGATTGGGTGTGCCAAGTAATAGGCAGGCTTATAAAACAGCACGTAACCCAGGCGTCCGCCTGCCACCACCCCTAAAACACCATAAAAAATAAGATCCTCGAGGTCTCGGGTCGTCAGTCGCGTTTGGTTGTGAGCAATGCGCCAGCGCCCCAGCAACCAGGCCGAGCCAAACCCCACCAGGTACATCAAACCATACCAGTGGATAGCCAAAGGCCCTAAGCGCAGCGCAACAGGGTCAAAATCAGGAAATTGCAGCATCGCAAACCACCAGTTAAAAGATGTCCGATAATAACCCTTGAAAACGACAGGGCATCTGCTTTGACAGACAGGCCGAACAGAGGTTAGCTTGCAGGGCTAACCGCAACTTTTTTAGTATCCATCCTTAGGTGTTCATTCATGGCAAATAACGAGCGTTCAAAACATATCACCGAGGGCGTGACGCGCGCGCCCAACCGTTCGATGTATTACGGCATGGGCTACAAAGAAGCCGATTTCGCGAACCCCATGATTGGCGTGGCCAACGGGCATTCGACCATCACGCCATGCAACAGTGGCTTGCAACCTTTGGTTGACGCTGCGATTGCTGCAATTCGCGAGGCCAAGGGCAATCCGCAGGTCTTTGGTACGCCCACCATCTCTGACGGGATGTCGATGGGTACAGAGGGGATGAAATACTCGCTCGTCTCACGCGAAGTGATCGCCGACTGTATTGAAACTGCTGTCCAAGGTCAATGGATGGATGGAGTAGTGGTGGTAGGCGGCTGCGATAAAAACATGCCCGGTGGCATGATTGGTATCGCGCGCATGAACGTGCCCGGCATCTACGTGTACGGTGGCACAATCAAGCCAGGCTCGCACAAGGGTCGCGACTTGAATATCGTTTCGGTATTTGAAGCGGTCGGTGAGTTCACCATGGGTCGTATGAGTCAAGAAGACTTCAAAGCGATCGAGCAAAAAGCGATTCCGGGCTCGGGTTCGTGCGGCGGGATGTACACAGCTAACACGATGAGCTCATCTTTTGAGGCGATTGGCATGGCGCTGCCTTACTCAAGCACGCTAGCCAACGAAGACCAGGTTGCGATTGATAACGCAGCCGAGTCGGCGCGAGTGTTAGTTGACGCCGTACGAAACAATCGCAGGCCTCGCGACATCATCACACGCAAGTCGCTTGAAAATGCCGTGGCCGTGATTATGGCGATTGGCGGTTCAACCAACGCTGTGCTGCATTTTCTTGCCATCGCGCACGCGGCCGAAGTGCCCTGGACCATCGACGATTTTGAAGTGGTGCGTCAACGCGTACCAGTACTGTGCGATTTGAAGCCATCAGGCCAATTTTTGACGGTTGACCTGCACCGCGCAGGCGGTGTGCCACAGGTGATGAAGATTTTGCTCAATGCTGGGTTGCTGCACGGCGACTGCATGACAATTTCGGGCAAGACCATCGCCGAAGTTTTAAAAGATGTGCCCGACCAGCCGCCCGCCGGTCAGCAAGTGATCCGACCCATTAGCAACGCGATGTACAAACAAGGTCACTTGGCAATTTTGAAGGGAAACCTCTCGCCTGAGGGTGCAGTCGCCAAAATTACTGGCCTTAAAAATCCTGTGATCACCGGGCCCGCCCGCGTATTTGATTCAGAAGACGACGCAATGGCTGCGATCATGGAACGCAAGATTACGCATGGCGACATCGTAATCGTTCGCTACGAGGGCCCTAAAGGTGGGCCAGGGATGCGCGAAATGCTGGCGCCAACCTCCGCTTTGGTTGGCCAAGGTCTGGGCGAGACCGTCGGTTTGATTACTGATGGGCGTTTTTCTGGCGGCACCTGGGGGATGGTGGTTGGTCACGTTGCGCCCGAGGCGTTTGTGGGCGGCTTGATTGGCCTGATCGAAGAGGGTGACTCCGTCACCATCGATGCACACAAGCTGCTGCTGCAATTAAACGTCCCGCAGGCCGAGCTTGAGGCCCGTCGCAAGCTCTGGGTGCAACCCAAGCCGCGTTACAACCGCGGCGTACTCGCCAAGTTCGGGCGTCTGGCCAGCACAGCAAGTCGCGGAGCTGTGACGGATGCGTTTGACGAATAGCCAGCCTTGGCGCCTTGTTGGCTTGCTGTGTTGTGCTGCTTGGGCTGCGCCTATGGTTTTAGGCGCGCAGCCGCTTGCCGCAGCAGACGCGGCAAGCCCAGCGCTGAGTATTGCAGCTGGCACGGCTTTGGCGCGTGCCAAAACGTGTTTGGGTTGTCATCAGCTTGACGCTAAGCGGGTGGGTCCCAGCTTTGGAGCGGTGGCGCAGCGACATGGCGGCCAGCAAGGCGCAGAGCAGTACCTTGCGAGCGCCATCCGCCAAGGTGGACGCGGGCGTTGGGGTGCCGTTCCAATGCCGGCGCAGCCTCAGGTCAACCCTCAAGAGGCACTGCAACTCGCGCAGTGGATTCTTACACTTAAATAACCAAAAGTTAGAGCCGCCCAAAGGGCTCGGGCTCTTTTAGGTCTGCCGATCAATCTATAAACGAATGAGGTTAGTCAATGCAACAAGACAAACAAGCGGTAACTCAGACCGCCGACACACAAACAGCAGTCTTTGGCGGAGGCTGTTTTTGGTGCACCGAAGCCGTGTTTAGCGCCATGACCGGCGTGCTTTCAGTGCAGTCGGGCTATTGTGGCGGCGCGGTGCAGCACCCAACCTACGAGCAAGTCTGTGGCAAAGAGACTGGGCATATCGAGGTTGTCAAAATTGTCTATGACCCCAAACAGGTCGAGTTTGTATCTTTGCTTGAAGTCTTTTTTGCCACGCACGACCCAACAACGCCTGGGCAACAAGGTAATGACGTGGGGCCACAGTACCAATCTGCGGTTTTTTATCAAGACGCGGCCCAACTCGCGGCGTGTGAGCAATACATGGGGCAATTAGAACAAGCCCGGGCGTATCACGCCCCAATCTGTACCGAGCTACACGCTGCAGCAAGGTTTTGGCCCGCCGAGCAATACCACGCAGAGTACTTTGCCCTCCACCCAGAACAGGGCTACTGTCAGTTCGTAATTGCCCCAAAGGTTGACAAGTTTCGTAAGCAGTTTTCAAGCAAATTGAAGACTTAAAGATTTTTTTTGGCTAGATAAAAAATAAGTCATAAAAAAGACATTAATTTGGCTTTATTTAGGATTTACGTTTGACAGGGCAAAATAATCCATGCATACTCTCGTTTCTCTGCTTCTACCAAAGCAGGGGTGCAACAAAGGTCAGTCGCAGTAATCTTGTGTTTTAACACCAAGTTGCTGAAAGATAGCAAAAATTGCAAGAACTTAGCCGAAGTTAGAAGTTAGAAGTTAAAACTCGGTTATGATACGTTCTACCGAATACGCAGTCGGCAGTACCGAATACCATGTTCTTTAAAAATTTGACAACCGATAAGTGTGGGCGCTTGGAATGAGTGTCGCAGGTTTGGTGGCTGTAACAGGTCATCAAATTGCAAACGAAATCAAGTGCTCACAAAGAAGTTTGGAAATGATTATTTAGGTGTTAAAGCCGAGATAAGAAATAACCTCACTTCCTTTGAGCAGCGACGTATAACCGGCCTTGGGGTAAAACCTAGGGTCAAGGAAATACGATTTATACAGAGATTAAACTGAAGAGTTTGATCCTGGCTCAGATTGAACGCTAGCGGGATGCCTTACACATGCAAGTCGAACGGCAGCGCGGACTTCGGTCTGGCGGCGAGTGGCGAACGGGTGAGTAATATA
>CAMCZQ010000128.1 GCA_945887835.1 Bordetella parapertussis | reverse complement strand
CCGTCTAGCACCACGAAGTCATTGCCCGCCCCGTGCATTTTGGTGAAATTCCATCTCATCCCTACATTATCCCTCATTCACCCTATCAAAGAGCAGGGGATTCGCCATAATTGGTCAAATTGGCATAAAATTGCAACAGTCGCTGAGTTAACCGACAACTTGCGGAGCGACTGAGTTGGGTCAAGACTGAAATGTCTGACCGACAAAAAAATAATTCTGCTAAAGCGTCGCGCCCGGTCCAACGTCTTAACAGGTGAAGGTTCAGGGGTGCAACGCACCTCCTTAACCCACCTCTGGCTTCGCCAGTAAAGGACGTGAGCATGTCTACTAAATCAAACGATTTTCTGTTTACTTCTGAATCCGTGTCTGAAGGCCATCCTGACAAGGTTGCCGATCAGGTGTCTGATTCAATTCTTGACGCCATTTTTGCCCAAGACCCCTATGCACGTGTCGCGGCAGAAACGCTGTGCAACACCGGCTTGGTGGTGTTGGCCGGTGAAATCACCACCACTGCCAACGTGGATTACATCCAGGTTGCACGCGACACCATCAAACGAATCGGCTACGACAACACCGATTACGGTATCGATTACAAAGGTTGCGCGGTCTTGGTGGCCTACGACAAGCAATCGCCTGACATCGCCCAAGGCGTTGACCGTGCTTCTGATGATTATTTGAATCAAGGTGCCGGCGACCAAGGCTTGATGTTTGGTTATGCCTGCTCAGAGACCCCTGACTTAATGCCTGCCCCGATTTGGTACGCCCATCGTCTGGTGCAACGTCAAAGCGAGTTGCGTAAAGACGGCCGCTTGCCCTGGCTGCGCCCCGACGCAAAATCGCAAGTGACGTTTCGTTATGTCAATGGCAAGCCCGTTGAAGTCGACACCGTGGTCCTGTCTACACAACATGCGCCTGAAATCACGCTCGACGAAATCAAAGCGTCAGTGATCGAGCACATTATTCGCCCAAGCTTTCCAGCCGAGTTGATCACGCCTAAGACCAAGTTCTTGGTGAACCCAACCGGTCGTTTCGTGATCGGCGGCCCCCAGGGTGATTGTGGTTTGACTGGCCGCAAAATTATTGTTGACACTTATGGTGGCGCTTGCCCCCACGGTGGTGGCGCGTTCTCGGGCAAAGACCCCTCAAAGGTCGACCGCTCGGCCGCCTATGCCGCCCGTTATGTCGCTAAAAACATTGTGGCTGCTGGTTTGGCAACGCAGTGCCAGGTGCAAGTCAGTTACGCGATCGGCGTGGCAGAACCCATCAACATCACTGTTTACACCGAAGGCACTGGCGTAATCTCGGATGACGCGTTGGCCTTGTTGGTGCGTGAGCACTTCGACTTGCGTCCAAAGGGCATCGTGAACATGCTTGATTTATTGCGCCCGATCTACACCAAGACAGCAGCGTACGGTCACTTTGGTCGCAACGAACCCGAGTTCACCTGGGAAGCCACCGACAAAGCCGCAATGCTTAAAAAGGCGGCTGGAAAGTAAGTCGTTGGGGTAGCTTGGCGGCCACCAACGCTTAAGTTTGGCAAATGATCGTAAGCGGTAAAAAAATGCCCCTTTACAGAGACCTGTGTAGGGGCATTTTTACGTGAGTTTGATCGCGGTGCTAAGCTCTGAAAATGACTTCACCCACGCAAAAACCTAGCCCCACCAATGCTGGCCCAGGCCCCGAGGCAGCCCCCGAAGTGGGTCAACCCGGCGCTGCAGATTCGCCCTGTGTGGCCGTCTGCTCAACCTTGTTTGAAGATGTGTGTCGCGGATGTGGCCGCACCCTCATGGAAGTGTCAAACTGGGTCTTTATGGATGACGCCGAAAAACAAGCCGTGTGGGTCAGAATCCGTGCCGAAGGCTACCCAAGGCGCCCCGGCACAACGTAACAACCTTAGGCCAACGCACAACTCAAGGTCAGATCGGAGGCACCTAAATTTGCTCAGCACAATTTAGGTGCGTAGAGTCTGACCGGGCGCAAGACATGCACCCCACGCAATCGAGCCCTAACGAAAAGAGGCTACTTCTCTGACAACACAGTCCCAGCTAGCTTCTCAGACATCTTAGCCACAGCAGTGTGATCCTGGCCAGGCCCGAGCATCGCGGCGGACGCTGCCCACAACTCGCGGCAAAGCGCTGAAAAAGGCGTTGGCGTGTTGGTATCTTTGCCGATGCCCAGCGCAATGCTTAAATCTTTGACCATCAAATCCAGGCCAAACCCCGCGTTGTACTGACCCGACAACACAAACTGTTTGAATTTTTTCTGGGTCGAGTTGTTCATGCCGGTTGACGAATTTAAGACGTCGACCATCGCGGCTGGATCCAACCCAAAGCGCTTGCCGATCAACAAGGCCTCGATACCGATTAAAAAACCACCGGCCGAGACCAAGTTGTTGAGTGCTTTCATGGCGTGGGCCGAGCCAACGTCGCCCGTGGGCGTAATCGAGGTACCCATACAGGACAACACAGGGCGAACGCGTTCGAGCAAGGCTGCGCTACCGCCAAACATAATGGCGAGCTCGCCCGTTTTGGCGCGCGGCACGCCCCCAGAGACCGGTGCATCGACCAGATGACCTTTGGCTGCCGCAACCTGCTCGGCGAGTGCGCGGGTGATGGTGGGTACGCCAGAACTCATTTCCACGATGACGGCATCGGGGCGCAGGCCGGCCAAGATACCGTCTGCACCGGTCAGCACGGCCTCAACGATGGCACTGGTAGGCAAGATGGTGATGATGATGTCTGACGCCGCAGCGAGGGCGCGATTTGATGTGGCAACTGTGCCACCGATGTCTTTGTAAAAGGCCTGTGCGCGTTCGGCTGAAGCGTCAATAATTTGCAAGGGATAGCCGGCTTTCTGTAAAAGCGCGGCCATAGGCCAGCCCATACTGCCGATGCCGACGAAACCGATGGTGGGTTTAGCGCTCATAAGTGACGTGCCTTTCTTAAAAAATAGATTTAATTGAGCCTGATTGTCTGTGTTTGGCTTTACCGCTGTCAAGCGAGGCGTCTAAAAGCGGGCTTGACAAGCACCACGGGCAACTCTCAGAATGACCCACAAGCTGAGCAAAAACGGTAAGCTCTCAGAACAACCAACAAGCCGAGCAAAACGGCACGCGGAGACAACATGAAACTGCCTGAATACGAGATCTTTGCACTGCGTTACGCCACTATGCCTAAGCGCACGCGCCGCGAAAACTTCATCACCCACGATCCACACGACGAGCCCATGCCTATGGATTATTTCGTGTGGCTGATCCGTGGCGAGGGCAGAACCATCATGGTGGATACGGGTTTTAACACCGAGCAGGCTAAACAACGCGGGCGCACGCTGACACGCTGCCCAGTGGGTTCGCTGGCCTTACTAGGCGTTGCCCCCGAAGACGTGCAAGACGTTGTGATTACTCACTTGCATTACGACCATGCGGGCAATATTGGGTTGTTACCGAACGCCAAGTTTCACATCCAAGATGGTGAAATGGACTACGCCTGCGGGCGGCACATGTGCCAAGGCTTGTTTAGGCATGCGTACGATATTGAAGACGTTGTCACGCTAGTGCGTCGCGTGTACGCAAACCGGGTGGTCTTTCACAATGGCCGCGAGACGCTTTGCCCCGGCATCGAGTTAATGAAAATCGGCGGTCATACAAAGGGCTTGCAATCGCTGCGCGTGCATACCGCACGTGGTTGGGTGGTGTTAGCCTCAGACGCCAGCCATTACTACGAAAACATGGAAAAACCCTCACCGTTTCCGATTGTGTTTCATCTAGGTGAGATGCTGGATGGCTACGGCATTTTGCGAGACGCGGCGGATTCACCCCAGCATATCGTGCCCGGGCACGATCCACTGGTCCGGGCGCGCTACCCGTTTTATGGTGATCCGGCCAACGACATCGTAGCGTTGCACTTGCCACCAAAGGGCTAACATTTAGTTACACAATAAAGTATCGCTGCGGATTGCAAACGATCCCGCACGTCCTTTAAAATTGCGTAATGGAAACACGACTCACCCGCTTAGAAGCCCTCATCCCAACCCTCGCCACGCGCGAGGATTTGGCCTGCTTCGAAACTCGCATGTCGGCCTCGATTGCTAGGGTCGAAACAACGTTGCACAGCGAAATGAGCAAGCTCACGTGGCGCATCATGGCTCTGTTAGCAGGCTTGTTGCCAAGTCTGTTTGCGGCAGCCGTGTACGTGACCAAATACGTAAATTGAACCAAGCAAACCAGCGACAAACGAGCCAAGTATTTTTGAATAGAGAGCCCATTAAGGTAAAAATTCCTTTAGTGCAAGAGGTCGAAGGCTGATTGCAGGTAAAAACCCCTCGCTTCCAAGAGGTTATGTCCCAACTTTTTGCTGCAAGTGCAAAATAAACGCGCTACACTTGCTGTGCTTTTGAGGAGCGTTGCGACGGATAAGCTGCAGTTTGCCGGTCCGCCAGGCTCATAAGCTTCTACGTTACCGTTGGTGCTTTTGCCAACCTTAACGGCGCTCACCTAATCCTGCCAGACAGCGATTGAGGTGGTGCACAATTTCACCCCACATTGCATTGCTGAGCAGGCTCACCGGAGCCCTACTCGCTATGACTGTTGCTACAAAAAAATTCACTGACTTCTACGTTGCTGACCTCGCCCTTGCAGACTGGGGCCGTCGCGAAATCCTGATCGCTGAAACTGAAATGCCAGGCCTGATGGCTACCCGCGCTGAATTCAGCAAAACTAAGCCGTTGAAAGGTGCCCGTATCACGGGCAGCTTGCACATGACGATTCAAACGGCTGTGTTGATCGAAACCCTGCAAGCGCTTGGCGCCGAAGTGCGTTGGGCATCGTGCAATATTTTTTCAACCCAAGATCACGCCGCAGCAGCCATTGCCGCCGTCGGCACGCCAGTGTTTGCCAAAAAAGGCGAAAGTCTGGTTGAGTACTGGGATTACACCCACAAGATTTTTGAATGGCCAGGCGACCATCAAGCCAATATGATTTTGGATGATGGCGGCGATGCCACGCTGCTGTTGCATCTGGGCACTAAGGCCGAGTCAGACTTGTCGGTCTTGAACAACCCAACGTCTGAAGAGGAAGTGGTGTTGTTTGCCGCGATCAAGGCAACGATCAAGCGCGATCCAAAGTGGTACTCAACACGTTTGGCGCAGATCAAAGGCGTGACCGAAGAAACCACAACGGGTGTGTTGCGGCTGTATAACATGTCAAAGAAGGGCGAGCTCGCCTTTGCTGCGATTAACGTCAATGATTCAGTCACCAAGTCAAAGTTCGACAACCTCTACGGCTGCCGTGAATCACTGGTTGACGCGGTTAAGCGTGCCACCGACGTCATGATCGCCGGTAAAGTTGCAGTCGTAGCAGGCTACGGCGATGTGGGCAAAGGTTCGGCTCAGGCGTTGGCAGCTTTGCGTGCTCAAGTTTGGGTCACTGAAATTGATCCGATCTGCGCACTGCAAGCGGCGATGGAAGGCTTCAAAGTGGTCACGATGGAAGAGGCTGCCGATAAGGCTGACATCTTTGTGACGGCAACCGGTAACTACAACGTCATTACGCGTGCCCACATGGACCGCATGAAAGACCAGGCAATCGTCTGCAACATTGGTCACTTCGATAACGAAATCGATGTGGTCGGTATTGAAAATCTGGTGTGGGAAGAGATCAAGCCACAGGTTGACCACGTGATTTTCCCGGACGGCAAGCGCATTATCTTGTTGGCTAAGGGACGTCTGGTGAACTTAGGTTGCGGCACAGGTCATCCGTCTTTCGTGATGTCGGCATCATTTACAAACCAAACGATGGCGCAGATCGAACTGTTTAGCCGCAACGAACAGTACACCTCGGGTCAAGTCTATGTGTTGCCTAAGCATCTTGATGAAAAAGTGGCTCGTTTGCATCTTGACAAAATCGGCGCACACTTGAGTACCTTGACGCCACAGCAAGCCGCTTACATCAGCGTCAAGCAAGAAGGCCCCTACAAGGCTGAGCAATACCGTTACTAAGCCACTGACCGTGCGGTCCGGCCTGCAGCGTTAAGCAAGGCCGCACGGTTTTGATCCGATCGATTTCACTGACCCGGAGTTCATCATGACTTTGCTACTCGTCTGGATACTCAATGCAGTCGCCTTATTGGTTGTTGCATATATCTTGCCCGGCATCGTTGTGGCGAGCTTTTGGTCTGCGATGTGGGCAGCGTTGGTGCTGGGTTTGATCAACATGTTGGTCAAGCCCTTGTTTGTATTGTTGACCTTGCCGATTACGATCGTAACCGTTGGTTTGTTTTTGTTTGTGATCAACGCGCTGATGTTTTGGTTGGCAGGCTCGATCCTCAGTAGCTTTCGAGTCACTGGCTTTTGGTGGGCGGTTGGCGGTGCGTTGTTGTACAGCTTAATTTCTGGCTTTTTGACCAATCTGATTAATAAATAAATGACTAGCTCAGTCGCTCCAGTTTTTAGCTTAGAGTTTTTTCCGCCACGCGATGACGCAGCTAAGCAGCGTCTGGTCGCGGGTGCCAAGCAGATGTTGATCATCGATCCGCATTACTGTAGCGTGACCTTCGGCGCAGGGGGTTCGACGCGCGATGGCACGTTGGATACGGTACGGGTCTTGCGCGAGTTGGGGCGCGAAGCGGCGCCGCACTTGTCGTGTATTGGTTCAAGCCGCGACGAGCTCAAGGCTCTGTTGCAGTTGTATCGCCAAGAAGGTGTGCGTCGCATTGTGGCGCTGCGCGGTGACATGCCTTCTGGCATGGGTGCAGATGCAGCGGGCGCGTTGCGCCATGCCAGCGATTTGGTAGAGTTGATTCGCCAAGAAACCGGCGATTGGTTTCATATTGAAGTGGCGGCCTACCCTGAGATGCATCCGCAGGCAGCCGGCCCAGAGCACGACCTTGCGCACTTTGTGAATAAAGTGCACGCCGGTGCAGATAGCGCGATTACGCAGTATTTTTTTAATGCCGATTCGTACTTTGACTTTGTCGATCGCGCGCAAACCAAGGGTGTGAATATCCCGATTGTGCCGGGTATTATGCCGATCACCAATTACACGCAGTTGATGCGGTTTTCAGAAATGTGTGGCGCTGAAGTGCCGCGCTGGATCCGCTTGCGGCTGGCAGAAATGGGCGACGACAAAGAGTCGATTCGAGCGTTCGGTACTGAGGTGGTTACCGACTTGTGCGAAACCTTGCTGGATAACGATGTGCCAGGTTTACATTTTTATACGTTGAACAATGCCGAGGCGACGTTAGCCATCTGGCGGGGGTTGGTGGATTAGGCTGAGGCACGCGTAAAGTTTTGACATCCTCCCCGCCCTCAGTCGATGACTGCCGCTTGCGCGGAAAGGACGGGGATTCCTACGGTGCTCAGGCAAAAGCTGCCTGAGTCACTTCGGTGGGTTCCCGCTTCACAGAGCGGTCTGACTGCACCGGCTCTCCACGGGCTAACAAGCGGTATCCCCGCTCTAAAACATTAATCGCGCCAACAACGTCAGCGTGATTTTCATAGCTACAATCGATGCACAGGAATTTCGCTTGTGTTTGTCGATTCTCTTTTGACACATGCCCGCAGGCCGGACACGTTTGGCTTGTGTGCTGCGGCGGTACGGCCAACAATATGCCGCCGTTCCACTGGACTTTGTAGTCTAGCTGTCGCCTGAACTCACCCCAGCCTTGGTCAAGGATAGAACGGTTCAGGCCGGACTTCTGCGCGAACTTCTTGCCGTGCCGCTCGCGATTGCCCTTGGCGGACTGCGACATGTTTTTTACCTGCAAATCCTCAATACATACGAGCTCTTTCAGGGTATGTTGCAACGCCTGTGCAGGTGTTTCTTTCAGCCATACAGTCCCTGCTTCACGCTTCCAGACGGGCAGCTTAGCGGCCATGGCTACGTAGCCGATGAACTTATTACCCGCCGCGTGATTTTCTTTTTGCAGTGCCAAAGCCTTGTTATAGACGAACCGACACGAGCCAGAGAATCTGCGCATAGCGCGCAGCTGGTCGCCGTTTGGCATTAATTCGTATTTGTAAGCCTGCAAACGTTTCATACCTTGAATTATATTTGCGCGATCAAGGTAGATCACCAAATTACCTGTGTAAAAGTTGTATCTGTAAGATACAAATTCTGTGAGTCTTTGCAACAAAAACTGTCTCTGTGTAACAAAATATACGCGCGATGGTTTCACAAAGGAAAAACTTGACGACCTGCGCCCGATATTTGCTAGCGTTTGCACTGATTTCGATTCAGAGCTTATCGAGTTTGAAAGAGAAGACGATCACGTGCACTTACCGGTGAACTATCCACGTAAAGTGGCCGTGTCAAAACTCGTGAATAGTCTCAAGGGTATCTCTAGCTTAATGATTCGCAAAAAGAATGACCCAAACATCCGTAAGAAGCTATGGGGCGGCGCTTTGTGGTCACCAAGCTACTTTGCAAGAAGTTGGGGCAATGCGCCAATTCCTGTTATTTGCAAGTATATTAGGCAACAGTAAGTGCCACACTAAATTAAAGGCCAAAGAATGGAAGGCTGTGCCTTCCGCGCTTACATCCCCGCCCTGAACGGCGAGGTTTTACGAGCAAAACCGATAAAAAAGGCCTTCTTTTCAGAAGGCCTTTTTGTGACAGCACCGAAATAATAAGCTTAGTCGGCGTATTGGTTTGCAGCTTTAAGCAGGGGCGCCCACTTATCGATTTCGAGTTTGAGCCAGGCTTGTAATGCGGCTGGCGTTTGCTTGTCTTCGGGGGTAATCACTGCACCCAAGTCAGTTGCTTTTTGGATGACCGCGGGGTCTTTAAGAGCATCTTGTACCGCTTTGTTTACTTTGGCAACGACTTCTGGTGCCATACCTTTGGGGCCGTAAATACCATGCCAGACCACAATTTCAAAATCTTTCAAACCACTTTCACGCAGCGTAGGTGTGTTGGGCAGATATGACAAACGCTCTGCTGAAGTCACGCCATAGACCTTGACGGTGTCGCCTTTAATTTGCGGCAAGGTCTGTGTGGTTTGGTCGCACAGCACATCGAGTTGTCCGCCCAGCAGCGCTATCATGGCCGGGCCCGTGCCCGAGTAGGGGATCGCAGTAAAGCCTACGCCCAACGCCTGCTGTAATAAGGTGCCGCACAATTGCGAGACTGCACCTAACCCTGCATTAGCCAGATTGATTTTGTCGCCCTGTTCTTTTGCATATTTGATAAATTCAACCATCGTATTGGGTGGAAATTTTTTGCTACCCAAGAGCGTCATCGGCACATCGGCAACCAGGCTGATATAGGTGAAATCCGTCAGCGCGTTGAAGGGCAATTTGCGATAGAGCGTGGGTGCAGTCGCCATGCCGTTGTGGTGAATGAACAGCGTGTAACCATCAGGCGCAGCTTTAGCCACGACGTTCGAAGCAACAGTGCCCCCTGCACCTAAGCGATTTTCAACGACAACCGTTTGGCCGAGGCTTTTGCCCATGGAGACGGCTAAAGTACGAGCCAGCACGTCGGTCGGACCGCCCGCTGCGAACGGCACAATCAGTGAAACGGGCTTGGTTGGATAGGCCTGAGCGTAGGCGTTGCCAGTCAAGGCAGCGCACGCGAATGCGGAGGCGATTAGGGTGCGACGAACGGTGTTGGTGAGGGTCATTAAGGTCTCCATATGTCTGAACCAATGCCCGACAGTTTAGTCCATGCAGACCAACTGAACCCGTGGCTGACGCAGGGTTAACGTAATTTGCGTGGCTCTCGGTTATTTGACCAAGGGGGCAGCATCAGGCGGCGG
>CAMCZQ010000127.1 GCA_945887835.1 Bordetella parapertussis | reverse complement strand
TTGTGCCCTGGCGAGCTGGCCGAGTCGTTGTCTGACGCGCTTCTAGAGGCCGGAGCCCTGTCGGTGTCAGTTGAAGATGCAGACTCTGACACCGAAGATGAACAGCCCTTGTTCGGAGAGCCTGGCAGCGAACCCAACACGCAAGCCTGGAGCCGTAACCGCGTGATTGTGCTTTTAGCGGATGGCACCGACCCCGAGCAATTGCTTGCGGCTGCGCGCCTCGATCTTGAGAACGCCGCCGAGCTGACCTGGCATCTGCGCCCAGTGCCCGATGCTGACTGGGTGCGGTTGACACAGTCTCAGTTTGGTCCCATCACAGTCGGCTCGCGGATATTGATTGTTCCGAGCTGGCATGCTGACCAAATGCCACTTGAGCCCGAACCCGGGCGCATTGCAATTCAACTCGACCCCGGTCTGGCGTTCGGCACCGGGAGTCATCCCACAACGCATTTGTGTTTAGAGTGGCTGGCGGCAGAGTTGCCCCCCGGTGCGGCGATGCTGGATTATGGCTGCGGGTCGGGTATTCTGGCGATCGCCGCAGCCCTGCTAGGCGCGCGCGAGGTCACGGGCGTCGACATCGACGAGCAGGCGGTACAGGCGACACGCGATAATGCTCTGGTGAATCGTGTGGTGTTGCACGCGTTGTTGCCTGACGACCTGACCGAGGGTCTTTTTGATGTAGTTGTTGCAAATATTTTGTCAAATCCTTTAAAAGTTTTGGCACCGATGCTTGCCGGGCGAGTACGTTCCGGAGGACAATTGATCTTGTCAGGTGTGCTCGAGCGGCAAGCGCAAGAGGTTGCTGTTGTGTATGCGCCCTGGCTGGCGTTGTCGGTTTGGCAAGCCCGTGACGGCTGGGTTTGTTTGGCTGGTTGTAAAGCCTAGCCGTCCGCTGACTGCCCCGAACTTTGCTGTCCACTCCTGAGGCCACTCCAATGAGTCTTGTCACGCGTTGCCCAAAGTGCCAAAGCGATTTTATGGTTTCGCTTGAGCAACTGCGCGTGCACGACGGCTTGGTCCGGTGCGGTAACTGTACCCACATCTTTGACGGCCATGCGACGCTTAAAAGTCAGCTGCCCACCTTGACGCAACGAGCTGCCACGCAGCCTGCGACAGTGCCAACGACGCCGCAAGCGCCACAGCAACCGCTGTCTACGCAAGCGCCGAGTTGGCAGGGCAGTCGCGAACCGCTTCGCGCACCCGCGCAAGAACTCGGTGCACCCTCGGTGTTGCGTCGTCGGGCACAGACCGGTGCAGAGCCCAAGTACACGGCACCTGAACCTTTTGCCGCAGTCTCTCCCGAGCCCTACTATCAAGATCCGACCGATGGAACCACACCGCCGCTACGTGTGCGCGGCGAAGCGCGGCTACGGGGCGAGGCACACGCTTCGGCTGGGCGCAGTCCCCCCGATTTTTTAATTGACGAAACTCCCTTAGACGGCCTGCGTAAGGGGCTTTGGCTGCTACTGATCACCGCGGCAAGCCTGGTGCTGCTCGCACAGTTGGCGTATGTCTATCGCAACGAGTTAGTGACGCGGGTACCGAGCCTTCTGCCGGCGGCGCGCGCAGCCTGCGAGCCACTAAAATGCGCAGTCTCTTTTGTGAGGCATCTTGAGCGCATCACGCTTGAAGCAACCTCGCTCGAGCAAGCGCCAGGTGGCCAGGAAGAGGGTCAGCAAAGTACCCTGGCGCTTAAGTTTTCGATGCGCAACCGTTACGATAAGATTCAGCCCTGGCCACATCTCTCGCTTGAACTGAGAGACGCCTCTGGCACCGCGGTTATCCGAAAAGTCGTGCCGCCGGAGCAGTACTTACCTCAACACTTGGTGGGCCGCCCTTTTGGGGCGAATCAAGAGATTCATATTCATTTGCCAGTCACGGTAAGCGGCTTGCAGATTAGCGGTTTTCAGCTGTATTCATTTTTTCCTTAAGAGACCAGTATGACCCAGCCCGTATTAATTTGTGGTTCTGTCGCGTTTGACACGATTGCCGTGTTTGAAGGCCAATTTAAAGACCATATCCTGCCTGACCGCATTCACGCGCTAAGCGTATCGTTTTTGGTTCCTAGAATGCGGCGTGAGTTCGGTGGCTGTGCGGGCAATATCGCCTACAACTTGAAGCTTCTTGGGGGCAATCCAGTGCCCGTGGCAACCGTTGGTGAAGACGCCACGGATTACTTGCAGCGTTTTGAGCAGTTCGGGATCAATACCCGCATGATTCGCAGCTTGCCCAACACGCTGACTGCGCAGTGTTTTATCACCACCGATCTTGACGACAATCAGATTACTGCTTTTCATCCGGGTGCGATGGAGCGTTCTGCCGAAAACGATTTGACGGGCGAACAGGCCGCCTGGGCAATTGTGGCGCCTGATTCAAAATCAGGCATGATGGCTCACGCTAAGCGCTTGCATGCGCAAGGCACGCCCTTTATCTTTGACTTAGGTCAGGCGATGCCCTTGTATGACGGCAAAGATATTCTTGAGATGGCATCGCTTGCACAGGCATTCACGGTGAACGACTACGAGGCCAGCGTAGTCGAACAGCGCACAGGCAAAACAATTGCGCAATTGGCGCAGGGTTTGCAGGCGGTGGTAGTGACGCGTGGTGCGAGTGGTGCAAGCCTTTATACTGAGGGCCAAGAGCATCATATTGCGCCGGTTATTCCAGAGGCCGTGCTCGATCCAACCGGTTGTGGTGATGCGCACCGTGGTGGCCTGCTCTATGCGCTGACGCTTGGCTGGACTTGGCTCGAAGCCTGTAAGCTTGGCAACCTGATGGGCTCAATTAAAATTGCGTCTCGGGGCCCGCAAAATCATGCCCCCACGCGCGCCGAAATCGACGCGCAACTGCATGCTCATTACGGCAGTCGACTGCCTGGCTAGAGGGTAGTTTTTTTTGGAGTCTGAAAATGAGTCTAATTACACGGTTTGCGCGTACAAACACAGCGCGCGTCGTGGCGGGCGTTGCATTGCTGGCAAGTGTTGCGCTGGTATCTGGGTGCGCCAAGCCAAGCGCCTCGGCAAACGTCTATTCCTATGGGCAAGCGCAACGCGACCAAGTCGTGCGCAACGGCACCGTGATAAATGTACGACCGATCACTCTTCAAAATGAACGCACCTCGGGGGCGGGTGTTGTGGCAGGCGGTGCAGTGGGTGGCGCCGTCGGCAGCACGCTTGGCGGCGGTACGGGTCGCACGCTGGCGGTTTTAGGCGGGGCAATCTTAGGAGCCTTGGCGGGTGACGCCGTTGAAGACCGCGCCGGTAAAAAAGATGGTCTTGAGATCACTGTGCGGTTAGACAATGGCGAGACCCGCGTGATTGCTCAAGAGGCCGATGTGCCTTTGGTGTTAAATCAACGGGTGCAGGTTGTCAGCGGTTCAGGCCCCACGCGTGTCGTGCCCGTCGGTCAAAATAACTAAATCCTCTTTTTGGTACTCAGCACAAACGCCCCTTGAGAGGTCCTGGGATCTCGTGGGCGTAGGCAACAGCTTCACTACACGCCCAATAACGAAAAGCTGATGCGATTCAGAACCATCATGGCGACTTGCGCCAACACTAAAAGAACAAGTGCCGATAGATTGAGTCCGCCTAAGTTCGGCATAATGCGCTTGATGGGCTCAAGCAAGGGCGCGGTTAAGGTGCGCAGAACCGGCATGATAGGCGATAGCGGATTGATCCACGACAGCACGGCCTGAATTAGCGTAAGCCAGACGATCAGGTTTAAGGCCCAGCGCGCAACGGTTACCAGCGCCGCTCCGAGTAAGCTTGGAATCTGCTTTGGGCTAAGCATGACGCCGGTTGAAGTCAGCCAAAGCAGCGAAAGAAACACGACAGCGATTAGGAAAGTACCGACCAGGCTGGCACCGTCAAAGCCCTTGGCAGACGGAACAAGCGTTCGTAAAGGCTGCACAAGCCAGTTGGTGGCCTGCATAATCGCTTGCGATATTGGGTTAGAGGGATGTAGCTTGACCGCGTAGATCCAGGCGCGTGCTAAGAGCGCAGCGCCTAACAAAGAAAAAACAATTTCAAGCAAAAAGCGCAAGATTTCACCAAGCATGCGGCAACTCCGATAAAAAACTGTGGTGGGCACGGGTGGGTGGCGAGCCTGCAAGAGGCAGTGCCTTCATGCCATTATCGCAGCTTCTGAGCACGACTGAGCATGCGAGGCCTGACGCGCACACACCATCCTTGTTGGCAGGCCGCGAGTCAGACAAGTTAAAAAAACCGCCCGGCGAACCGGGCGGTTTGAACTTACAAACCTTAGCTATTAAGCTCAGGGACGGCCACCCGTAGGAAACGGCCACGAGGCTGCAGGGTTCAGGGCTGTCTTAGCACCTGGTGCAGCTGCGGTCGAGGGGGCAGCGGCTGCCGGCTTTTTAGCGGCTGGCTTTTTAACTATTTTTTTTTTGCTGCTGGCTTTTTTGCTGCTGCCTTTTTAGGAGCGGCTTTTTTAGCGACTTTCTTAACAGCTTTTTTTGCTACTTTCTTAACAGCTTTTTTTGCTGCAGGCTTTCTAGCTGCTGCCTTTTTTGCTGCTGGCTTTCTAGCTGCAGCTTTTTTAGCGGCGGGCTTCTTCTTTGCTGCGACTTTCTTTACTGCCTTTTTAACGACTTTTTTAGCTGCGACTTTCTTGACTACCTTTTTGGCCGCTGGCTTTTTAGCTGCGGCTTTCTTGGCAGGGGCTTTCTTTGCTGCTTTTTTGGCTGTTGCCATGGTAATACTCCTTGGTTCAGGGTCCCAAACGTTAAACCCGTGCTTGACGCATCCCACCATGGGATTTTGTTTCGCCCGAGTTATTCATCGGCACAAGCCGCTACCAGACTTCGGTAGCAAAGCGGTTTGTGCTAATGAATCCGGCACAGCCATTTGAACTGCCTCTCGCAATGAGGCGCGAACCAATTCAAATGGCACCAGAGGGCGGGCCTAACCGCCTCCTGGCATGTACTGCAGCGTCTTGAATCACAAAGCGGTGGATTTATTCCCAGTTAAGGGCACCGCCGGTTTGGTATTCGATGACGCGTGTTTCAAAAAAGTTACGTTCTTTCTTTAGATCAATCATTTCTGCCATCCACGGGAAGGGGTTTTCTTCCTGTGCGAAGAGCGGTTCGATGCCGATTTGCTGGCAGCGACGATTCGCAATGAATCTAAGGTATGACTTAAACATCGGTGCATTCAGACCCAACACACCGCGTGGCATGGTGTCTTCAGCATAGGCGTACTCAAGATCGACCGCTTTGGCAAAAAGCGCGCGAATTTCTTCGCGAAAAGCCGGGGTCCACAATTGGGGGTTCTCGAGTTTGATCGTGTTGATCAGATCAATACCAAAATTGCAGTGCATGGACTCATCACGCAGGATGTACATATACTGCTCTGCAGCACCAGTCATTTTATTTTGGCGACCGAGCGCAAGAATTTGCGTAAACCCGACATAAAAGAACAGACCTTCCATCAGGCAAGCAAAAACAATCAGCGACTTCAGCAGCGTTTGATCGTTTTCAAGTGTGCCAGTTTTAAAATGCGGGTCGGCAATGGCATCGATAAACGGAATCAGAAACTGATCTTTAGCCCGAATCGAGGGCACTTCGTTGTACGCATTGAAGATTTCTGATTCATCTAAATCGAGGCTTTCAACAATATATTGATAAGCGTGCGTGTGAATGGCTTCTTCAAAGGCTTGGCGTAATAAAAACTGCCGGCATTCAGGGGCGGTGATGTGGCGATAGGTGCCCAACACGATGTTGTTAGCAGCCAAAGAATCGGCCGTGACAAAAAAGCCAAGATTGCGCTTGATGATGCGACGCTCGTCTTCGGTCAACCCTGTGGGGTTTTTCCAGAGGGCGATGTCACGAGACATATTGATCTCTTGAGGCATCCAGTGATTTGCGCAAGTGGCGATGTATTTCTCCCAGGCCCATTTGTATTTAAAGGGAACCAGTTGATTGACATCGGTCTGACCGTTAATGATGCGCTTGTCAGCGGCATTAACACGGCTGGCGGCGCGAGCCATCACTGGCTCTTGTTTGAGGCCGAGTGTGGGCAAGGCAGAGTCGCCAAACACGCCGCTTGCAGCGCGAGAAGGCAAAGAGGCTGCCATCGCTTGTGCGAGGGCTGCGGGCATCAGACCACCACCTGCAAGAGGTGTTGTCTGTGTAGTGGGTTCATCGTTCCAGGTCAGCATTATTTTCTCAGTCGCATTATTGGCAGGCTTCGCACTCTTCGAAACCTGGATCGCCAGGTCTCATGGTGCAGGCCACGCCCAAGATTTCGGGTTCGGGTAGCGCTTGTGTGGCCGCTATCGCAAACGTACCGCTCGTTGAGCTGGCGCCCGCTGCATTGACCGCATTCAGTTCGCCGCCTCGACCGGTTGATTTTTCGGCACTAGTGGCACCGAGTGTGCGTAGGTAGTAAGTCGTTTTCAAACCACGCAACCAAGCCAGCTTGTAGGTGTCGTCAAGCTTCTTGCCTGAGGCACCAGCCATGTAAATATTCAAAGACTGCGCCTGATCGATCCACTTTTGACGACGTGCGGCGCACTCGACAATCCAGGTGGGTTCAACTTCAAAGGCGGTTGCGTATAGGGCACGCAGTTCGGCAGGAACGCGATCGATGCGGGATAAGCTGCCGTCGAAGTACTTCAAGTCGGCGACCATCACTTCATCCCAGAGGCCTAGTTTCTTGAGGTCACGAACAAGATGTTCATTCACCACAGTGAACTCGCCGGAGAGGTTCGATTTAACGTACAAGTTTTGATATGTTGGTTCTATACATGCGGACACGCCAATAATATTCGAAATTGTTGCGGTTGGGGCAATTGCAACGCAATTAGAGTTACGCATACCGTGTGTTTTGATGCGTGCACGCAACGAATCCCAGTCTAGCGTAGTGGATTCATCAACTTCAACATAACCACCACGATGCTCGCGTAACAACGCGATCGAGTCATGAGGCAAGATGCCGCGTGACCACAGCGAGCCATCAAAACTTGCGTAACGACCGCGCTCTTGTGCGAGTTCGCTTGAGGCGCTGTACGCGTAATAGCAAACCGCTTCCATTGAGCGATCAGCAAAGTCGATTGCTGCTTGTGTGGCATAGGGCACGCGCATCACGTGCAGACAATCTTGAAAGCCCATGATGCCGAGGCCGACTGGACGATGACGAACGTTTGAATTGCGCGCCTTATCCACCGCGTAGTAATTAATATCGATCACGTTGTCTAGCATGCGCATCGCGATCTTGATCGTGCGTTGCAGCTTGTCTTGATCCAGTTCTTGCGCGCCATCGGCGTTGTGCTTGAGGTGCGCCATCAAGTTCACTGAGCCCAGGTTGCAGACTGCGATTTCAGAATCGTTGGTGTTGAGCGTGATTTCTGTGCACAGGTTCGAGCTGTGGACCACACCAATGTGTTGCTGAGGCGAGCGGATATTGCTGGGATCTTTGAACGTGATCCAAGGGTGGCCGGTTTCAAACAGCATCGAGAGCATTTTGCGCCAGAGGTTCGTAGCGGGCATCGTTTTATGCAAAGGCAAATCACCGCGGGCGGCTTTCTCTTCGTAGCCAACGTAGGCTTTTTCAAAGGCGACGCCGACTTTGTCGTGCAGGTCTGGGCAGTCTGACGGAGAAAATAGTGTCCAGTTGCCGCCCTCGAGTACGCGCTTCATGAACAGGTCGGGAATCCAGTTGGCCGTGTTCATGTCGTGGGTGCGGCGGCGCTCGTCACCGGTATTTTTGCGAAGTTCGAGAAACTCTTCGATGTCGAGGTGCCACGATTCGAGGTAGCAGCAGACGGCACCCTTGCGTTTGCCCCCTTGGTTCACCGCAACGGCGGTGTCATTGACAACTTTTAAGAAAGGTACGACGCCCTGGCTTTCGCCGTTTGTGCCTTTGATGTGACTGCGCATCGCGCGCACGGGTGTCCAGTCGTTACCGAGGCCACCTGCGTATTTAGCCAGCAGGGCGTTTTCTTTGATAGCCTCGTAGATGCCATCAAGGTTGTCTGACACAGTCGTCAGATAGCAAGAGGACAGTTGCGAGTGCAAGGTGCCAGCGTTAAAGAGCGTTGGCGTCGAGCTCATGAAATCAAATGACGACAAAATTTGATAGAACTCGATCGCACGGGCTTCGCGATCGATCTCGGCAATGGCTAAGCCCATGGCCACGCGCATGAAAAATACCTGGGGCAGCTCGATGCGTTGGCCGCGCAGGTGCAAGAAGTAGCGGTCATAAAGTGTTTGCAGGCCTAGGTAGTCGAACTGCAAGTCGCGACTGGCGTCCAACGCCGCAGCCAAACGCGGCAGGTCATAGCGAGAGAGTTCTGAATTTAACAAGCCGCCCTCTACCCCGCGCTTGATGAATTTCGGAAAGTAGGTCGCGTACTGGGTGGTCATGGCTTCTTGGGAGATCTCTTCGCTTAACACTTCTTTGCGAATGGTGTGCAAGAGTAAACGCGCTGTGACCTTGCTATAGGCTGGATCGTTTTCGACCATGGCGCGTGCGGCCAGGATCGCTGATTTGTAGACTTCGTCAACAGGTACGCCGTCGTACAGGTTTTTGAGTGTTTCTTTTTGAATCGTGGCGGTGTCAACGAATTCGCCTAGGCCAAAACCGGCAGCTTCGATGGTGGCTTGTAGTTTTGCGAGGTCGAGCGGCTTGCGTATGCCGTTTTCGACCACGTTGAGAGTGGGTGCCTCGGTGGGAGCCTGTTCGGCTTTGTTTTTCGAGCGCTCTTGCGAGCGCCGCTCGCGGTAAAGCACATAAGAACGGGCGACATCGTGTTCACCCGAGCGCATCAGCGATAGTTCGACAGCATCTTGGATGTCTTCGATGTGAAACGTGCCGCCGTTGGGACGGCTGCGCATCAGGGCGGCGACGACCTGGTGCGTCAGTGAATCGACGAGTTCGCGCACGCGCGCCGAGGCGGCGCCTTGCCCGCCGTTGACCGCCAAAAAGGCCTTGGTCATGGCAATGCCAATTTTGCTAGGCTCAAAGTTCACCACTGCGCCGTTGCGCCGGATGATGTGATACTGCGTCCAGGCCGCTTCGCTGAGCGGCGCAGCTGCTGCAGCGAACGGTGGGGAGACGCCTTGGCGTTCGACGGGATTGGTAGTGGTTTGCATAAAATAGGGCTCCTGCGATACGAACGTGGCACACGCCACGCTGAGAGTTCTGTGTGAGTCTTTCGGTCCTGCTGCCTGGCTGACTGTCGTTGTCACTCAGCTGTCATATTCGCCTCAAACAGGATCATTTTGTTTTGAGGCGGAGGCGAAGAGTAACACTACATGTGGTGTTTTTATTAACGAACTGTACTAATTCTAGTGGTTCAGGTCTAGACATGCAATACTCATCCTTTAAATTTATTTATTAGTATTAACCCTTGAATTTATTCAAAAAAGAGCTAGACAATCAGCCGTAATCAACACGCCTCGATACACCTTTGCGGTAATTGGCCTTGTTGAAAAAGCTTGTGGGTTAAATTTATTTTTTTTATAAAAAAGTGTGGTGAAAATACAAAACTAAGTGCGTCTCAAAGGCTTTGCTTCGTTAAATAATGCGCTGACGGTTTGGTTTTGCTGCAATATGTCGTTATCTCTTGATTTTCTTTTTTGACAAGGTCGGCTGATGCGGCACTGACCGGCGGGCTGGGCGAGACTGTGCGCAGCGCGGCCTCGCAAGGGGTTGAGGCAGACCGGTAAGAGGAAGGACGTGGCGCGAGTGAGTGTATCGATACAGTGATTCACGGTATTTCAATTGAGTGATAACAATGGGGCTGGGGCGGCAATGTTTGAATGGGGTGTGGGCAGGTGGTTGGTGCTTGGGTGCTTAGGCTTGCTGGCGGC
>CAMCZQ010000126.1 GCA_945887835.1 Bordetella parapertussis | reverse complement strand
TTTCAGGGCTCAAGCACCCGCTTCTTGAATTTTGCGGGTGGCTCCGGGGGCTCGTCGGGTTACTGAAGCGGGTTACTGCAGCGGGTTACCGTTAAGCCCTGCGAGCACTTGTTTCTGCAGTACCCATTGTTTGATTTTGACGGCATCGCCAACTCGTGTGCCTTTGCCTTCAGCGTTCAGAAGCACAATTGCTACGTCGCGACTATTGATCCGTGCCAGCATGACCAGACACTGACCCGCTTCGCTGATATATCCGGTCTTAGACACCTTGATATCCCAAGTGGGATTTAACACCAGCATGTTGGTGTTCCGAAAAAGTGTGGGGTGTCCGCTCGAGCGCACTTCGTGTTGATCATCGGTGGTGTATTGCCGAATGGTTGCTCGCGAGGCCGAGGCTTGCAACAGTATGACGAGATCTTGCGGACTTGCTACGTTTTCGCTCGATAAACCCGTGGGCTCAACGAAACGGCTTTGTGTCATGCCCAGCTGTTTGGCTTTGCTGTTCATGGCAGCGACAAACGCAGTCATGCCACCGGGGTAATGGCGACCCAGGGCATTCGCTGCACGATTTTCTGACGACATCAACGCGAGGTGCAACATGTCACTGCGTGACAATTTTGTGCCGACCGGCAAGCGCGAACGGCTGTGCTTAACGGTGTCGATATCGCTTGCTGTGACTTCGATAATTTCACTCATCGCTTGATTTGCATCGACGATCACAATCGCAGTCATGAGCTTGGTGATCGAGGCGATCGGCCGGGGTGGGCCGTCGTTCCGAGCAAATAAAACGGTATTACTGCCGAGGTCTTGCACGAGCACCACGTTCGAGCGCACCGCGCTGATCCCACCCGTGCTAGTGCTAACACCTGCACTTGCAACAGCCCCCACTCCTGCAGCAACACCTGTTGCTGCGGCGGCGCTGTTACGCGCGCGTGGTGCATTCGAGGGTTTAACTGTCGTTGCTTTGAAATTATTGTTGGTGGCCTTGCCAGTGGGTGTATTCGCGGCCTCGGCCACTGAGCGACTCCCTTGTGGTGTGCCTGAGGCGCCCACTTTCTTTTTTGTATTTTTGGCGTTGTTCGTTGTTTTTTTTGCTTTTGGCTGATTCGTGACAGAGGTCGTTTTTTTGACTGTGCTGGCAGCGGATTGAGCCGTGCTTTGCGACCAGGCGGGTGCACAAAAAAAGCCAACAGCCAGGCTCAATAAGCAACTCAGCCAAGGCTTGCGACAGGATACATTAAACTTAAAAGTCATTCTCGGTGCCTTGCAAAGCATAAAGACTAGGCAAATTATATACTTAGCTTTGATACTTAAACTAAGTTTTGACTAATTTTTATTCAAACTAGGGTTAACCCTATATTTGCGTAGGCGCTCAAGGGTGTCTGAGCAGACTGAGTGCGGTCTCGAACGCGACTCTGAGCGAAGAAGGATCTGCGACGTTTTTACCCGCGATATCGAACGCCGTGCCGTGATCAACGCTGGTACGCACAAAAGGCAGACCCACTGTGATGTTGACCCCTTTATCCACACCAAGATATTTGATTGGGATCAAACCTTGATCGTGATATTGAGCGACGCAGATGTCGAACTCGCCGTTTCGTGCGCGCATAAAAAGCGTATCACCAGGCCAAGGGCCTGAGGCGTCAATACCGCGCGCTCTGGCGCTCGCAATCGCCGGCGCGATGAGCTCGAGCTCTTCGCGGCCAAACTTGCCCTGTTCGCCGGCGTGTGGATTTAAGCCCGCGACGCCGATCCGCGGTGCTGCGATTCCCATTGCCTGACACGCTTGTTGCGCGAGTTCGATCGTTCGCAGCTCAAGTTCGACGCTCAAGGCGGGCGCAACTTCAGACAGGGGAATGTGAATGGTGGCCAGTATGACGCGCAAGTGGTCGTTGATCAGCATCATGGCTACCTTCGGTGCGCCCGAGCGCTGCGCTAAAATTTCTGTGTGCCCCGCAAAGTCCAGCCCAGCTGCGTGCATCGCTTCTTTGTTCAAGGGCGCCGTGACGATTGCTGCGACCTGACCAAGCAGTGCATCATCAATGGCCAAGCACAGAGCCTCATAGGCGGCTCGACCCGCGCGCGCGTCGACTAAGCCTAGCGGGAGGTCAGCGGGCAACGCGGGGCTGGTTGGGCGCACAAAAATACAGCCGGGTTCGCGGTAGCGCTCGCCGGTTGCATCTAGCGCTGTGAGTTCAACGATGCGAAGTGGTTGGGCAAGCGCTTGGCACGCACGCCGCAGAGCGCCTGTGTCACCATATACGACACAGGCCGCAGGCAAGCCTTCAGCGTGAAGCTTGACCACGATTTCTGGACCGATGCCAGCTGCGTCCCCAAGCGTCAAGGCGACCGGGGCGTGGGAGAGTGGGCGAATGCAAGCTGTAGGCATGGAGTTAAGGACTCAGTCGTTGCAGCTTGCGCTGAACACTAGAGAACCTCGCCCGCGTAATCGGCCAGGCGCGAGCGCTCGCCGCGTTGCAGCGTGACGTGTCCGGCATGGGGCCAGCCCTTAAAGCGGTCTACCACAAAGGTTAAGCCTGAGCTGCCTTCAGTCAGGTAGGGTGTGTCGATTTGCGCGATGTTGCCCAGACACACCACCTTGGTGCCGGGTCCTGCACGGGTGATGAGTGTCTTCATTTGCTTAGGCGTTAAGTTTTGCGCTTCGTCGATGATGAGATATTTATTCAAGAAGGTTCGCCCGCGCATGAAGTTCAGCGACTTGACTTTTATTTTTGAGCGGATGAGCTCCATTGTGGCAGCCCGGCCCCACTCGTTGCCATGGCTGTTGCTAGAGGTCGTGCCACCGCTTTCAGTCTCGCCCATGTTCAGCACATCAAGATTATCCTCTAAAGCGCCCATCCACGGCATCATTTTTTCTTCTTCGGTACCGGGTAAAAAGCCAATGTCCTCACCCACTGGCACGGTCACGCGCGTCATGATGATTTCGGTATAGCGCTTAGTTTCAAGCACTTGAGCCAGCCCGGCGGCGAGCGTCATCAAGGTTTTTCCAGTACCGGCCTGACCCAGCAACGACACAAAGTCACACTCTGGATTCATCAGCAGATTCATCGCAAAATTCTGCTCACGGTTACGCGAGGTGACCCCCCAGACATTGTTTTTACCGTGAGTGTAGTCACGCAAAGTGGCCAACACTGCAGTTTTGCCGTTGACCTCGCGCACCTGCGCGTAGAGCGGCATCGGGCCCTCAAAAAAGACGAATTGATTAATCATGAACTGGCTGCACAACGGACCGCTCAGGCGATAGAACGTGATGCCACCTTGCTGCCACGACTCAACGCCCTTGCCGTGTTTGTTCCAAAAATTCTCGGGCAATTGCAATACGCCCGTGTAGAGCAAGTCTGAGTCTTCAAGCACGTGGTCGTTGAAGTAGTCTTCAGCCGCCATCGCCAGCGCGCGCGCTTTTAAGCGCATATTGATATCTTTGGAGACCAGCACCACTTCGCGAGTGGCGAACTGCGCTTGCAGCGAGCGCACGACGCCCAGAATTTGATTATCGGCCTTGCCCATCGGTAAGTCAGGGGGCAGAGTGCCAGACATCGCTTTGGTTTGGAAATAGAGGCGTCCGGTTGCGTCCTTGTGTCCTAAGCCGTCAAGAGGCAAGCCTTCATCGAGTTTGGTGTTGTCGCCTACCAGAGTGTCTAGCGAACGGCTCACTTGCCGGGCGTTACGCGCGACCTCGGTCATACCTTTCTTTTGGTGATCAAGTTCCTCGAGCGTCATCATCGGCAAAAAGACATCGTGCTCTTCAAAACGAAACAACGAGCTCGGATCGTGCAGCAGCACATTGGTGTCCAGCACAAACAGCTTACTCACGCCCGTGGCAGAGGGCTTGCTGCCCGCGCGTTTCGTGCCACGTGAAGCGCCTGGCGTACCCGTCGCACGGCCTTTTTTTGCTAAAACGCTTGTTGACGTGCCACCCGCGCGAGCGTGTGTATCGCGCAGGAGCGAGCGTGTGGCGATGGCTGGCGAGGTAGGGGGCGGTAAGACTGCGTTTAGGTGCGCAGAACTTGTTGGGTGCTGGGTATGGCTAGGCGTCGTCTGCCCGGACAGTTGCGTGGCACTTAATCCCTCGAGCTCTGGTTGGATCTCTTCGGGTTCGCGCGCAGTCGTTTTTACGCGCAGTTCAACAGCCGTCAGATCTAAAATCGCAGCGGGGCGTGTCGGTAGCTTGGGCAAAGGCATGAAGGGCGGTTCCCAGAAAATGGTTAAAAAATGAATACTCAGTTATCACGAGATCTTTATGTTTGCGCCAGCGCCTGTGCCACGGTCAACACCTCTTGCGCATGCCCCGGCACCTTGACGCCTCGCCATACGCGCGCAAGTTTGCCCTGCGTATCAATTAAAAAGGTGCTGCGCTCAATGCCACGCACTTGTTTGCCGTACATGTTTTTAAGCTTCATGACCCCATACAGGGTGCACAGCACCTCGTCAGGGTCTGCGATCAGCGGAAACGGAAGTTCGAGTTTTTTACTGAAATTTTCGTGAGACTTTAAAGAGTCGCGCGAAGCCCCGACGATCGCGCAGTTAGCCGCCAGGAACGTATCGTGCAAGTCACGAAAATTTTCGGTCTCGGTGGTACAGCCCGGGGTGTTGTCTTTGGGATAAAAGTACAGCACGACCGCACGCCCCAGGCATTGCTGCAGGGTGATTTGACCGATCGTGCTTGCTACTGTGAAGGCTGGGGCGGGTTTTCCAAGTAAGTCTGAAGGATGAGGTGCAGTGGCGTTTGTAGGCATGTCGTGTGTGTTCGGGCTCAAGGCTGTGGGTCCTCGGGGATCAGGGCAGCGATCACTTGGCGACCCTCGGCCATCAGGATGTTGAAGGTGCGGGCAGCTGCCTGCGTGGTCATACTCTCGACGCCGACACCGATTTTTAAGAGCGGCGCCGTAATGTGGTGAGGCAGCATCATTTGCTTGGTTCCCGTGCCAACCAAAAGCACTTCGGGCTTATCACCGACCACTTGGCGCGCGCCTGCCTCGTCTGAGTCAAGAAAGGCCATCGGATCCAGAGGCGCCACACTTAGTCTGGCTGCAGCAAGCAGCAGGTCAGTAGAGATATCAAGGGAGCTTTGGGCTGACCAGCGGGCGATTTCGCCTAACGGCCCAAAGGCAATCGCGTGATTAAAGCGAACTTTGTTGATTTCGACAAACCCGTCGCCGTAACCGGTCACGGTATTCATTGCCGAGTTGGTATCTGTGTGAAGCTTCAATCAATACTCCGGCAGGTTCGCTAGACTATAGCGCAATCGCTTGCGGTTTGTGTGGTGCAAGGTGAGGGGTTTTCAAGACAAAATGGTTAAATTTTTATGACTTTTCAAGCTGATTTGCGAGACCGGGCGGGTTGCGCTAGATTAGAGGGCTTTGCTGCAGCGCAAACAAGTGAATTGAAGTCTAATAGAGTTCAGAATTGCTTAGCTCTTACCGTAGCGTTGCCCCGCCCCAACAAGGATGCATGAATGAAGAGGTTCCCCCGAATTGAGCGTTTGCCGCCCTATGTTTTTAACATCACGGCTGAGCTCAAAATGGCGGCGCGCCATCGCGGCGAAGACATCATCGACATGTCCATGGGTAACCCCGACGGCCCAACCCCACCCCACATCGTCGAAAAACTCGTCGAAGCCGCTTCGCGTCCGACGACTCATGGTTATTCGGTGTCGAAAGGGATTCCCCGCCTACGTAAAGCCATTACCGACTGGTATGCGCGCCGTTACCAGGTGCAATTTGATCCCGACTCTGAGGCAATCGTCACCATCGGCTCAAAGGAAGGCCTGGCCCATTTGATGCTGGCCACGCTCGATGCGGGCGACACAGTGTTGGTGCCTAACCCAAGCTATCCCATCCATATTTATGGCGCAGTGATTGCGGGGGCTAATATCCGTTCGGTGTGTATGACGCCGGGCACCGATTTTTTTCAAGAACTTGAGCGCGCCGTGCGCGAATCCATCCCAAAGCCCAAGATGATGATTTTGGGTTTTCCAAGTAACCCGACTGCGCAGTGTGTTGACCTTTCGTTTTTTGAACGTGTCGTGGCCCTCGCCCGCGAGCACAACATCATCGTGGTGCACGATTTAGCCTACGCTGATATTTGCTTTGATGGCTATCAGGCACCCTCGATTATGCAAGTGCCAGGTGCGCGCGAGGTTGCCGTCGAATTCTTTACCATGAGTAAAAGCTATAACATGGCTGGCTGGCGTGTGGGCTTTATGGTGGGCAACGCCGAGCTAGTCAATGCCTTGGCGCGTATTAAAAGCTATCACGATTACGGCACGTTTACCCCCATTCAGGTGGCCGCGATTGCAGCACTCGATGGCCCACAAGATTGTGTGACTGAAGTGGTGCAAAAATACCAAAGCCGTCGCGATGTCTTGGTCAAAGGTTTGCACGAGGCGGGCTGGCTGGTTGAAAACCCCAAAGCGTCGATGTATGTCTGGGCCCATATCCCCGAGCAGTATCGGGCCAAAGGCTCGCTTGAATTTGCTAAGCGTATTCTCGAGGAGGCTAAGGTTGCGGTGTCGCCGGGTATTGGGTTTGGCGATTATGGCGATGAGTATGTGCGCTTTGCCTTGATCGAAAACGAGCAACGTACCCGACAGGCGGTACGTGGTATTAAAGATATGTTTCGAAAGGACGGGTTGCTGTAATGGATTCAATCAAAGTTGGTTTGTTAGGGTTAGGCGTGGTGGGTGGTGGCACGTATAAAGTGCTGGCACGCAACGCACAAGAAATTGCCCGTCGGGCGGGGCGCAAAATCGAAGTCACGCGTGTGGCGGTGCGCGATGTGGCCAAAGCGCGCAAGCTGCTGGGGCCAGATCTCGTGGTGGGCGTTGACCCCTTTGAGGTGGTGCGTGACCCTTCGATTGATATCGTGGTCGAACTGATCGGCGGCGATACGCTGGCTCGTGAATTAGTGCTTGAGGCGATCGCACAAGGCAAGCATGTGGTAACGGCCAACAAAGCTTTACTCGCTAAGTACGGCACTGAGATCTTCGCGGCAGCCTCGGCGCGCGGTGTGATGGTTGCCTTCGAGGCTGCCGTGGCCGGTGGTATCCCGATTATTAAAGCGATTCGCGAAGGGTTAACCGCCAACCGAATTGAATGGGTTGCGGGCATCATTAATGGCACCACGAATTTTATTTTGTCCGAAATGCGCGCACGCGGTCTGCCGTTTGCCACCGTCCTAGCTGAAGCGCAAAAACTCGGTTATGCCGAGGCTGACCCTACCTTTGATATCGAAGGTGTTGACGCTGCGCATAAGCTGACCCTGTTGGCGTCCTTAGCCTTTGGTATCCCAGTGCAGTTTGATAAAGCGTACATCGAAGGTATCTCTCAACTGGCCGCCGAGGACATCAAGTTGGCTGAACGTCTTGGCTATCGCATTAAGTTATTAGGGATCACCAAACGTCGGCCTGAAGGGATCGAATTACGTGTGCATCCAGCACTTGTGCCCGTCAAGTCGCTTTTGGCGAATGTCGAGGGCGCCATGAACGCTGTGCTGGTGTGCGGCGACGCAGTGGGTCAAACGCTTTATTACGGCAAAGGCGCTGGCGAAGAGCCCACTGCCTCGGCGGTGGTCGCTGACTTGGTCGATGTGACGCGTCTGCACACAGCAGATCCTGAACACCGTGTGCCACATTTGGCGTTTCAGCCCGACGCAATGTCTGACACGCCGATTTTGTCGATCGACGATGTGGTCACCTCTTATTATTTGCGTCTCACAGTGGCCGATCAGCCGGGTGTACTTGCAGAGTTAGCGCGCGTGTTGGCCGATGCAAAAATTTCAATTGGTTCGATGATTCAGCAACCTGCTGAACAAGGCGCTGACGCCGAACTGATTTTTTTAACGCACGAAGCGATCGAGCGTAATGTCAAGGCTGCGATTGTAAAAATTGAAGCCTTACCTTTTGTGCTGTCACGGGTCACACGCTTGCGGTTGGAAAGCCTCGCATGAAATACGTTTCAACCCGCGGTGGCATGCTAGCTCAGGGCTTCTCGGATATTTTGCTTGAAGGCTTGGCGACCGATGGTGGCTTGGCCATGCCTGAGAGCATCCCGCAGGTGTCTGCCGCGCAACTCGAGTCGTGGCGCAGCTTGCCGTATCACGCACTCGCGGCTGAAGTGCTGTCGCTATTTATCAGTGACATCGAAGCGGCTCAACTCAAGGCGCTGACGCAGGCGGCCTATCTGTCAGAAACTTTTCAAAGTGCTGAAATTGTTCCGCTGCGGTCCCTGTACGATGGTCTGTCGCTCTTAGGCTTGTCTGAGGGGCCGACGTTGGCCTTTAAAGATATGGCCATGCAGTTTTTAGGGCAGGTGTTTCCGTATGTATTGCATACGCGCGGTGCCACGCTCAACATCTTGGGTGCGACGTCGGGTGATACCGGTTCAGCCGCTGAATACGCGATGCGCGGTAAAGACAGCGTCGCTGTATTTATGCTTTCGCCCTATGGGCGTATGAGTGCGTTTCAGCGCGCGCAAATGTATTCACTGCAAGACGCCAATATTCATAATATTGCGGTCAAAGGGGTCTTTGACGAAGCGCAAGACATTGTTAAGGCGCTTGCTGGCGACTTAGCTTTTAAAAATAAATATCATTTGGGTGCGGTTAACTCAATTAACTGGGCGCGTATTGCCGCGCAAATCGTGTATTACTTTCACGGTTGGTTGCGTGCCACCACCGGCCCAGGGCAACCGGTATCGTTTGCTGTACCTTCGGGCAATTTTGGCAATATCTTATCTGGGCATATTGCGCGTAGCATGGGCTTGCCGATCAGGCGCCTGGTGCTCGCCACCAACGAAAACAATGTCCTAGATGAGTTCTTTCGCACAGGTATTTATCGGCCTCGCTCTGCCGCGCAAACGTTTTTAACCTCAAGCCCCTCGATGGATATTTCACGCGCTTCAAACTTTGAGCGCTTTGTGTTTGACTTGGTCGGGCGTGACGCTGAGCGGGTCGCCCAGCTCTGGCAACAGCTCGCCGCACAGGGTTCGTTTGATTTGTCGGCCTTCCTGCCCGCGTTCACCGAGCGCTATGGATTTGTATCGGGTACGAGTACGCATCAAGATCGCTTGTCAACGATTCGGCAGGTCATGGATCGTACCGGTATCTTGATTGACCCGCATACCGCTGATGGTGTGAAAGTGGCTGCGCCTTTTGTTGAAGAGGGCGTGCCGATGCTGGTGCTAGAAACGGCCTTGCCAGCAAAGTTTTCAGAGGTCATTGAAGAGGCGCTTGGGCGCCCCGCGTCGGTGCCGCTTGGCCTTGAAAATCTCGAGTCGTTACCGCAAAAAGTGACCGTGTTGCCTTGCGATGTCGCAAGTGTACGGGCGTATATCGCCGAGCACGCGAGCCTATAGCCATGGCGCTCTTCACGCCCTTTCATTTTGTTGCGATTGCCGTGGGGGCGGCGCTGGGTGCCTGGTTACGCTGGCTGCTTGCCCTTTGGCTGAATCGGCATGCTGATGCGATCCCTTGGGGTACCTTTACCGCCAATATGATAGGGGGTTATTTGATTGGCTTGGTGCTCGGCGTTGTTGCTGCGCACCCCGAGTGGCCACCTTTTTGGCGCCTGTTAATTGTCACAGGATTTTTAGGTGGACTCACCACGTTTTCAGCATTTTCGGCTGAGACGGTTGCCTTTCTTGAAGAAGGGCGCTTGGCGATGGCGGCAACCTATTCTGCAGCCAGCCTTGCTGGTTCGCTAGCATTAACGCTGCTGGGCTTATACACGGCGCGCGCGTTGCAAAGCTGACCCGCCAGCGAAACTGCCGCGATAGTGCGGCCCGTGTTACGCAACGGATCACTACGTTTTCATGCTTCGAT
>CAMCZQ010000125.1 GCA_945887835.1 Bordetella parapertussis | reverse complement strand
ATCGCAACGACCAAATCACGCTTAAAGAGATTGATGCCCTTGCGCCTGATCACATCTGCGTGTCGCCCGGGCCGTGCTCGCCCGCCGAGGCGGGTATCTCGATTGAGGTCATCAAACACTATGCCGGTAAAAAACCAATTCTAGGCGTGTGTCTTGGGCATCAAGCGATCGGTGCAGCCTTTGGTGGCAAGATTATTCGCGCCCAGAAAATCATGCACGGCAAGACTTCAGACATTACGCACACCAACAGCGATGTTTTTAAAGGCCTACCCTCGCCCTACACCGTGATTCGCTATCACTCACTAGCCATTGAGCGCGCCTCGATACCCGAGTGTCTGGCGATCACAGCGCAAACGGCCGATGGCGAAATCATGGGTGTGCGTCACAAGACCTTGCCGATTTATGGCGTACAGTTTCATCCAGAATCGATCTTAAGCGAGCATGGCCATGCGCTGTTGCGCAATTTTCTTGAGCTTGATGAGGTCAAGGCATGATTACCCCGAACGAAGCACTACATCGCTGTATCGAGCATCGTGAGATTTTTCATGACGAGATGCTGCATTTGATGCGCATGTTGATGCGCGGCGAAATGTCGCCCACCATTGCTGCAGCGTTGTTAATGGGCCTGCGCGTGAAAAAAGAGACCGTTGGCGAGATCACGGCAGCAGCAGAAGTGATGCGTGAGTTTGCCACGCCCGTGCACGTTGCAAACCCTCAGGATATGGTCGACATGTGTGGCACCGGTGGCGATGGCAGTAGCACGTTCAATATTTCAACAACGGCGATGTTTGTTACCGCCGCAGCTGGCGTACCGATTGCCAAACACGGCGGTCGCAGTGCCTCGTCGTCATCTGGCAGTGCAGATGTGCTTGAAGCCTTAGGCGCCAACCTCGCACTCACGCCGCCACAAATCGCCGAGTGCATTGAAGAGATCGGCATTGGCTTTATGTTTGCGCAAGCCCATCACGGCGCCATGAAAAACATCGCACCGATTCGCAAAGAACTTGGTGTTCGCACCATTTTTAACATCCTTGGGCCGTTAACAAATCCTGCTGGTGCAGCGAATCAATTGATGGGAGTGTTTCATTCTGATTTAGTCGGCATCCAAGTACGTGTGTTGCAACTACTGGGTTCTAAACACGTGATGATTGTGCATGGCAAAGATGGCATGGATGAAGCCTCGCTGGGTGCCGGCACGCTGGTCGGCGAACTCAAAGACGGTGCCATTTCTGAGTATGAAATTCATCCAGAAGATTTTGGCCTGACCATGGTGTCAAATCGCGGCATTCGCGTGTCAAGCAAAGAAGAGTCTCGCGACCGCGTACTTGAAGCCCTCACCAACAAGCCGAGCACGGCACGTGACATTGTCGCGTTTAATGCGGGCTTGGCGATTTACGTTGGCAACCACGCCTCTTCGATTCAACAAGGTATCAAGATGGCGTTCGAAGCGATTGCAAGCGGTGCAGCACGCGCGAAACTCGACGCCTTTTGTGCCAAAACAAAAAAGTTTGCATCATGAGCGATATTCTCAAAAAAATTCTGTCCGTTAAAACCCAAGAAGTCGCTGCGGCACGTGCCGTGCATAGCGAAGCCAGTCTGCTTGCCGAGGCCAAGGCCCGCAAAGACATTCGTGGCTTTGCCCAAGCAATTGAAACAAAAATCGAGAACGGACACGCAGGTGTGATTGCGGAAATAAAAAAGGCTTCGCCCTCAAAAGGTATTTTGCGCGAAAATTTTCAGCCTGCTGAAATCGCAACCTCTTACGCAGCACACGGCGCAGCCTGTTTATCGGTACTAACCGATGAGCAGTTTTTTCAAGGCGCTGACGACTATTTACGCCAAGCCCGTGCCGCCTGCAATTTGCCGGTATTGCGTAAAGATTTTATGGTCGACCCCTATCAAATCATCGCCGCGCGCGCCATGGGGGCCGACTGCATTTTGTTGATCGTATCGGCGTTGACCGCAACACAGTTAAATGAGTTTGAGGCCTGCGCCTTTGAGCTTGGCATGGATGTGTTGGTTGAAGTACACGATGCCCAAGAACTTGAGATCGCGCTGGATTTAAATACCACGTTACTTGGTATCAACAATCGCAACTTGCGCACCTTTGAAACATCGCTTCAGACAACGCTCGATTTATTGGCACGCATTCCTGCTGGCAAGCGCGTTGTGACAGAAAGCGGCATCTTGAGCCCTGCCGATGTACAACACATGCGCGCAAACGACGTGCAGGCCTTTTTGGTTGGTGAAGCGTTTATGCGTGCGCCAGAACCTGGTGTTGAGTTAGCACGGCTGTTTGCCTAAAGCTGCGCGCTGCGATCGCCGCGGCTAAAGCCCGACAAGACGTGGGCGAGGCCTCGGCTTAACGCCATCACTTTGAAGAGTTCACCCATCTCGGCTTCTGACAGCAGTTTTTGCACTGCCCCGTGGGTCTGTGCCAAGGTCTTGGCATCGGTTTGCTCAAGCTTGCTTAATAGGTCTGGCAAACCACTATTCAATAAAAACCTAGACTGCGACGTGTAGCCTAGCACCTCAAGGCCCGCCGTAAACGCCGTGTCGGCGATGGCGGTGAAGTCCACATGCGCGGTGATATCTTGCAAGCCTGGCGCTAAAAACACATCATCGTGTGCACGATGCTGGATATGGCACATCAGCGTGCCACGTTGACGCTGAGGATGAAAAAACTCGTGGCGTGGAAAGCCATAATCAATGACTAAGGCCGCGCCCTTAGTCAGCCAGGTGGCTAGATCGCGCACCCAGGCTTCGGCCTGCAGATTGATTTCAGAGCGATAGACTGGCAGGTAGGGCATACGCGCACGCACCGCCTGCTCAAGCGCTGTGGGTGCCACGCGGTCTTGATACTGAAAACCCTCGCCCTCAGACACCACGCCGCGCTGCAACACTTGATCTTCGTGCTCTGACCAGGCAAAGAGTTCGACCGGCATTGCATCAAGCACTTCGTTGGCCAGAATACAGCCCGTGAACTGAGTAGGGGTACGCTCGAGCCAAACGACGCGTTTGCCCCAGGGTGCAAGCAATTGCTGCTGCCTGAGTCTTAAGTCGGCAGACACTTCAAGTATGAAATAGTTGGCGGTGAAGCCTTGCGAATCGAGCGCACTTAAAACGCTGTGCGCCAACGCGCCGCTACCGGCACCAAATTCAAGGATGTCCGCCGAGGCAGATTGCTGCAATACTTCGAGCACCTGTCGTGCCAGCGTATGACCAAATAACGGTGTGAGTTGTGGCGCTGTGACGAAATCGCCGCTGAGCGCGCCACGAGGATTGCTGTTGCTGTTGCTGTTGGTGCTGTCATGAGCGTCGCTCTGGCTCTCGCGCGGCTGCGATACTAAACTCGCTTCGGCAAGCTTAACGCTGCCCGCTGCATAGTAGCCAAGCCCCGGTGCATACAGCACGTGATGCATCCATTGACTGAACGGTATCCAGCCACCCTGCTCTAGAATCTGCGCATGTAAAAAAGCGCTGACACGTTGGCTATGCGCCAGCGCGTCAGCGCTTACCGGGATTGAGGTCTCGGCAGGCACTGCGTTTCTACGACTTAACGGCGACCGCCGTCAAAGGTAAAGCCACGACGTGCACCCGTGGCGGCACGCGGTGCGCCTGGACGAGGTGCACCTGCACGAGCTGGGCCGTCACCGCGTGGTGCAAAGGTTTTACCACTGGGTGCTGCGGCACGTGGCGCAAAGTCGCGCGCTGGGCGAGCAGGCTTACCTGCATAGGCAGGACGATCTGAGGCACCACGGTCAGTGCGGGGCTCAAACGAACGTGGCTCGGTGCGTGCGTTGGCGTAAGGATTTTCGCTGCGTGCGGCATGCGGTTGATCACCGCGTGGGGCGTAGCTACGATCGCCATACGATTTTTCACCACGTGGTGCGTATGATTTTTCACCGCGCGGGGCAAACGGTTTGTCGCCACGAGGCGCAAAGGATTTTTCGCCACGATCTGCGAAAGGCTTATCGCCACGTGGAGCAAAAGGCTTGTCACCGCGAGGCGCGAAGGGCTTCTCACCTCGTGGCGCAAAGCTACGCTCGCCACGGTCGGCAAACGGCTTGTCACCGCGTGGCGCATAGGGGCGTGATTCACGACCGGCGTAACCACCACTGGGGGCCGAACTACGGTCGTTGCTAAAACGTCCGCCCTTTTTGCCACCTGCACCACGGCCAGCGCCTTCGGGGCGCGCGCTTGGTGTACGTTGCGGCTCAAGGCCTGCAATCACTTCTGAGGGGATTTGATGACCAATGAAGTGCTCGATACGGCGCACTTTATGACGCTCGCCATGAACGGCCAAGGTGTAAGCCAAACCATCGCGCCCAGCGCGGCCAGTACGGCCGATGCGGTGCACATAATCTTCAGGCTGCATTGGCAGATCATAATTAATGGCGTGACTGATGGCTTGCACGTCGATGCCGCGTGCGGCGACATCAGTGGCCACCAACACACGTACGCGACCGTCTTGCACTTCAGTCAGGGTACGTGAACGCTGACGTTGATTCATGTCACCATGCAACGCCATCACTGAAAAACCCGTGTCAGCCAAATGCTCAGCCAGATCATCTGCACCGCGCTTCGTGGCAGTAAAAACAATTGCTTGACCCATCTCAGCATCGCGCAAAATGTGATCGAGCAGGCGTAGCTTATGGCCTGCGTCATCTGCATACAACAGAGTTTGCGTAATGTTGGCGTGACGATCTGACTGCGAAGCCAATTCAATCCGCTGTGGGTCGCGCATCATACGAGCGGCCAACTTGGCGACGGTGCCATCAAGCGTTGCTGAAAACAACAAGGTTTGACGATCTTGAGGCGTGCGGTCAACGATGGTATTGATATCATCGATAAAGCCCATATCGAGCATACGATCAGCTTCGTCGAGCACGAGTGTGTGTACGGTTGATAAATCAACCCGACGCGCTTGCAAGTGATCCAGCAAACGACCAGGGGTCGCCACCAGCACGTCAACACGACGCGACAAGGCTTTCAGTTGGGCGCCATAAGGCATGCCGCCCACGACCGTGGCGATGCGTAAATCATCAAGATTGCTGCCGTAAGCTGCGGTGGCTTCGCTAACTTGCAAGGCGAGTTCGCGAGTGGGGGTCAACACCAACACCTGCACACCACGGCCTTTATTGGCGGATTTTTGTGCAATACGGTGTAACGCTGGCAACATAAATGCTGCTGTTTTGCCGCTCCCGGTTTGCGACGAGACCATTAAGTCAGAGCCGGCCATAGCAGGCGGAATCGCTGCCATTTGCACAGGCGTGGGCGTTGTAAAACCCGTACGTTCAATTGAAGAGAGTAAAGCGGGCGCGAGCCCTAACGAATCGAAGGACATGACTTTCCTAGAGGCCAGATAGTGGCCATATGACGCAGCCCGGAGAATTGGTAGACCGGCGGTAGTCGGTTGAATCGAGCATCGTGCCGACCGATTCAACCGAACGTCTGGGCTGGTGATCCCTCTATCTGGATCACACTTGCTGCCCACGAAAGGAAAGGAGGTCAGAAATCGATGATGTGTGTTACCTGGCTGAGCTTTACTCGCCAGCAACTGCGACATCTTTTTTGCAGTGACCGAATACTACCCTAGTTTTCAGTCGGGGTAAACCCTTTAGTGCGGATAATTATGCTTTCCAGTCAATTACTTGCAAATTTTGTTGTAATAACCACGCATTGGCGGTTTTGAAATGACCGCAGCCAATAAAGGGATTGGCACCTCGGCGCGCCGACAGAGGTGAGGGGTGGTTGCAGGTCAAAATCAAGTGCTGAGGCTGACTGGCCAGCAAGTCTTGCTTGGTTTGCGCATGCGCGCCCCACAGCATAAATACCTTAGGGTTTTGGTCTTTTGCCACCGCTTGGATCAACGCGTCGGTCACAGTCTCCCACCCTTTTTTGGCATGCGATGCCGGCTGCCCGTCTTCGACTGTCAGAGCGGTGTTTAACAATAAAACCCCTTGTCGCACCCAGCGCGATAAGTCATTGTTGGCCGCATTGGGTTTGAGCACCAATTGCGAAGGGTCATCAGGATACTCAAGCTCGATCTCAGTGAGAATATTGCGCAGACTGGGTGGGCGCGCCACGCCATCCGGAACAGAAAATGCCAGCCCCTGTGCTTGCCCCGCACCGTGATAGGGATCCTGGCCCAGGATCACCACTCGCACGGCGTTAGGCGTTAAAGATTCAAGCGCCCGAAAAGGTTGCGTGGGATAAATGACCGCCTCGCTGCGCAACCGCTGCGCGAGCATTGCAGTCAAGTCAACAAGCACACGCTTCAATTCATCGGTGCCCAACACAGCCTGCCAGGCCGGCGCCAGCTTGGTGCGGTGCGCGGATAGATCCGCTTGCGTCAAACGATTAGAACTTACGCGCGGCTGAGAAGTCATCTGCCATCCAGTCGGCCGACCAACACTTGGTGGTAAGCGTTTAACTGCTGTTGCACACGCGCACGCCACGCCTCTTGAGCGGCCTGCGCTTGAGCATCGGCTAAGGGCAAAGCGGCCCACACCGCCTGCGGAAAATGCGGATCATCTTGCCAGCGCGGAATCACGTGCCAATGCAGATGAGGTACGACATTGCCGAACGCTGCCAGGTTGACCTTGTCGGGCTTGAGCTCTAACCGCTGCACCTGTTCAACGAGCAGCACGATTCGCAACAACTCAGACTGCTCTACTGCGCTCAGGTCAGTCATCTCTACCACGTGGGCGGTCCAGATCACCCGCGTGAACCCCGGGTATAACGCATCGCACGCATCAATCACGCGTAAGTGTTCGTTTTGCCACAAGACCGTGCCGCCTGGCGTTTGACAAAGCGGGCACTTAGCGCTGAGCATCTTCAAGCGCCTTCACAATTAATTTCAGAACCTCGACACGCGCATAGTGCTTGTCGTTGGCGGGCAAAATATGCCAAGGTGCCCTCGCGGTGTTGGTGTGGGTAAACATCTCGTTTGCGGCAACCGCATAAGCCTTGGCTTTGCGTCGATTACGCCAGTCGTCTGCGGTGATTTTAAATTGTTTAAAAGGTGAGTGTGAGCGTTCTTTAAAACGCTTAAGTTGCTCGTCGGGCGTCACGGCTAGCCAAAACTTAAGCACAATCGTGCCCTTCTCGACCATCTGCTGTTCAAAGTCGTTGATCTCATCATAGGCGCGCGTCCAGACAGCCCGCGTAATCAGTTTTTCGACGCGTTCAACCAGCACGCGCCCGTACCAAGACCGATCAAATATCGCAATACGGCCTTGCCTGGGTACATTTTGCCAAAAGCGCCATAAATAAGGCCGAGACATTTCAGACTGCGTGGGGGCAGCGATGGGCATGACATCAAAGTGACGCGCATCAATCGCACGCGTGACACGGCGAATCGCACCACCCTTACCCGCCGCATCCGAGCCTTCAAAGACCAGTGCCAACGCGCGCTTTTTAAACCCTTTGTGACGCACAAGTTGTGCCAAGCGATTCTGCAACAGCAAAATTTGCGTGTCGTAGTCACTCTTACTTAAGGTGGCGTTGTGATCAATCTGCTCGAGCCAGTTCACTTGCGACTGAGTGGCAGGCACGCTATCAGGCTCGTGAAACACCGGCACTCGAATCGCACCGGACTTAAGCGACGCTAATACTGCTTGAGCGGTACGCACCATTTTGAGCTTCGGATCGGCACTCGGGACCACAACCCAGGGCGCATGAGGCGCATCGGTGCCATCCAAAATCAACTGACTGGCGCGCCGGATCGAAGCAAATTTCTTGTGCGCTCTTAAAGCGAGTTTATCCACCTGCCATGCTGTCGAGGGGTTCGCCAACAAGTCGTCAATGCGCGCTTGCTGCGCCTCACGCGACAAGTGAAACCAAAGCTTAAGAATCTGTACGCCATTAGCTGCCAAGGTTGACTCAAAACGTTTAACTAAAAGAAGGTCTTGTTCAAGCGCTTCTAAGTTTGGCTGCTTGCGAGCTGCCTCCTTAAACAAGGAGGTGTACCGCGAACCAAACACGATCCCGATCTCACCTTTCGCAGGTAATTTCATCCAAAATCTGCGCGCGTCGGGATAGGCCCGATCCTCGCGGCTCGCCTCTGGAAAAGCAATCGTATGAATATGACGCGGATCCATCCACTCGTTTAGCAGATTGATCGTTTCGCCTTTTCCTGCCCCATCAATACCGGCCACTAAAATCAACAATGCTCGATCTTTAAGCGCGAGGTGACGATACTGCTGGTTCACCAACTGTATGCGCAAGTGTTCTTCGATTTTTTTAAACTCGTCTTGCGACAGCTGCGGATCTGCTTCAGCTTCTTGAAACATGAGTGCGCTACCTTTTTTAAGTTCTGCCTTGCAATGCCGCTAAGCGCGCAGCGCGCACCCGTTGTTTGATCCGATCGGGCGCACTGGCCGAGCGCGCGGCGGCGCCGGCATCGACCGCCAATACGACTTGCAACCAAGACTGCCAAACCTCGCGCAGTGCGAATACAACCTCATCCACACAACCTGCTGTTTGTAGCAACGCCTCAAAGCGTTCAGGCTTACGTAATGCATCGCACGTTTCAAACAACGACAATACCGCGTCTGCATGCTCTGCGTCTTTCAACGCGGGGGACGCTTCGCTCGAGGATTTAAGACCATCGTCTGCGCCATGAGACGCATTGCGCTGACGAGTTGTTGCTGTCGCACCATCGTTTGCGCCACCCTCGCCAGTTGACAGCTTCTGACTTAATTGCAACAGCGCAGCCAATACGAGCGGCAACAAGCGCGCCATGTCGGCGCACTCTGACGGCACACGCAATCGCGTTGCAAACGCCTTGAGCTCACTGGTCTCGAGGCATAACACCGCGTACCGCGACGCTAACGGCAAGCCTTGTTGCGCGGCCCGATCCACCAAATCCTGCACGCGCGGGCTCAGCACCAGTTCAGGCAGGATTCGACTGGCTGCGCCAACGTCAGCCAACAGCCCCAGCATCCGCGATGGTTGCTCAGACAATAAGCCTCGAGACAACTCTTGCCAAACGCGCTCTGGCACCAACGCATCGACCTCGCCTGAGGCAACCATTTTGTGGCACAGAGCCAAAGTCTCCGAGGCGACGGCAAACTCAGTGAAGCGAGCCATAAACCGCGCCAGTCGCAAAATTCGCACTGGGTCTTCTTCAAACGCAGGCCCAACGTGTCGCAAGATTTTTGCACGTAGATCTTGCACACCATTCAACGGATCCACCAACTCGCCAGCCATCGATTGCGCGATCGCGTTAACGGTTAAGTCACGACGCTTAAGATCCTCTTCTAGCGCGACCTCAGCACCGGTGTAAAACGTAAAGCCCTTATAGCCTCGGCCCGACTTACGTTCGGTACGAGCCAGTGCGTATTCTTCTTTGGTCACTGGATGCAAGAACACCGGAAAATCGCCACCCACCGGAATAAACCCTCGGGCCACCATGATTTCAGGGGTGGTTCCAACGACCACCCAGTCGCGATCGCCCGCGGGCAGACCAAGCAAGGCATCACGTACCGCGCCACCGACGATATAAATTTTTAAACCTTCGGTTGCGTGATCAGCACTCACGGCAGAGGTGTGCGCCCATAAGGCTGAGGCACAATTTCGCCTAGCCGTTGTTTGAGCGACTGCGGTTGACCGCTAAATAAAGCCGCGTAATACACCGCGTTGGACATGACGGCTTTGACATAGTCACGCGTTTCGTTGAACGGGATGGTTTCGGCAAAGATCGCGCCTTCAACCTTACCGTCAAGCTTCGAGCGCCACAACATGGGGCGGCCCGGCCCCGCGTTATAGCCCGCACTCGCCAGCACCTGCGAGCCCCCTAAGTCCGATAACACCATACTCAAGTACGTCGTACCAAGCTTGGT
>CAMCZQ010000124.1 GCA_945887835.1 Bordetella parapertussis | reverse complement strand
ACTGGCGCAGTCGCTGATGGTGTCGTGCAGATGGGCGACGATGCGTTCTACCATGGCAGTATGCCCTTCGCCGGCGCCATCCGCTTACCCATGTTAATTCAGACAGAAAAAGAGTTTGCCCAAGCGCTCGAAATCATACGCCCTTACCTTGAAGCAGCCTACGCGAAGAAGGGTGTGATTCTGCTCGGGCAATACTCCTATCCCGCGCAAGTGAGTTGGTCAACCAAGAAGTTAGTGACGTCTACCGACATGCAGGGGCAAAAAGTACGCGTGACCACGCCCGAGCAAGGCGAGTTCGTGAAAAGATTTGGTGGCACGCCGGTGACGCTTGGCACGCCAGACATCTCCTCAGGTCTTGACCGTGGCGTCATTGACACCGTGTTCACCTCGTCAGCGCCTGGCGCGTGGGGCTGGCGTGAGTCCTTCAAGTACAACTATAGATTGACAGTCGGATATTTCGACTCGAATCTGATTGTCAATAAGACAGCGTTTGAGAAACTCTCGCCAGAGTCGCAGGCAACCGTACGAAAAATCATCAAAGAGTCAGTGGTTTCGCTGACTGACGTCATGCAGCGCGATGATGACACCACTACAATCAAAATGAAAGAGATCATGACTGTCACAGTTGCGACGGAGGGCGACGTAAAAGCTGCGACCGCGAAGATGGAGCCCTATTGGAATACTTGGGCAAAGGCGAACGGCCCAGAGGCTGTAGAAATCGTTGCAAAGCTTCGCGCAGCCCTTAAGCGCTGAGCACACGATATGACTTCATCAAGCGATCGCGAAGCGCCCCTCCCGGATCTTGACTGGGAGGAGGACGAGGGAGAGCCTCCTGCTGAGGTGACCCGACTGGATTCTGTCATGGAACTCCTGTGCCGGATACTATTGGCGGCGATGGTGTTGATGGTGGGCGTCGAGGTCATAGGGCGAGCCTTGTTCAGTTTCTCGCTGCAATTCGCCGACGAGGTCAGCAGCTACCTGCTTCTGGCCATCACCTTTCTAAGCCTGTCGGTCAGCTATGTCCATGGACAGTTCCATCATGTCGAATTCATTCTCGACAAGTTAACCGGCAGACGACGAGCCATCCTCGTTGTGGTGTTCGATCTGCTTGCCCTCACCTTTCTCGCGATTCTTGTCTGGCAATTCATCCGCATCGAACTGCTCACGATTGAATCGGGCGAGCGCGCGGCAACTTTTCTTGCCACACCCCTCTGGGTGCCCAGAGCCGCAATGGTGATCGGTAGCATTGCATTATTGCTCGCTGTGCTGCGAAACGCAGGCAAAAATATCAAAATTGCCTTGAGCCGACATCCTCTCGATTAAAACAATAGAAAACTGGAAGAACCGTGCCTCCTGGTCTTGAACTTGGTCTTGTCTTTTTTACTTTCCTTGTCCTGCTTGGGTGTGGAATGGCGGTGCCCCTAGCCATCGGGGTTCCAGCGGTCTTCTATCTCTTTCTTCAGGGTGGCTTTGATGCGTTAAGAGGCTTAGGGATCGTCAGCGTCGGATCCATGGAGAGTTCTGCGTTGACGGCCATCCCCCTCTTCATGTTGATGGCCGAACTACTTCAACGGGGCGGGGTGAGTCAACGGGTCTACCGCGGTTTGTCTAAACTCTTCGCGCCACTACCAGGCGGATTGCTACAAACGAACATCGTCGGTTGCGCGCTCTTCTCAGCCATCAGCGGTTCAAGCGTCGCCACAGCGGCAGCGATCGGTAAAGTCGCTTTGCCTCAACTCATCGCTCGCAAATATGATCGAGCTCTGTCTGCAGGCTCCCTAGCTGCCGGTGGCACCTTAGGCATTCTGATCCCCCCGAGCCTAGTGATGATCATCTACGGCGCTTTCACGGACACCTCCGTTGCCCGCTTGTTCATGGCAGGTGTCGTGCCCGGGATCCTGCTCACGCTAATGTTTATGGTCTACACAGCCGTGCACGTGAAGTTAAAGCCAAGCACTGTGCCCACCGAGAAAGGGCCAGAATCGCTCCAGGAATTATTTCAAGCGCTTGCAGATGTACTTCCCTTCGTCTTTCTGATCGTGCTGACGTTTGGCAGCCTCTATGTTGGCTTGGCTACTCCGACCGAGGCGGCGGCACTCGGATGCATTCTAGCCGTCATCGTCAACATCACCTGGGGAAAATTTTCTTGGTTGATCTTGAACATCTCCTTAAGCCAGACAATCAAGGGTGCAGGAAATATTCTTTTCATCATTTTCTCAGCCTACTTGTTTTCTTATGCGATGACTTACGCAGGCATCGGCGAAGAAGTCACAAGTTATATCGTTGGACTCAAGCTCAGCAAGCTTGAATTTTTTCTTGTTATCTTTCTGTTGTATACGGTGCTCGGTTGTCTGGTTGAGGGCCTGGGGATGATCGTGATTACCGTACCTCTGCTCTTTCCGGTGTTGACCCACTACGGTGTTGATCCGGTTTTCTTTGGGGTCGTGCTTGTGCTGTTTGTCGAACTCGGCATGATCACGCCACCGATCGGTATCAATCTCTTTGTTATTCAAAGTATTTGGAAGGGCAAACTCAGCGAAGTCGTGAAAGGCACGATCCCCTTCCACATCATTATGTTCTTACTTCTTTTCATGTTGGTCTTATGGCCAGAGATCGCACTCTGGCTACCGAACAAAATGAAAGGGCATTAAGAGCAAGACACCGGTTCATGCTGCATTGCGTGACTCGCGCTGTGACCCCAGTGTGTAGGTCTGACTAACTGCCTAACGCTCTTCCTTGCCTGCAGGCGCCAAGTTTCTTCCGGGTGCCAGCCAGTTCAACACTTGCGCTGCAAGTCATCGATGACGACGACTGAATCGACGTAGTCCTTGGTTTGCCTCGCGGCATTGAGCGAGGCCATCCCGCGCGCAATAAACTCGCTCTGGTCGCGTCTGCGTTTTAATTCGGTACGGTGCGCACCGATTGTTCGACAAATTCAGACAATGTCTTTTTAGCGGGATACACGCTATCTCACGACCCAGTTGCCACTAAACAAGCCGAAGAACGAACTCGTCTGTTCTTTCAAAAGTATCTACGTCAATAGCATCTTCGCTGTTCTTACCGCGTAAGCGGCGCCCGCAAGGTTCAACCCGGTTTAACCGGACAGCAGTGTTGATACTTAACAAATAAAACCTATGGTTTCATCTGTGCTAGCTACCTGGCAATAAATCCAGTTGATAGCCTTTAGTTCGTTATCATGGATCTCATCCGTCGCGGCAGCGCACGCATCGCGGCAAACTGTAACGTCAAAACTCTCGTCAGCCAGACTTCGTACCGTGCTTGATACGCATTGGTCGGTAAAGATCCCCACGCAAATGACATGCTCAATGCCTAGGTTATGTAGCATGAGACGAAGGTTTGTCCCGGTAAGCGCACTATCGGTCGTCTTTAGTACGACGATTTCCTCAGGTTTCGGCCTCAGCGCATCAATGATCTGACTTGCCCACTCGTCTCTAGGCAACAAAAGGTTGTTGAACCCCGGTTTACGTTGTGAAAGCGAGCGATCGCGTCCATCTGGCGTTTGACAGGCGATGCGAGCGAAAAGGACATTCATCGCTCGGGCTCGCCGGGTTTCAATCAAACGTTTTATATTGGGAATGACTTGAGTATGCATGCGCGTCATAAACGGCGCCCAGCGTACGCGCTCAATCGGATCCGAGGACTCGGTTAGATAAGTGTTTTGAACATCTATGATGAGCAACGCAGTGCTTTTGGGATCTAGCGACAGATCTTGCGGAATGGGTGCATGCTCGTAATAAAACGAGCGGTAAGCGGTTTTCCAGCTTTCTTGGGTCATGACTTGCTCTCCAGCACGCTACATATGTTGCAGTAAAGTATAGACAAATCAAGCGCGTCGAAGTAATCAGTCTTAGACAACATAAACGTAGTGCATATGACCGAATCCTCTCGCCGTAGTTTTCTGAAAACCTCTGCTGTAGGGGCTGGCAACGATTGACTTTTATTCTTACTCTTACCTTAGGCATGGTGCTTAACAACGTGGCTTATTACTTTCTAGCTCCACCAGGTGGTAGCTTTCAATACAGGGACTTTAGCCGCATGTACCCAGAAATGGTATCTTTAATCTTGTTCCTGATGATAGGTAGCAGAAGAGCAACTCTTTGGATCAAAGACGGATTCTCAAAGTCGAGGCACTAAAGAACTTGTACCAGATGGGAAAAGATAGCCCGATATTTACTAGTGCCCGATAGCAAAGACGAGGACATTGATGCAATCCAGCAGTGCCGCTCCGCCCCACGAACAATCCGTGCTGCGTTATGCACTGGAACGCCATGCGCAGGAGCGACCAGACGCTGTGTATGCGGCGTTCGAGGATGAAGCGAACTGGACGTTTCGCAGCACGCTAGACAAGGTACGCAGCACTGCCAACGGCCTGGCCGCGCTCAACGTAGGCCGCGGCGACACGGTGCTGCTGATGCTGGGCAACAGCGGTTTTGCGTTACGAGTAATGTTCGCGCTGCACTACCTTGGCGCCATCGCGGTGCCGGTCAACACCGCCTACCTGGGCAGCCTGTTGCGGCATGTGGTGGAAAATGCCGGCGCCCGGCTGGCGGTGGTCGAGCCGGAGCTGCTGGAGCGACTAGAAGAAGCTGCCGGCCCGGCGCTAGCGACCATCGTGGTGAACGGGCCCGATGTGCAAGCACAGACGGTGGCACAAACAGCGACACCATCGGCGAGCCGGGCAATACATCCGGCCAGCGTGCTGACCACGCCGGCGCCGACGCCGCTGCCCGATCCCCTGCTGGCGCCGTGGGACACCCAGTTCATCATCTACACCTCGGGCACCACCGGAGCCTCAAAGGGCGTGCTGGCTTCCTATCGCCACAGTTACACCGCGGTCGGCCCGGTCGGCTGGCCATGCGTGCTGCAACAGGATCGCCAGCTGCTGCACCTACCGATATTCCATATCGGCGGCGCCTTCATCGCCTCGGCTGCACTATGCCGTGGCAGCTCGATCGGCGTCACCGCCAATTTTTCCACCGAGCGCTTCTGGGGTTCGATACGGCGGCTGCAGGTGACATCCGTATTCCTGCTCGGCGTGATGGCCAGCTTCCTGCTCAAGCAAGCGCCGCGGCCGGATGACCGCTCTCACCCGCTGCGCATGGTGTTCATCGTGCCGCTTGGGGCGATCGGCTCGGAATTCGCCGCGCGCTTCGGGGTGGAAGTCCACACGCTGTTTAACATGACCGAGATCAGCACGCCGCTGAGCTGTGGCCCGAACCCGTCCAAGCCGCATGTATGCGGCCGGCCGCGTCCCGGTGTGCAATTGCGGTTGGTAGACGAGAACGATGTCGAGGTGCCGCCCGGCGCAACCGGTGAGTTGGTGATCCGCACCGATCAGCCCTGGGCCATGAACCATGGCTATCACCGCGACGATTCTGCCACTGCCCGCGCTTGGCGCAACGGCTGGTTCCATACCGGCGACTGTTTCACAATCGATGCAGACGGCGACTATCTGTTCAAGGACCGAATCAAGGACTGCATCCGCCGGCGCGGCGAGAACATTTCTTCGCATGAAGTCGAGGCCGAGGTGCTGGCCTTCCCCGCAGTCCGCGAAGTCGCTGCGATTCCGGCGCCTTCCGAATTCGGCGAAGACGAGGTGATGCTGGTGGTGGCAACTACCGATGGCCAACAACTCGAACTAGCAGCGCTGTTTGCTCACCTGCAAGCGCGACTGCCCCACTTCATGCTGCCACGCTACCTGCGGGTATTACCCGCCCTGCCCAAGACGCCGACTGCGAAAGTGCAGAAGCATCTGCTGCGTGAACAGGGAGTCACGCCCGATACGCTGGACTTGCATCAACTCGGCCTGCGCGCCAGGCGCATCTCCAGCTGACGCCAACAGATACGAACCGTTAACATCTTCACCAACCTGTTAGAGCCGAATCCATTCGACACCACCGACAAGAGAACGTATGCAAAAGAAAACACCGGTACGCGTCTACACTGACTACAAGAGTCCGTATGCTTTCGTCGCCAAGGATCGCACTTATGCGCTGGCCGAGGAATACCAACTGGAGTTGGACTGGTATCCGTACACACTGCGAATACAGGACTATCTCGGTACACTGGAAACCCGCAACGCCCATCAGTGGCGACGGGTGCGCTACAGCTACATGGATGCGCGTCGCCTGGCCAACGTCCAGAGCCTGGTACTGAAAGGCCCGGAGCGGGTCTATAACGGCTACTACGCCAATGCCGGTTTGTTGTTCGCCAAGCAGAACGGCCTGTTCCGCATCTACAACGACACCGTGTTCGTGCGCTTCTGGAAGCGCGAGCTGGACATTGATTCGCTGGCGGCGATGAAGGGGCTGATTGCCGACATAGGCGGCGATCCTACCGCCTATGAAGCCTGGGCCGAAGGGCCGGGCCGCAACGAGCATGAACGTGTGATCGACGAAGCCGAGGCAATGGGTGTATTCGGCGTGCCGATGTTCGTGCTCGACGGCGAGTTGTTCTGGGGTGGCGACCGCGTCGACATGCTGATCGAAAGACTCAACAAGCGCCGTGCTGAGCAAGAGCCGATGGCGTGATGCAAAACCATGTACGACCAAATCGACCCGCTGCAACGCTTAAAGATTTAAGGCGAGTTGGTTCGCAATATATCCTCGGCCTGCAATCGCGTTACCCACGCTTGTTCGACAAAACTGTCAGTCACCCCATAGACCCCATGGCTGACTCGCATGAGCAAGTTGGCCGAAGTCATCAAATTAATAGCGCCTTGAACATCTCCGGACGTCACTTCTCGACCGATTTGTGCAGAAAACTCCCTCAATGTCGGCGCCGTAAAACTGCCTTTGACATTTCCTCCGATAGTGCAAATGCGAGAAAAGACGGCCTCAGCAAGCGGGCCTAAAGCTTCTATCTTTTGAATCTCAACATCAGCTGCCGCCGTGCCAAAAGCCTGGGCAATGGTCGGAAAATGCTCGTCAACGAGGGCTTCTTGCGGCAACTGGCGACAGACGTTTAGGGCCTTTAACAACTCTTCGGGTCGGCTCCCCATTTGCTTGAACGCCGCTTCAGCGACGGATAATGAGGGAGTTTTAGACCCTAACGTGGGCCTGACTTGCTGCAAGATATATTCAACAAAGTCTTGCCCGAGCACCGGAAACTCATGCGTGACCGCCCCGTTGAACGCCTGATTGCCCTTGACTGCGAGTTCTTGAACTCGCGCTCGATGCGAGCCTGTCCCGACAAAAAGAAAGTAGCCAGGAGTACCGTTGCGTGTGTTTACCGCATCTCGGGTTGCCTTCAGTGCGTGAAGCAAGTGATCGCCTTCGGGGGCCCCCATTGCATGCTGCACCTCGTCGATGATAAGCACCACATCTGTGTTGGCTTGGTCAACAAGCTCTGTGAATGCCTGGGCGAGGCTGACACCGCCATCTTTACCTAAGTGCGCGAGCTGAAAGCTAAATTTGAGGCCTGCGCCACCCATGCTGAGGCTCGAAACCCGCTTGAGCTTCTTGAGAATTCTTGAACCAGGAGTTTGCAGTTCAATCAAAGACTTACGAATTGCGTCGTGAACTAAATCTGCTGGATTAGTTTGCGGCTGACTCCAAAGGTCGACATAAATGACGACGGGCCCTCTATTTTCCAAAGCCGGAATGAGGTCCCTAGCGAGAAATGTGGTTTTGCCAACCCTCCGTGGCCCGGAAAGAAATAGCCCCGACCGCAGTGAGGTGTCGAGATACGAGGGATTCAGCAATTGCTGGGCCATTTCGTCAGCGAGAGCAGTGCGATGGAAAGTCATTTTTATAAAATTTTATGCGAACGACATAATTATGCCGATTACATAATTTATTGTAAAGTGGGATTTTGACTTCATACCCAGAACGAAGGCGAGCAGCTAACATCTGTCTTGTTCGCAGCCCTGCCCTACTTTTTAAAAACAGACATTGCCGGAGTACATGATGACAGTCATTCAACAAATAGGCAGCGTACTTGTCTCACTCAGTCTCGCCATATTGAGTGGAACAGTCTTTGCACAAAAATTCCCTGAGAAGCCCGTTAAGATCATTGTCCCCTTTGCGCCTGGCGGCGGCGCCGATATGCTGGCACGTACGTTGACTGCTGGACTGACTGAAACGTGGGGACAGCCGGTCGTTGTAGAAAATCGTGCGGGCGCAAGTGGAAACATTGGCGCAGAGGCGGTGGCCCGGTCAGAACCTGACGGCTATACCCTGCTATTAACGAGCAGCGCATTTGTCATCAGTCCGGGCATGTCAAGCAATCTTCCTTTTAATGTTGAAAAGGACTTTGCGCCCATCACGCTGGCGGCAGAGCTGCCAAACGTTTTAGTCGTTCACCCTAGCGTTAAAGCCAATACGGTTAAAGAACTGGAGGCCTTGATCCGTGCCAATGCGACAAAGATCAGCTATGCATCCCCCGGCAACGGGACAGGCGGTCACTTGGCGGCAGAGCTATTCAAGCAGTCGGCTGGTGTTGAGATTACCCATGTTCCCTACAAGGGGGGTGGCGCCGTCATAGCGGACTTATTGGCGGGTCATGTCCAAATGACTTTTGCGACCTTGCCGTCTGTGATTGCGTATATCAATTCCGACAAAGTTCGAGCGCTTGCCTTGACGACAAGCAAACGTGGCTTTATTGCGGCGCCCACTATGATTGAGTCGGGATACGCCGGGTTTGATATTTCTACCTGGCTTGGTTTTTTAGGGCCTGCAAACATGTCGCCTGCCTTGGTTCAAAAGATCTACGGCGATATTCAAAAGCTGATGCGCTCAGACGCTATGTTGGAAAAGCTTAAACAACAAGGCATGCTAGAGGTTGGATTATCACCGGTAGAGTTTGGAAAGAAAATCACCAAAGATGTGGATATGTATAAAAATATTATTCAGAAGTCTGGTTTAAAAGCGGGCTAAACATGTCTTTCACCAATATTGTCACGCCAGAATGGTTGTCTGAGCACCTCAGCGATCCTGCGATCAAAATCCTGGATTGCACTACCTACATGCTTGCCCAACCTGTCGGGCCCTCAAAAATTGAGAGTGGTCGTGCTCAGTATCTGAAGGGGCATATTCCTGGTGCACAGCACGTGTGTATGGAGCAAGATTTTTCTGAACCTGGTGCACGCTTTGCCTTTACTGTGCCCAGCCCCGACACTTTTAATCGTTTGATGCAACGCCTTGGCATCAATCACGACGATCACGTGGTGCTGTACGGACATCAGCAATTGTCTGTGGTGACGCGGATCTGGTTTGTGCTGCACGCAATGGGGCATCAAAGAATTTCGATTCTGAATGGTGGGTTGGCCCTGTGGGTGAAGTCTGGCTTGGCCTTGAGCACTCAACTGCCCGCAGTTAAGGCAGGTCACTACAAAGCCGTGCCAAAAGTCGAGCGCGTAGCAGGCATCAACGAAGTCAGTGAAGCGATCAATGATCCTCAAAAAGTGCTCTTGAACGCACTGAAAAAAGAACAGTTCTTAGGCACAGGCGGTGCCCACTATGGCAGGCCTGGGCGCATACCAAACAGCGTCAGTTGGCCTGCGACCGACCTTTACAACCCACAGACAGGGGAGTTCAAAGACTTAGAAGAATTGACTGCCCTGCTGAAGCAACTTGACCTGCAAGCCGGGCAGCAGGTGATCAATTACTGCGGAGGTGGTATCGCCGCCACAACAACCGCGTTTGTTCTCGAGACGCTAGGGTTTACCAACTGGTCTATGTATGACAACTCGATGAACGAATGGGCCAATACACCAGACAAACCACTACAAACTGGTTAATACTTCGACAAGTTCTAAAAAAGTGATTTGATTCGATCACTTTTTGACGTTCTTTGATAGAAACTAATCGGTTTATTTTTAACCCAGCTCACAAATCTTTGCATGGCAGGGTGTGTCTTCAAAGACTCGGCGGTATTGAGCGATTTTGCGAGTTCAGTTTCGCTGAATAAAGCGTGTATCTGACGGTGGCAGATACGGTGGAGGTATT
>CAMCZQ010000123.1 GCA_945887835.1 Bordetella parapertussis | reverse complement strand
TTGACTTCCTCCCCGCCCTAAAGGACGGGGATTCCTACGGCGTAAACCTCGGGATGAGGTCGATCGCTTCGGTGGGTTCTTGTTGCTGACGGCATTATTGCACCGTTCACTTGGCAGGCGAGCCGGGCATGCCCTGCCCTTAGTATATTCATTGCGGCTGTCAGGTCTGCGTTTTCTGCAAAGCCGCACTCGACGCACTCAAACTTGGCTTGTGTTTTTCGGTTTTCGGCCGATATGTGCTTGCAGGCCGGGCACGTCCGGCTAGTATTGCGCGGATCGATGGCAAGTACCTCACCACCACGCCAAGCTTGTTTGTATTCTAACTGGCGGCGAAACTCGCCCCAGCCCTGATCGAGAATCGACTTGTTCAGGCCTGACTTGGCTTTGACGCAGCGCCCTGGTGCCTCAACCGTGCCTTTAGCCGATTTGCTCATATTTTTGACCTTCAAGTCTTCGATCACAATCATCGCGTGGTTTTTGCTGATCAGGGTAGAAGTCTTGTGAAGAAAGTCATGGCGGGTCTGGGCGACCCGGTGATGCCAGCGCGAGATTTTCTGTTTCTGTTTTTTCCAGTTACTGCTGAATTTGGTTTTGCGGCTCAAGCAACGCTGATACTTTGCTAGTGTTTCGGCGTGTTTGCCTAGGGCGTTGACGGGTTCAAACACCGTACCATCCGAAAGTGTGGCAAACCGCGTCACGCCTAGGTCGATACCGACAATAGAGGTCGCCGAATGCACAGGCTGCGCCACCTCGCACTCAGTTTGAATGCTGGCGTACCACTTGTTAGCCACACACGATACGATGATATTCTTGATTGTGCCTTGGGTGGCGCGACTCTTGCGATAGCGAAGCCAGCCTAACTTTGGAAACCTGATGCGGCGATTGCCAGCATCGAGTTCGCAGCCCTGCGGAAAACAAAAGCTGTTGCTTGCGCCTTTCTTTTTGAAGGTTGGGAACGCGGCGCGTTTCTCAAAAAAGTTTTTATAGGCACGCGCCAGATCTTTGAGAACCACTTGATAGAGCTGCGCCGGCGTTTCTTTGAGCCACAAGGTCTCAGGTTCTTTCTTCCAGACTGGTAACCACTTGCACATGTCGAAATGATTGACGAACTTTTGGCCTTGCTGGTAATTGGCGCTTTGGAGTGCGAGCGCCTTGTTCCAGACGAAGCGGCAGGTGCCAGCGATGCGACGCATGGCGCGCTGCTGTTCACCGTTTGGTTCAATCCGAAATTTGTAGGCCTGCAAGCGTTTCATACCCTCAATTATATTTGCGCGATCAAGGCAGATCACCAAATCACCAGTGTAAAAGTTGTATTTGTCAGGTAAAAATTCAGTGAGTCTTTGTAACAAAAACTGGGGCTTTGTAACCAAATATTGTCATGACATATTGACGCAAAATGTATTCAATGAAAGGCGGCGGTATTAACGTTGGAATCATTTGCCATAAATTGAGTAACAGGAGACACCTAAGTCATCTAACAGTAGGGACACCTGCGGTATCCGCGCTATTCATCCTCCTCCTGAACGGGGAGGATTTCCGCGCATTTCGTTAAACGCCTGAGGCTGAACCCAAAGGCGCCCGACGACGCGAGGTGTTCAAGTTCGTAGCTTGTAGCCCCGTCCAAGCAGTCGCAAGGCAAAGGTCGCTAAAACGAGAAAGACGCCTGCCACTACAGCCAAACTTTGCCAAGGCGAGACGTCTGCTACGCCAAAAAAACCATAGCGAAACCCGTCAATCGTGTAAAAAAGCGGGTTCCAGTGCGATATCACTTGCCAGAACGTGGGTAGCGTATGCACCGAATAGAACACGCCCGATAAAAAGGTTGCCGGCATAATCAGAAAATTTTGAAAAGCTGCTAACTGATCGAATTTCTCGGAGGTGAGCCCGGCGATCAAGCCCAAAATCGCCATGATTGCACAGGACAGCACAGCAAACACCAGCGCCCACAAAGGATGCTGAATCGGCATCACGTTAAAGTACAGCGAGACGAGCCAAACACAGGTGCCCACGGCGAGGCCTCGCACGATCGCGGCCAGCACATAAGCACTGAAAAATTCGCGATGAGAGATTGGCGGCAACAGCACAAATACCAGATTTCCTGTGACCCGACTTTGTATCAAGGAAGAAGAGGGGTTTGCAAAGGCGTTTTGCAACATACTCATCATCATCAGACCAGGAATCAAAAAGGCGGTGTAGGGGACCGTGCCATAGACCTGAATGCGGTCTTGTAGCACCTGGGCAAAAATCACCAGGTAAAGTACTGCCGTAATGACCGGTGCCGCGATGGTTTGAAAACTGACTTTCCAGAAACGCAACAACTCTTTGCCAAGCAAGGTCGGAAAACCTGAGCCCGCGCCAACCCTTGCGCTAAGAAGAGGCGCACTCATGGTCGTACCTCGGTAAGTTGAGAGGGCTCTGCACGCATGATTTGCATAAAGGCGTGCTCAAGGTTGCCACCAGCCCGCGCGAGCAACGCCTGCGTGGTGTCAAGCGCCACGATGCGCCCGCCCTTGAGCATGGCAGTGCGATGACATAACGCCTCGGCCTCTTCAAGATAGTGGGTGGTCAAAATAATGGTGTGGCCTTGCGCGTTTAGGCGCGAGATGAATTCCCAAAGGCTGCGACGCAAATCGACATCCACACCGGCCGTGGGTTCGTCAAGCACAATCACCGGGGGGCGGTGCACCAGGGCTTGTGCGACGAGTACGCGGCGCTTCATGCCGCCCGACAGCGCGCGCATGTTTTCGTCGGCCTTATCGGTTAGTCCAAGATTGGCTAGGATTTCATCGATCCAGTCATCGTTACGTCGAAAGCCAAAATAGCCGGACTGAATACGTAAGGTTTCACGCACCGAAAAAAATGGATCGTAGACCAACTCTTGGGGCACTACCCCCAGCGAACGTCTGGCCGCCTGATAGTGAGTGACAACATCATGACCACAGACGCTTGCACGTCCTTGGGTGGCTTGGCAAAGTCCCGCTAAGACGGAAATGAGCGTCGTTTTACCAGCACCATTGGGGCCAAGCAGGGCAAAAAACTCACCGTGCTCGATCGTCAGAGACACATCGTCAAGGGCCTGTAAGCCGGCCCCAGTGGGCGCGCGCACCAAGCCACGCCAACCGGTCGCGCGTGGCATAAAAACTTTTGAGACATGCTCAAACGAAACAGCGGACATAATGGCCTTGTGATGCGTGCCGCAGGCAAAACTAGCCTGCGCCGGTGTCAGCCCTTTAGGGCGTATTGGACTTTATTGTTGTGCCCGTTGGTTGAGTGCCTGGATCAAACCATCGATGCCGTTTTGGCTAATTTGCTGAGCGAATTGGTTGCGATAGTTTTCGATCAGCCAGATATTTTCGACGTTCAGGTCGTAGATCTTCCAGCCCTCGGGCGTTTTTTCAAGGCGATAGTCGAGTGCAATGGGTTGCGTGTTAGCGCGCTGCGTGACTTGCGACTTGACCACTACATCCGTGGCGCCAGGCTCGCCCCGAAAGGCTAAGGTCTTAATGGTCGTGGCCTCGTCCACACGAGTAAACGCGCCGCTATAGGCGCGCGCAAGGGTGCCCCGAAACGCCTTCACAAGTGCGGCTTGTTGCTCGGGTGTTGCCTGGCGCCAATAGCGACCGGCCGCGAGCCGCGTGGTTTTTTCAAAGTTGACGTTTGGCAAAATCAATTCATCCACTAGCGCATTGACGCGCGCAGTATTGCCAGCGCGCACGCTGCTGTCAGACTTCAGCGCAGCCAGCATTTGATCTGCAACTTGTTGCACAAACTCGTTGGGGGCGGCGTTTGGATCAGGCTTGTTTTGTGCGTGTGCAGTCTGCCCGATGCCCAATGACAGGCAACAAACGAACAATCTTATACAGACAGAAAAGCGGGCATTCATCAACGGATCCTTTCGAGTGAGGGTACAACGATTTGCTGCGGTGCGTCGAAGCGGTTCATTTTTTTGGAGTCAGGCCAAGCGCCTTTTCGTCGGCGGGCGCAGCCTCAAAATCTTCGTAACTTGGCAGCTTTTCGGCCGCGGCGTTCGAGCCGTTGACCTGCACACTGCGACGTTTGAGGTAGGCGTCGCGAATAAAACTATAAGGGTCAAGCGCGGTGCGGTCGACGGTGTTGGTGATCTCGAGCAAGGCTTCGCGCCGCGCGACCACTTCAAGGCCATAGATCGAGTTGCGCACATCGATATTATTAATCAATGAGCCGTACCCAAACTGATTGACATACACGTCGACAGCCCGGCCAACGCCGTCTCTGAGCGTACTTGGGCCGATGATGGGCAGCACTAAATAAGGTCCAGAGTCAAACCCCCACACACCCAGGGTGACGCCAAAGTCGTTCGGGATACGCTTGGCGCCAGTTTGGCTGGCCAGATCCAAACAGCCACCTAGACCCAACGTACTGTTCAGTAGCACTCGGCCAAAGGTGTTCAAGGCGTCCACCTGTCGCCCCTGCAGCGTGCTGTTAAACCACGACCAAACGTCACCAAGGTTCAAAAAGATATTGTTAATACAGGTACGAACGGGTTGAGGCGTAACAAACGCGTAGGCTTGCGCGACTGGCTTTAAGATTGCGCGATCAACGGCGTCGTTGAACTCGAAGACCGCTCGATTAGAGGCCTCAAGCGGGTCGTTTGGATTGGGCGGCCCCAACGTGCGCGTGGCGCAGCCCGTCAGTACCACGAGTGCCAAGGCACTAAGTGCAAGAGTCAAAGAGCGAAAAGACAAACGAGTGCGCATGTTGCTTGACCGTTAAGGTGTGGTTTTTGCGGGTTTTGCCGCGGGGTTTGCGTCGGCGGCAGCTGCGGTGCCTTGTTTTTCGGCAGACGAATACAAAAACTGACTAATCAGACTTTCGAGCACGATTGCGCTTTGCGTAAATTGTAGGGTGGCACCCGGGACAAGATTGGCCTCGTCACCGCCAGCCTCAAGGCCAATGTATTGTTCGCCTAACAGGCCCGAAGTTAGAATTTTGGCGGACGAATCTTTTGGAAACAAATAGTTTTTTTCGAGCTGAAACGTCACAACGGCTTGAAAGGTTTTTTCGTCAAGTGTGATGCTCGCTACACGGCCGACCACGACGCCAGCACTTTTAATTGGCGCGCGGACTTTTAGCCCGCCGATATTGTCAAACTTTGCCGAGAGGGCGTAAGTCGGCGCAAACGAAAAGCTACTGAGGTTACCGGCGCGCAAAGCGAGAAAAGCTAGCGCAAGCGCACCTAGCAACACAAAGAGACCCACCCACCAATCTGTTTTTTCGTTCGACATTTTTTGACTCGGTTAGTGACTGAACATCAGCGCAGTCAGGAGGAAATCTAGGCCTAAGACCGCAAGAGAGCTTGTCACGACGGTGCGCGTGGTTGCACGCGCGACGCCTTCTGGAGTCGGCCGTGCGCGCCAACCTTCGTAAAGCGCGATTAACGTCACTGCGACACCAAAGATAATACTTTTTATTACGCCATTTAAGATGTCTTTGTAGACATCCACGCCGTTTTGCATTTGTGACCAAAAGGCGCCGGTGTCGATACCAATGAGCAGCACGCCCACCACCCAGCCCCCCAGAATGCCGACCGTCGAAAAAACTGCCGCCAGAATCGGCATGGCGATCACGCCACCCCAAAAACGCGGCACAAAGACGCGGGTAAGTGGGTCGACCGCCATCACTTCCATGGCGGCTAATTGCTCGCCAGCTTTCATTAGGCCAATTTCTGCCGTCAGCGAGGTGCCCGCTCGCCCGGCAAACAGCAGGGCCGTCACGACGGGGCCTAGCTCTCGGGTCAACGAGAGCGCGACCAGCAGGCCAAGCGCCTCTTCAGAGCCATAGCGGTTCAGGGTGTAATAACCTTGCAAGCCTAAAACAAAGCCCACAAACAAACCCGAGACAATAATAATCAGCAGTGAAAAATTACCGATGAAGTGCACTTGCTGAGAAACTAGCCGAGGGCGCTTGAAGACGAGCGCGCTGCGCTGTAACAGCATCAAAAAGAACCGAGTAAACAAGCCGAGCCCGGTGAGTCGGGCACGCACACTTTGGCCGAGCGTGCTTAAAAAACTGGGGCGACTCATGTTCGGGTGCCTGTCTGAACAAGCCAGGCTTCAAAGGCGGGTGTGACGGGATAATCAAAAGCGACGGGGCCATCGGCCTGCCCATTTAAGAACTGCTGCACGTACGGGTCGGTCGAGGCAGCAAGAGTTGCCGGCGCGCCGTGCGCTTTAAGCTGGCCTTGACCCACTAAATACACCTGATCCGCGATGGCGAAAGATTCGGCAATGTCGTGGGTGATAACCACCGAAGCGCAGCCCAGGCGGTCTGACAAACTGCGAATCAGACGCGCCGTGATGCCAAGCGAGATCGGATCGAGTCCGGCGAAGGGCTCGTCATAGAGCACGAGCTCAGGCTCAAGCACGACCGCGCGGGCCAGTGCGACGCGACGCGCCATGCCACCAGAGATTTCAGAGACTTTTAGGTGTGCGGCTGCACGCAGGCCGACTGCGTTTAGTTTTTCGAGAACGCGCTCGCTGAGTTGTGACGCAGACATGGTGAGATGTTCACGCAACGGGAAGGCGACATTCTCAAAGACATTGAGGTCGGTAAAGAGCGCGCCTTGTTGGAAAAGGACGCCCATCCGTTGCCTGAGGGCTTGCAAGCCCGGGCGATTGGTGTACGCGAGATCTTGCCCAAACAGGGTAATTGTTCCGCGGCGCGCCGCGAGTTGGCCCGTCGCGGCACGCAGCAACGTGGTTTTGCCTGACCCCGAGCCGCCCATCATTGCCACAACTTGGCCGGGCATGACCTCAAGCGAGATGTCTTGCAGCACAGTGAAATCACCGTAGCCAAGCGATACGCCTTCGAGGCGCAGCACGGCTTGGTTTGAGGTTAGGGGTGGCGTCAGCATAGAGAACCAAAAGGAGCCAGGCAGAATTCAGCGGCACAGCGCAAACAGAACCTGCAAGCGTTCAAGCCCAAGACGCTGATTGTAACGCCCGCCGTGTGATATTTAGCCTGCGAGGCAATCAGGTTTCTTGGTTCTCTGGCGAAGTTACTGCGGCTGAATATTTGCAGCTTGAATCACTTTGGCCCATTTTGCGGTTTCGCTCGCAATGAATTGAGCGAAGGCCTCGGGTGAGCCGCCTGCGGGTTGGCTGCCGGAGTCTGTAATCTGCTTGAGCACTTCAGGGTCGCGCAGGATTTCGTTTAGGGCGGCATTGAGCTTGCTGATGATGGCCGGGGGTGTGCCGCCCGGAGCGATCACTCCCTGCCAATTGTAGGACTCAAAGTCAGCCACACCGAGCTCGGCCATGGTGGGCACATCGGGCAGCAGGGCGAGCCTTTTGGTTGAGGTCACCGCGAGTGGCCGAATCTTGTTGCCCTTGATTGCCGGAAGCGCGGCATAACCCATTTCAAACATCATGCTCAAGTGGCCGGCCATGAGGTCTGTCGAGGCGGGCGCGCCGCCTTTGTAAGGCACATGCACGATATCAATCTTGGCGATTTCGCGAAACATTTCACCCGACAGATGGTGGGCACCCCCAATGCCGGAGGAGCCAAAGGTGAGCTTGCCGGGCTCTTTCTTAGCCAGCGCGATGAGCTCTGGCAAGCTTTTGACGGGCATGCTGTTGGCTACGCTGAGCACCAAAGGACTGTTTTCAATCAGGATGATAGGCGCAATCTCTTTGGTGGGGTTGTAAGGCAGCATGGTCATCAAGCTTGGGTTGACGGCTAGCGGCGCTAAATTACCTGAACCAATTGTGTAGCCATCGGGCGGCGCTTTGGCGATAAAGGCGGTACCAATCACGCCACCTGCCCCGGTTTTATTTTCGACCACAACCGGCTGGCCTAGTTTATCCGTCAGCTTGCGCGCGAGTAATCGCATGCGCGTATCGGCAAAGCCCCCTGCTGCATACGTCACCACCAACGTAATGTTTTTGTTTGGCCAGGGCTTGGCGCCTTCTGGGGCCGTCTGGGCACCGGCAGGGGTGGTCAAACAGAGCGCCAACAGGCTCAGGGCAAGTGCGCTTAAGCGTTTAGCAGGGTGAGTCATAGAGAGTCTCGGGTGAGCGTGGGTTAACGGGGCAATTCGCTGACGCCCATCAAAAACTCATCAACTGCGCGCGCGCATTGACGGCCTTCACGAATCGCCCAAACGACCAGTGATTGACCGCGCCGCATGTCTCCGGCAGCAAAGACGTTTGCAAGACTCGTGCGATAGTCGTCGGTGTTGGCGCGCACGTTGCCGCGCGCATCTTGCTCGACGCCAAAGGCAGTTAAGACATTGCTTTCAGGCGCAACAAAACCCATGGCAAGCAAGACGAGATCGGCTTTGATGTCAAATTCGGAGCCTTTTACCTCTTGCATTTTTAGTTGTCCCGAGGCTTCGTCTTTGATCCACTCTACGCGTGCAACGACGAGTTTCTCGACCTTACCGCCTTTGCCTGCCAGTGATTTGCTGGTGATTGCCCAGTCGCGTTCGGCGCCCTCTTCGTGCGACGAAGAGGTGCGCAATTTAGCGGGCCAGTAGGGCCAAGTCATCGCTTTGTTTTCGGTCTCGGGTGGGCGCGGCATGAGTTCAATCTGCGTAACGGATTTGGCGCCGTGTCGGTTGCTGGTGCCCACGCAATCCGAACCGGTATCGCCTCCGCCAATGACGATGACGTGCTTGTCTTTTGCGAGTACCTGAGCGTTGAGCGTGTCGCCTGCAACGACCTTATTTTGTGGACGTAAAAAGTCCATCGCATACATCACACCCTCGAGCTCGCGCCCGGCAATCGGCAGGTCGCGTGGGGTTTCACAGCCACCAGTCAGGACGATGGCGTCAAACTCTTTTTGTAATGCCTCGGGAGTCAGGACGGTTAACTTTTGTTCAGGGGCGTCTGCAGCGCTGCCAATGTAATGCGAAGTTTTGAAGCTCACACCCTCGGCTTGCATTTGAGCGATGCGCTGATCAATCAGTGTTTTTTCGAGTTTAAAGTCGGGGATGCCATAGCGCAGCAAGCCGCCGATGCGATCGTTCTTTTCAAAGACAGTGACGCTGTGACCCGTACGCGCTAATTGTTGCGCGCAGGCCAGACCTGCGGGGCCTGAGCCAACCACGGCGACGGTCTTACCGGTCTGGTGGGAGGGAAGTTGAGGCACGACCCAGCCCTCGGCCCAGCCCTTATCGATGATCGCGTGCTCGATCGACTTGATGCCGACGGCCTCATCGTTAATGTTGAGCGTGCAGGCGGATTCACACGGCGCGGGGCAGATCCGACCTGTAAACTCAGGAAAGTTATTGGTAGAGTGCAACACCTCAAGTGCGCCACGCCAATTTTGGCGGTAGACCAAGTCGTTCCAGTCGGGGATGATGTTGTTAACTGGGCAGCCGTTGTTGCAGAACGGAATTCCGCAGTCCATGCAGCGCGCAGCTTGCTTGCCTGCCTGCTCGTCTGACAGGTGCAAGACAAATTCGCGCCAGTGTTTCAGGCGACTTGCAGGAGCCTCTGAAGCCTCTTGCAGCCGATCGACCTCTAAAAAACCAGTGATTTTTCCCATGATGTTTCCTTAAGCTGCCTTGGGTTGGGGATTCGCGGCACGCCACATCTCGCCGAGCGCGCGCTTGTAATCCACAGGCATAATTTTGATGAACTTACTGCGGGCGGTTTCCCAGTTGCTGACCAGATCGCGCGCGCCGAAACTGCCGGTGTAACGAAAGTGGTTTTCAACTAAACGCTTCAGAATGGCCTCGTCGGTCTCGCGCGTCTGTGCGCCGCTCAGGCTGTGCCAGACGTCAATACCCTGCGATTTTGCTTGCTCGGCCGACGAAAGAACCGGTTCGATGACGACCATCGTCATGTTGCAGCGTTCGGCGAACGTGCGTTCGGGATCCCAGACGTAGGCGACCCCGCCTGACATGCCCGCCGCGAAGTTCCGTCCGGTTGCGCCAAGCACGACAACCGTGCCGCCCGTCATATATTCGCAACCGTGATCGCCGGTGCCTTCAA
>CAMCZQ010000122.1 GCA_945887835.1 Bordetella parapertussis | reverse complement strand
AGACACATCGATGCCGGTTTCGATAATCGTGGTGCACAGCAAGACGTTGAAGCGCTGCTGATAAAAGCTTTTCATGACTTGTTCAAGATCGCGCTCGCCCATTTGGCCATGGGCCACTGCGATGCGCGCCTCGGGCACGAGCTCTTCCAAGCGGGCGCGTCGATTATGAATCGTTTCAACTTCGTTATGCAGAAAGTAAGCCTGTCCACCACGCTTGAGTTCGCGCAGCAGTGCTTCGCGAATGGTGCTGTTATCTTCGCGACGCACAAACGTTTTGATCGCTAAGCGCTTTTGTGGTGCCGTCGCGATCACAGAAAAATCTCTGATACCTTCGAGTGACATCCCGAGCGTACGTGGAATGGGCGTCGCGGTCAGGGTCAAGACATCGACTTCGGCGCGCAACGACTTAAGCAGTTCTTTTTGCCGCACGCCAAAGCGGTGTTCTTCATCAATAATCACGAGCCCCAGGCGCATGAAGTTAACGTCCTTAGATAAGATTTTGTGGGTACCGATCACAATATCGATCGTGCCGTCGTTGATCCCCACGATTGCGCTTGCCACCTCTTTGGCCGAACGAAACCGTGACAGCTCGACCACTTTGACGGGCCAGTCGGCAAAGCGATCCGAAAACGTTTGCGCGTGCTGTTCGGCCAAGAGGGTGGTGGGGCATAAAATCGCCACTTGCTTACCGTTTGCGATGGCCAAAAACGTGGCACGCAAGGCGACTTCGGTTTTGCCAAACCCTACGTCACCGCAGACGAGTCGATCCATCGGCCGCCCTGAAGTCATATCGGCCAAGACACACTGAATCGCAGCAGCTTGATCGACGGTCTCTTCAAAACCAAAGCCTTCAGAAAATAATTCGTAATCGCCCAAAGGCAACTTAAAGGCGAAGCCTTGGCGCGCGGCGCGCTTGGCATAGATGTCTAATAATTCGGCCGCGGTATCGCGCACTTGCTGCGCGGCTTTGCGGCGGGCTTTTTCCCATTGCCCTGAGCCCAGCTGATGCAAAGGAGCGGTGTCCGGATCATTTCCGCTGTAGCGAGCAATCACGTGCAGTTGCGCCACCGGAACATAGAGGGTTGTTTTGTTGGCGTACTCGAGGTGAAGAAACTCCATCTCGCCTTCGCCCATATTCATATTGATTAAGCCGTGATACCGGCCGATACCGTGTTGGGCATGCACCACGGGGTCGCCGAGTCGCAATTCGGATAAATCGCGCACCATTGCCTCGACGTTGCTGGCCTGTTCTTGCTGGCGCTTGCCTCGTCTGGCGGTGGTGCCGTGTCCGGGATACAGATCGTTTTCGGTAATAAAAATCAGTCGCTCTGCAGGCAACTGGAAACCGGTATTGAGCTGTGCGACCGTGATAGCAAAATGTGAGTCGTTTTCTAAAACGTGCGCCAGCGATTCGGTTTGTGCGTCTGGGCTTAACCCGTGTTCGGCCAGCATTTGCACGATGGTTTCACGTCGACCATGAGAGTCGGTGCAAAGTACAACGCGTTGTTGTTTTTGCTCTAAAAGTGAGCGTAGTTTTTGTACAGGGTCTTCAGCGCGCCGCGAAATCCCAACCTCAGGTGCAGGTAAGAACTCGAGATGCTCTGCTTCTGTGGTTAAGGCAATACGCCCAAAGGCTTTGAGTTGTTCAAACAACGACTCTGCACGCAAGAATAAGGCGTCAGGCGCAAGCACAGGACGCTCGCGATCACTCTTTAAAAAGTTATAGCGGGTGGCAGTGTCTTGCGCAAAACGACGCATGGCATCGTCTATATCGCCCAGGGTCACCATCAAGGTATCTTGGGTGAGATAGTCAAATAAAGTGGCGGTACTTTCAAAAAACAAAGGCAGATAGTATTCGACGCCCGCAAAGGCGATGCCGTTGCCAATATCGCGATAGGGCAGCGCGCGTGACGGGTCACCCTCAAACACATCGCGAAAGCCCGAGCGAAAATGATTACGTGCGGCCTCATCCATCGGAAACTCGCGTCCGGGCAGTAATTGCACCGAACCCACCGGATATAAGCTGCGTTGTGTATCGATATCAAAGGCACGAATCGATTCGATTTCGTCATCGAACAAATCAATGCGATACGGTACGACAGAACCCATCGGGAACAAGTCAATCAGGCTGCCGCGCACGCAGAACTCGCCAGGCACCGTCACTTGCGACACATGAGCGTAATTTGCCAGCATCAATTGCGCGCGTAAGGCGGCCTCGTTGAGCCGGTCTTTTTGTTTAAACGAAAAGGTGTAAGCCGCTAAAAAACTAGGTGGGGGCAGGCGATACAGTGCGGTGGTAATCGGCACGGTCAGCACATCTACCTCATGCTGCATGAGGGCGTGCAGGGTGCGCAAGCGTTCTGAAATCAGGTCTTGATGGGGCGAGAAGCCGTCGTAGGGCAGGGTCTCCCAGTCGGGTAGCGGACGAACTCTGAGTTCTGGGGCAAACAAGACAATCTCGTCGGCGAGGCGTTGCGCCTCGAGCGGTTCGGCGCACAAAAGCACAAGCGTTTTGCCCGCTTTTTTGGCCAGTTGCGCTAACAGCCAGGCATCTCCCGAGCCCGGTGGGCGCGGGTGGGCATAGCGAAGCCCAGGTTTAAGCGCGTTGAGCAGGGTGTGAAGCGAGTGGGCAGTCGGGGCCAGTGCAGCAGACATAAAAAGCCAATATAAAAAAGCGTTGCAGGCGCCATCCCAAAAAAGGGGGCGCCGCGAAAGAGCTTAATTATAGAGGCGCGGGCTCAGAGTGAGCTTGAACTTATATAATGTAGGTGTCATGCATCCTTCTCAACCTTCTGTACGAATCGTGGCGCTTGTGCCCTCTGCGGGGGTAGGCGTGCGTGCGCAGGCTGCAAGCTCGGTTCTTCCTAAGCAATACCGCCTGTTGGGTGGTGTGCCGATGTTACGTCTTGCGGTGCAAGCCTTGCTGGCCGACGCGCGCATCGAGCAAGTGCGTGTCATCACGGCGCCTGAGGATCTTTGGGCTGAGGCCAGTTTAGCGGGGTTGCCGCGAACCGTTTGTCGCCCCTGTGGGGGTGAGACTCGGGCGCAAACAGTACTGAACGGTTTGCAAGACGCAGGGTTAAGCGCACAAGATTGGGTGCTGGTGCACGATGCTGCGCGGCCGGGTTTGCCGCTTGAGGCGCTGGCACGACTCCTTCAGGCGTGTCTGCCAGAGCCTGTCGGTGGCCTGCTGGCATTGCCAGTGGGTGATACCGTTAAACAGGCGCAAACGCCGGCGCAAAGTCAGGCAGCCCAAGCCTCAACGGTGCAGCGAACGCTTGCCCGAGAGGGCCTTTGGCTGGCGCAAACGCCTCAAATGTTTCGGGCTCGGTTACTCGAACAGGCTTTGGTTCAGGCGCTCGAGCAGGGCTTGGCGATCACCGACGAGGCGTCGGCACTTGAAGCCCTCGGGTACGCTCCGCTTTTGATTCAAGGTTCTGTCCGTAACGCGAAGGTCACATGGCCCGAAGATTTTGACTGGGTCCAGTCGTGGCTCGCGCCCTCTTCTTGAGTTTGAAGGATGACACGTTAAAGGCGCCAATGATGAATCCAACCGCTTTTCGTATTGGACAAGGTTTCGATGTTCATGCCTTGGTGCCCGAGCGCGCCCTGATCCTTGGGGGTGTCACCATTCCCCACACCTTGGGTCTGCTGGGGCATTCTGACGCAGATGTTTTATTGCATGCCTTGACCGACGCCTTGCTCGGGGCTGCAGGACTCGGTGATATTGGCAGACATTTTCCGGATACCGAGCCAGCCTATCGCGGTGCTGACAGTCGCGTATTGCTGCGTACGGCCTATCAGCGCGTACGCGAGGCCGGTTGGCAGGTCGTCAATATCGATGCAACGATTCATGCGCAGGCGCCAAAAATTGCGCCGCATGTGCCGGCCATGATTGCGCACATCGCAGACGACTTAGCGCTTGACCGCGCCGTCATTAATATCAAAGCAAAAACTAATGAGGGCTTGGGTCACCTTGGCCGGCAGGAAGGGATTGCGGCCAACGTGATTGCCTTGCTCACGACTCGGGTTGCGCCGCTGGTAATTCAACCCTGACGCGTAAGCCTCCGGCCAGATGCGGCAAAAGTGCCAGCGACCCCCCCGCATGGTGGATTAAGCGTTCGACAATCGCCAGACCGAGCCCCGTACCGGCAGCACCCGTGCGAGCGGTGTCGCCGCGTGAAAACGGTCGGCGTACGCGTTCGATGTCTACGCCTGCGATGCCAGGGCCTCGATCATGCACTTCTATGACGACCGAGCTTGCGACTAACTTAAGCACGACGTACAAGTCGAGCGTTCCGTCTGCGTGGCGCCCGTAGCGGCGCGCGTTTTCAAGCAGATTACTCATCACCCGCTGCACGTCAAACGCTGTGATATACACCCATAGGTCAGACTCAAGCTTTGTCTGCAATTGGCCGCCGTGCGCGCGCGTCAGGCCCCGTTCGCGTTCGGTGAGTTCAAGCATCAGGGCAGATAAATCAATGGCGCGTTGTGGCGTCGCGCTTGGCGGGCGGGCGTATTCCATCAGCTGACCAATCGAGTGATCAATTTGCGCTAAATCTTGGTCGATGCCAAAGCGGGCTTCGTCGTCAATATTGCTGAGTTCGATTTCAAGGCGCATGCGCGTTAATGGGGTGCGCAGGTCGTGCGAGATGCCCGCTAGCATCAGCGCGCGATCGGTGTCGGTTTGCTCGAGCTCGCGCGCCATGCGATTAAAGCTTGCGTTTAGCGCCCGCAGTTCTCGGGCACCGGTCTCGGGTAACGGGGCTGGCGACTCGCCGCGCGACAGCAAGTGTGCCGAGCGCGCCAGACGTGCCAGCGGCCGATTAATGTAAGAGACGCCTAGGGCGGCTCCTAAAATTGAGAGTAAGAGGGCGGCAGCCCCCCAGCTTAGCCATTCAAGTCCGCCGGTTAGACCGATTTCGTGGCGATCAAAACACAGCCAGTAGGGCTCGTGGTCGATCCTGAAGCTTACCCAGATGCCGGGAACCGCGTTGACGGTCCAGGCCAGACGTGTTTCGGCACCCAGTGTGGCACGCACTAAAAATGCGATACGTTGCCAGTAGTTGTCGTCGGGCAAGGATTCGACGATGTCGGTATTTGAGCGTGCATACACGTCAAGCCCCTCGCGTCGCGAGAGTTCACGCAGCATGGCTGGGCGTTCTGGGGCTGGGGTGTATGTCAGCGCCGCTTGGGTTAGATTGACAGAGGTGGCAATACGTCGACTCAGTTGGGCGGCGCGTGGACCTAGCTCGATCGAAATAAACACTAAAAGCCAAGCGCCCAGGCTGGCGAGCATCAAAACTAACAGCAGCAAGAAAGTGCGGGCAAATAAGCCCAGTCGTGAACGCCTCAGGCGCACGCAAAGGAACTGGGCAAGCCATGCAGCCGGATTGCCCAGAACGACTTGCATCGTTTGGAGAGGCTTAGAGACCGCCATCCGGAATAAATACATAACCGTGCCCCCAGACTGTTTGAATGTAAGCGGGCTTCGAGGGGTTGACCTCGATCAGTTTGCGCAGACGTGAAATTTGCACGTCCAGACTGCGGTCGTAGGCTTCGTATTCGCGACCGCGGGCGAGTTCCATGAGTTTTTCGCGCGAGATCGGTATTTTTGGATGTCGACTAAAGACTTTTAAGACTGAAAATTCGCCCGTGGTGATCGGCACGAGATGACGTTCGCGCGTGAGCGTGCGGGTGGCAAGATTAAGCTCAAACGGACCAAAATAAATCGACTCATGATCGTAGCCCGGCGCGCCCGGGTGTTCATCGCTGCTGCGTCTGCGTAAAATTGCATTGATGCGAGCGAGAAGTTCGCGCGGGTTAAAGGGTTTAGAAAGATAATCATCGGCTCCCATCTCAAGGCCAATAATGCGATCGATCTCTTCGGCGCGCGCCGTGAGCATAATAATTGGGGTGTTGTCATGGTTGCCGCGCAGGCGACGGCAGATTGATAAACCATCTTCGCCAGGCAGCATTAAATCCAACACGAGCAGATCGATGTGTTCGCGGTGCCAGATTTTGGTCATTTCGTGACCATCTTCGGCAGTTAACACGCTAAAGCCCTGATCAGTCAGATAACGGCGCAGCAAATCACGTAAGCGAGGATCATCATCCACGACTAAAATTTTTCGGATGATAGAAGGAGGTAAGATATTCATAGCCAAAAATGTAACAGCGCAAAACGAGACAGGCTAGCGTTTGTAACAAGCTTTTACATTTGCTTATTGATGCTTAACCGTTAGTAACAAGATGTAACCAAAGCGCTCTTTGCAACCGATTGACACGCTTTTTTAGTCATGAGGCGTGTTAAGTGAACAGGTCTGGCAGGCTTGGTGGCGGTAAGATTGAATAGTTGCCTGAAAAAATTACATCATAAAACCGAGATAAAAAAATGAAAAATCAATATCGTCAGTTCGTCTTTGGGCTCGCGTTCGCCCTGACCACCTGTGCTTTCGCGGCGCGCGCCGAGGTGAGCGAGTTGCGGGTACCTTTGGGCGCGGGTGGTTTTGGCTTTTTACCGCTGCACGTCATGAAGGCGCACAACCTGATTGAAAAAAATGCCGAGCAGGCGGGTGTCAAAGTCAAAGTGAACTGGTCCAATATCGGTGGGCCGGCCGGCATGATTGACGCCTTACTGTCGGGCTCAGCTGATTTTATTTCGGCCGGGCCTCCCTCATTTTTGATTTTGTGGGATAAGACAAAGGGCGGTGCCAATGTCAAAGGTGTCGCGTCGATGAGCTCGATGCCGATGCGTTTAAATACCCGCGCCGAGCACTTGCAAACGATCGATAATCTCAAAGCGGGCGACAAAATTGCGGTGACTTCCGTTAAATCGTCGATCCCTTCCATCGTGATGCAAATGTACGCCGTAAAAAAATACGGCAAAGCAGAGGCTTTTAGATTTGATCCTTACACCGTGACCATGAATCATTCTGATGCGGCGGCGGCTTTGTTATCAGGCAAAACAATTTCTGGTCACTTCGCCTCGGCACCGCTTGATCAGCGCGAGCTTAAAGAGCCAGGTGTGCGCACAATTATGAATTCGGACGACGTGCTGGGCGGTTCTACCACCTTCACCATGATCTCAACCACGCAAAAGTTTCATGAGCAAAATCCCAAGGTGGTCGCGGCGTTTGTGAAGGCCTTAAAAGAAGCGCAAACCCTGATCATGCAAGATAAGACCGAGGCGGTGAAGGTTTTGCTCGATTCGATGGGGGGCGGGGCGGGCTCAAGCGCCGATATGCTCGCGATCTTAAATGACCCGAGCACCAAATATACGACGCGACCCGAAAACATCCTGAAGTACGCGCTGTTCATGCACGAAATCGGATCACTAAAAAATCGTCCCAACTCGCTGAGTGATTTATTTTTAAGCGGTGTAGACGTTGCCGGAGGCAATTGAACTAAGTTTGCATGCCCCACTTGCGAAGGGTGGCATGCTCGATGACTTTGAAGACAAAGTTTTCGACGATGAGCCCAATAAAAATCACCATAAACAAGCCAGCAAATACGCTGGGGATTTCGAGTAAATTTTTATTCTGATAAATAAACCAGCCCAGACCACCCGAGCCCGAACTGACGCCAAAGACGAGCTCTGCGGCGATCAGGGTGCGCCAAGCAAAGGCCCAGCCCATCTTCAGACCTGACAGAATGCTTGGAAACGCAGCCGGAATCAAAATGCTTCGCACGTAAGCAAAGCCAGTCAGACCGTAGTTGCGTCCCACCATTCGCAGCGTCAGCGAGACCGACAGAAAGCCCGAGTGTGTATTGAGCGCTACGGCCCACAAGACCGAGTGGATCAAGACAAAGACTAAGCTGCCCTCGCCCAGGCCAAACCAGATTAAGGCCAGCGGCAGCAATGCGATTGCGGGCAACGGGTTGAACATGGCGGTGAGTGTTTCAAGAATGTCGGTGCCTAAGCGCGTGGTGATCGCCAGCACTGTGAGTAAGGCCGCCAACGCGATACCGCAGGCATAGCCAATGAGCAACACGCTGATTGAGGTCCAGGCCTTGCCAAGCAGGCCACCCGAGACGATGCCGGTCACCAGCGCCTGCATGGTGGCCAGGAAGGTCGGAAACAAAAGTTCGTTGTTCAAATGCGTGGCATAAACCTGCCAGACGGTGGCCAGCGCAATTAACAACAAAATGCGGCGCAAGGCGGTGTGATTGCCCAGACGCTCAAGCCAAGAAAGGGGTTTTTCAACGACACCCACCGCGCTAAAGGGCTTGGGCGACAGATAAATTTCGGGTCGCTGGTTAACCATGTTGCACCTCCTGCTCAGGCTTGCCGTGTTGCGTGAACAGCATCGCGTTAATTTTTTCTTCTAACTCTTTTTCTGCGATCGCGTCTGAGCGATGCCGTGGCACACTATTGAGCTCTGCCTTGACCTGCCCCGGATGCGGGGTCAGCAGCAAAATACGGTTACCCAGGCGGATGGCCTCTGGAATCGAATGCGTCACAAACAAAACGGTGAATTGTGTGTCGTCCCAAAGTTGCATCAACTCATCTTGCATCTTGCGGCGGGTGAGCGCGTCGAGCGCGGCAAAGGGTTCGTCCATCAGCAAGATGTCTGGCTCCATGGCCATGCCGCGCGCAATCGACACGCGCTGCTTCATGCCACCCGAAAGCGTATGCGGATAACTGTCTGCAAACGCCGAGAGGTTCACTTTGTCGATGTAAGACAGGGCGCGTTCACGGGCGGCCACACCTCGCAGCGTACCGCTGGCGGTTAACGGAAACATCACGTTCTCAAGCACGGTTTTCCAGGGTAAAAGCTGATCAAACTCTTGAAACACCATCATGCGATCCGGGCCTGGCTTGGTGACAGGAACGCCTTTGAGCTTGATCGATCCTTCGCTTGCGGGCATATAGCCCCCCACGGCCTTGAGCAATGACGATTTGCCACAACCAGACGGGCCAAGCAAGACAAAGCGATCGGACTTGAATACTTGAAAATCCACGCGATATGTCGCAGTCACCAGATGTTCGGTGGTTTTGTATTGCAGGGTCACGCCCTGGACTTCAAGCAAGGGTGGCGGGTTCTCAGGGATGGCTTGCATACAGTCTCCGTCTTGTTTGCCTAAGATTAGCGTAAAAATCTACTGCCATGCGTGCCCTCAGACGCTGACCACGCCTTCGCCCGCAAGCTAATACAATGCCCGCATGACGTATATTTTGGCTCTTGAAACTTCGACGACAACCTGCTCGGTCGCGCTGCTCAGTGAACAAGGCACGACTGTGACGGTTGTGCAGCGACAGTTTGAGGGTGCCGCGGGACACGCCGCAAAGCTCTTGCCCCTGGTGAGCGCTCTGTTGCGCGAAGCTGGCGTCCCACGCAGTGCGCTCAGCGCGGTGGCGTTTGGTCAGGGCCCAGGAGCATTTACCGGTATTCGCGTGGCTTGCGGCGTGGCGCAAGGTATGGGGTTGGCGCTGCAGATACCGCTGATTCCGGTCGGAGCCTTAGCGGCGGTTGCCGCGCAGGCGGCGCAACGCCGTGCCCAGCACTTGATTTTAGCGGCCCTTGATGCCCGGATGGACGAAGTGTATTTTGCAGCCTACTTTGACGAGGCCGAGCAGGGGTTGACGCTGTTACAGCCCCCGGTATTGCTCGCTGCGCAGCTTGTACCGGCTTTTATTGCGCAGCGGCTGGCGCTCTGGCAAGACCGCGCGCCAGCGGCGCAGGGGCTTTGTTATGTGGGCGAGGGCTGGCGCTTGCCGCAGGCGACGTTGAACTTGCCGCCCGCCTGTCAGGCCGACGATCTTCAGGCGCGCCCGACCGCGCAGGCGGTAGCTGACTTGGCGTTGCGAGCGTGGCATGCCGGCCAAACCGTGCTGCCCGAGCACGCTGCACCGCTTTATTTGCGGGACCGCGTGGCATTCACAGTGGCCGAACGCGCGTTAGGCGAGGGCGGCAATCCGCGCGCCTTGCAGCCCAGTTCTGCCGCGCTGGTACCGCTGACCGCCGCCGATTTGCCAGAGATTCTCGAACTTGAGCGCGCAGTGCAGTCGTTTCCGTGGTCGCTCAAAAATTTTGAAGACGCGCTCGCAGCAGGCTATGAAGCCTGGATTTTGCGCCAAGCAGGTGAGCTGTTGGGGTTTTGTATCGCGATGGCAGCGCCCGATGTGACGCATATTTTGGTGCTTGCCGTAGCGCCCGATCACCAGCGTCGGGGTCACGCCCGACAACTTTTGGCGCAGATCGCGCACAGTGCGCAGGCACGTGGTGCCGAGGGGTTGCTGCTTGAGGTCAGACCCTCGAACGTCTCTGCGCTAGCTTTTTATG
>CAMCZQ010000121.1 GCA_945887835.1 Bordetella parapertussis | reverse complement strand
TTTTAGAGATTCATTCGCGACAACCACGCCCATCAACCTGCGCTGCAAAATGTAGCAACTGCTCTGCACAAGCCGCCGGCATCGCAAACTGAATGGCGTGAAACGTCGTAGGCATGTGAATCATTCGAATGTTCTTTATGCCCTGTTGTATCAAATCGTCGTCACCAACGGTTAAATGTCCTTTTGAGGGGTACAGCCCCAGAGTCGGTATCTCGATTTTTTCAAGATACGGACGCATATCTACCTGGCATGCAACAACTGCCAACTCAGCGAGCACTTCGGTATCAGACTTACCAGTTTCTTTTTCATACCAGCTCATCAGCTCTGGATCAGTACCTGGTGGAAATCGAGTCACACCGTTGACCGCTGTTGTCCACTTTTCAGAACCCATCTGGCGCACAGCCTCTTCCCACGAAGCATAACCACAAGCAAAGTCTTTTTTTGTCTTTTCAGAAATACGAAGTGGTGACGACACAAGCGTTAAGGTCCGTAGAACGTCAGCATGCTCAGCGGCAAGTTTCATACCAATAATTCCACCAAGCGACTCGCCACAATAGTGCACCGGCCCACAACCCACCTCATTGATCACGGCCAAGATGTCATCCACAAAGTGCTGTGGCGTCATTTCAGTCTTGAGATTAAAGTTTTTTGCTGACTGGCCGAGGCCTCGTAGATCAGTCCGTAAAATACGGTAATGCCTTGATAAATAAGGTAGCCATTGATACCAAATTTTTGTCGACCGACTATAACCATGCTGTAACAAGATTGTTGGGGCATTCTTCCAGGGATCAGTATGGTCGTCTAACTCATAATGAATGGTTGGTTGCCTGGCTCTTTCTAGGTATGACATAAAAATCTCTCTATTCAACTTTAATGTTGGCGTCTTGAGCTACTTTTTTCCAACGCGTAATGTCAGAAGCAATCAACGACGCAAAGTCGGCCGAGCTCCCGCCTTTAGCCTGCACGCCCAGTCTAAATAGTTTTTCTTGTATCTCGGGTCTGCTTAAAATTTCTGCTAACTCATTTTGCAAACGCGCGATCACCACCGCGGGCGTTTTTCCGGTCGCGACCAATCCAAACCAAGGGCTCACGTCGAAACCTGCCAAGCCATCTTGATTGACTGTTGGAACATCGGGTAAAGACCGATAACTGGTTTTCGAAGAGACCGCCAGCGCGCGAAGCGCGCCGCTTCTAATTTGCGGCAAGGCTGGAACTGGATTAGCAAAGGCGAAAGTCAGTTGCCCCCCCATTAACGCCATCGTCGCATCAGCCTGCCCTTTGTAGGGCACATGCGTTGCAGAGCACCCCGCCATACTAATAAACAGTTCACCCGCAAGCTGCGACGCCGAGCCGGTGCCAGAAGAGCCAAAGGTCACTTTCCCCGGATTGTTTTTGCAAAATTCAATGAGTTCTTTGACAGAAGACACTTTAATGCCCGAACCCGCAATTAACACAAAGGGCGTGTCGCCAAGCAAAATAATAGGGGTTAAATCCTTCTGGAAGTCGTAGTTCAGCTTAACCCCTAAGGCCACAGCAACCGCATCGCTAATATTTGACAGCAAGAGGGTGTAGCCATCCGGTGCAGCACTCGCTACAAAAGCAGCCCCTATCCCACCAGACGCACCTGGCTTATTCTCAACGACAACCGCTTGCTTAAGCTTGATGGCTAAAGGTTCAGCAACCGTGCGTGCGATCGAGTCTGCAGGTCCACCCGGGGTGTAAGGCACCACAAGGCGGATCGACTTGTTAGGGTAGTCACTCGCCTGAGCAATACTGCAGGTCACAAGAGTCGCGAGTACTAATATGCCTATGACAGACTCTTGAGTTTTTTTAATGAATGCACGCACCGGCCTTCCCCTTTTTTTATCTCTTGATATTTTTATTTGTTAAAACAAGCAACTTTCAAGACATCAGACGACTATGAATGCGGCCTTAGATTTTCCCAATTCTTGGGTAACTGAATCTTCTTTGCAACGGTGAAGCCTCTGATCCCATTGTGTGAAAATACATACGCATTCGTTCTGAGCGGATCGCCACTCACGACTACCATAAAATGCTCTGGTGTAAAAACAATTGGTACTAGACGTGTCGGATCGTTGGACTCGGCAAAAATCGGAGGGATGAGTCCCTGCGCCACTGCATCCGTCAGCGTCGAATAGCCTTGATCCATCCACTCAATCACGTAACGTTCAAATTCCCAGGCCGGTATCCGTACATGATCAAAAAGATATCGTTTGAGGTCGGCCTTCGACCACCCAGCCTTTGCAATGGTTTCAGCCAGCACCGGAGTGAGTAGTAAAAGCGGCCGTAACTTGCCATGCCCCGAGCCCATGGTGAAGGTCAACTGCCAACTATGCTCTTTTAGCATCCGGTCAGCGATATAGGGTAAGAGTATCTCAGGAGTCGAACCAGAAACGCTCGCAATGACGTTGCCCCCAGAATACCGTCCAATGGTCACGACGTTCTCGCCTAACGCAAATCCCATATCAACAGATTGTGGTTCCCACCCAATCGTCGCCACTGCATCCTCATTCTCTGCCAAGACAACGCGCCAAGTACCCCCAAAGGTCCCCTTGTCAGTTGTGCCGTGCCTAAATCCCGCTACGTTGCGAAGGTATAAACGCCAAAAACGACCGATCGAAGTGTTGGCACGAACGCCGTCACGCATGGCGCCTTGCTCATAGTTAAATCCCAATTGCTTAATGATGGGGCCATTCAGGATGATCACTGTTTCTGACCCAGGAGTGTTGCCGCTATGTTCGACACCATAGGCAGGGTCTGACATCGCCTCCACCAGAGCCATCAATATCGGCATGTACTCGGGTAAGCACCCAGCCATCACGCCATTGACCGCAATGTTCCAGGGGGTGGCACGGCGATTATCCGGAAGCAAGATTGCAAGAGTTTCAAAAGGATCTCGATCCGTGAATGCGAGAAACTGTCGTACCTTCTCGCCTGTTGGTGGAGCGATTGGTAGCCCATCACTCCAACCCTGTGCATAGAAGTATTCGTTAACCTGATCGAACGTTCCTGTAAAAACGCAATCACCAGAGTGCGCCTCCTCTCCGTCAGCGGTCTGGTCTAGCGTGCGCAACAAACCGTCAATCACCTGCGCAAGCACAACCTGGCGTACATTGCAGCGAATTTCCTCAGATGATTGAACACCCGTGTGGCCAGGCACCACGCCCAATGGCAAAGCAGCAAAGCCTAACCCGCGTGACGTTGCCTTCGCTTGCTTGGCGAAGCCTTCGCAAACAATCGTTACGGCTGGGATACCAGCCTTTTCGCAAGCTGCACTGACCCGCAACACGGCGGGTGTACAGCTACCTCAGCATCCCATCCCTGAAAGAGCCGCATCGACACCTAGACCCCTCAAACGGGCGCCAAGGCCTGCGATGATCTGCTTTTCATTCTGACCGTGGGTATTGCCAAATTCATTCCAATGCACAAACTCTACGCCGGGAAACTGCTCTTTCAACGCAAGCGATAGCTCATCAAAAACAACATCACCGTTAAACATATAGTCCCAAAGCAAGGCAACCTTCTTGCCCGCGAGACTTGAGTGACGTGGTGCTAGCGCCAGAGCAGAAGAACCTCGTTCTCCACACGGCCACAACGCCTTGTAGTGATCAGTTAGCAAATTTGTCATGGCCACACTCCGTGTGAATGAACAACAAGCGTGATTGCGATCATGTCTTTGCATATCCCACTTAACGCAATCAGAAACACCACCGCACAAACGAATTTTTTAAACTTCATATTACTCATTGCCGCGTTAATCCATCGTCACGCCGATCTCACGAACGATGGTGCCCCAAGTATCAAACGACGACTGCAGGGTTGCCTGAAATGTTGGAAGGGACGTTTCAAGTGCATCGAGCCCCACATTGACCATGCGCATTTGGGTATCTGGATCGCGCAAAATTAAAGCAATATCTTCGTTGATCTGACGTACGAGCGCTGGGGGCATATTTGCCGGCCCAAATAGACCAAACCAGGAAGAGATCGAAAGAGGAAGCCCCGCCTCGATCAATGTTGGAACGCTAGGCAAAAGCCTGGATCTCTTTTCACCAGTCGTGACGACACCTTTGATCACCCCGCTGTTGACTTGTGGCGCGATCGACGCGATCGTCACAACTAGGCCATCTAGCCTCCCGCCCATCACATCAAAGGTCGCCTCGGGAGCCCCTTTGTACCCAATCGTGGTCCACTGCGCTTTCAACGCCCTTTCGATGAGGGCTCCGGCGAGGTGGGAGGTTGAGCCGGCAACAGCTCCCATCGCAAATTGCTGCTGAGCTGAGAACTTTTCCTGTGATAGCCTTTTGTAATCTTCAAACGTCTTGACGGCTGAATCCTTGTTAACCACCAAAACAAACTCAAAAGACGCTAAGCTCGCCAAGGCCGTGAAATCTTTGATGGGATGAAAAGGCAATTTTTTGTATAAGGCTGCGTTAATGGCCATGGGGCCATCGCTAGCGATCATCAAGGTATAGCCGTCGTTAGCAGCTTTCGACACGTACAGCGCGCCAATATTACCGGCAGCACCCGCTTTGTTCTCAACCACAACGGGCTGCTTCCATTTCTCGGCAAGCTTCGCAGCAATAAACCGACCAACAACGTCGTTGCCTCCACCAGGAGTGTTTGGCACAATAATTTTTACCGCTTTGTCGGGGTAAACCTGTGCGGCAGTGGGCAGCACAACAGACATCGCAACACAACATGTCCACACACTAACTGAAATTTTTCGCAACATACAAAACTCCTTCGCTTGTTGAAGATCTGAAGGTGTCTGCGCGATTTTGTCAAATAATTATTCTCGCGCCTTTACGACCTTCAGCCATAATTCAGTCAGTCTTTTAAACATTAAACTTTAGTCAATACCATCCATCGCGTAGTATCAAGCTAACACATCCCTACCGTTTTCGCTAATATCAAACTCACTCACTCAACTTCAGCGTTTGCTTTGCATTCGTAAACATCGCCTTTTGGCCTGCCACATACTCGGCATACTCTTTGGGATCCAACAAAGCGATCTGTGCGCCCATCGAACTCAAGCTGTCGCTAATCTGCATCTGATATTTTTCACCCGCTTTTTTAGCTGCTAAAAAGATTGCATCGACGACTGCTTTAGGCGTATCTTTGGGCGCCAAAATGCCGTACAGCGCGCGGGCTTCAATCTTGTAGCCAAGCTCTTTTAAGGTTGGAACATCGGGAAACGCTTTCAAACGCTTATCGCCAAATACCGCGAGCGCCCGCAAAGTACCTGCACGCACATGAGCCAACGCGGGGCCAATTGCTGCAGAAGATAATTCAACGTGCCCACCCAGCAAAGCGGTCACTGCTGGACCGCTGCCTTTCTCAGGGATGTGCGTCCATTCGATACCAGCCTCTTTCGCAAAAATCTCGGCCACCAAGTGCGTGACACCCATCGCACCAGAGGTGGTGTAATTAATTTTCTTAGGATTCTTTTTGGAGTATTCGATCAGCTCTTGCATGGTTTTCCATTGCGAATCTGCCTTCACGACCAGAATAAAACCACCCTCAGAGATCGATGCGACGGGCGCAAACGAATCGGTTGAATATTTAATCGCATTGTTAAAAGTTGGCACAACCACAATCGACCCTTGCGAGGTACCGACAAGCGTGTAACCATCGGGCGGGCTCGATGCCACTAACCCTGCCCCGATGCCACCACCCGCACCGGCCTTGTAGGTCATGATGACGGATTGCCCCAAAAATTCGCCCATCTTGTCAAGAAAGGGTCGCAGCATGTTGTCGGTATCGCCAGGCGCAAACGGAATGACCACTTGTACCGGTTTGACCGGAAACGGGTCTGCGGCGTGTGAGGCAGGCAACGCGAACATACTAAGCATCAGCGCACAAGCTGAAATTATTGTCTTTTGAATCATGAAAGTCTCCGGTATTTTGTGCCAAACAGGCCATTGACTCTGCTGCAAGACGACTTCGCAACCGAGTTGTTACGCGCTAAAGTTTAATACAACTCTGTGGGAGGTCTGAAATAGACGCACAGCTTGAGCCCGATCTATCAGTAAAAGTCAAGGTCAAGCTTAAGGTTCAGGCAGCCACTGAGGTACGAGCTTACCTAAGAAGCGGCCACTAATAACGCGTTAGCTCGAGCCAGTGCTTTTTCTTTAAACTGGTCTTTTTCTGCGCAAGCCTTGCCCCACTCAAGCGTTTGAACAGCGCGCTCATACTCATAACAATCCACGACCTTGCCGTTTACGCTTGTTACCGACTCGCCTGCAAGCGTTAACTCTTGGTACATACCCAAAACCGTCTGCGCCCATGACATTTCCTCTTGAGTCGGCGCTAACCCAGTACACAAGGGTTCAATGAAATTCGGATGAAGCGCCGTAACCTGATGCACGCCAGCCGCATGCAATATTTCAGCCTCTTCAAGGGCATGGTCGCGCTGGTCCACACGTCCGGTGGGATTGTGCACAAAAACGCCACCAGAAGATTCAATCCCTAGGCTCATTGCCGCCAAGGCCACAAAGGACGAGGTGTAGGCGTACTGGTCAAAATCGACAAACATCTCAATGCCCAGATTGACCGCCATGTCGTAGCCTGTGCCGCCACCCATTGACCAGATTTTTCGAGGCGTGGCGGTAAGAATCTCATAAATATTGACCACACCCAAGGCGGTTTCGATCATTGGAGAGAGTTCGATATACCCCATTGGCACCCCGTGATCCTTTTCAAGCTGGGTGATCAGCGCATGGGCATACTGCATCTCGGCTGCGGTATCAACTTTAGGCAACATGATGCGATCAACGCCTGGCCACACTGAGCAAGGTAAATCTGCATCCACAAACGGCTTATTAATGCGAACATAAATACTTGCGCCGCCTTTGTTCGCCTTTGCGATGGATTCACGAATCAACCCACGGCAGCGAGCTTTCTCAGCCAAGGGGATCGAATCTTCGATGTCTAAAATATAAGCGTCGCCGCCTCGTGTCCAGGCCTTATCAATAAAGCGAGGATTGGTTGGGGTTACAAACATTGTGCAACGTGTCACTCTGTGCGTCATGATATTTTTTCCTAAATCAGATCAATTCAATGATTCAAAGGGTTTCATTTATTTTTGATGGGCTTGAATTTTTTGTTGGTCACGTAAGGCGACTCGGTCTGCCCATTCAAGATAAACCTCTGCACGTAAATCAACCGGCACATCAATCATCTTGCCATTCAGTGGCACTGAAGCCAGGCCCCGTTTTAAACCCTCAGCAAACACCACGCGGACCTCTTTGTAGTATTCGACCTCATCAGCACTTGGACGAAAGCCCTCGTTGCAGTGTTTGACCCACGACAGATGCGTGCAGAGCGCGCCCTTAAAACCGGTGTCGCGCGCGCGAAGAATCGCTTTCTTGAGAATGGCTTCATCCACTTCTTTTTGAGTCACGCACAGCGGATAACTCATGCCTTGCGCCTGACCATTCACCGAGGTTGCCACGGTGATGATCTGACCTTTAATGAACTCAATGGGCTCGACCTCAAGTGTGGACACAAAAGGAATGTCGAGGTTTTGATACAGAGCGTGTTCGCTGATCGTCAAAGTACCGATTCTTGAACTTGCGCGTGCGATCTCTAGCGAATTCCAAACACCCTGAGCAGTCGTGATTTCAAGATCAATTTCAAGCGAACCTTGAAGGATCCCTCTTTCAAGTTCGAGCGTATCAAGCTTGGCAGTGGCCAGTACAAGCTCGGTTGCGTCTGCCACCCCAACCAACACCACCCCTGCCAAACCCGCAAACACGGTCGCGTCAAGCTCAGCATATGCAGTTTGAGCATTCAAGCGAACAAACACTTCAGCACCCCCACGCGAGGCTGCTGCGATCGCCGCCGGCATTTGCGCCTTCAGCGTCTGCTGCCAGTCTTGCGCAGAGTGTTTAACAATATCCAACACAATGGCATCGGCCCAAGAATCAAAGGCTTTATCTGCAAGTTTGGGGTCATCAATTGATAACGCAATCAATGAACGACGAATATAAGGTGGCATCGCGAGGTATCCAGAGAAATAAGGCGCAAAAATTTAGGTTTCTAAGTTCACATGGTCACTTAAAGGCCACCTAGACAAAACCCGCATGAACAGGGGCCACTTGCTCGGGCACGGCACACACACAGCCACTAAACCCCAAGAGCCGTGCCTCACGCGCTGCACGAAGCGTGTCGGCCACTGAAGCCAACCCACCGCGTGAACCAGGTCGCCAAAAAGCCCCAAGGGGTTGCTGACCCAACATACGTGCCGCAACGAGCGTGCGAGTCATTAAAAACCGATACAAGCGAAATTCGTTGTGCGGCACCGCACCCAGCATCATCGACAAATCAATCCGACCCACACCCATCGCCGTAATTCGGCTGCTGGCTCGACCTAAAGTATCGGCATTCCAAAAACTTTTCGCAGACTCAAGCATTAAGACAATTTCGGTGGAGCCGACTTCAACACCGCGCGCTTTTTCAAGCTCAGTAATTAAGGCATCGATTTCCACGATATCGGCAGGCTCTTCGGGTGAGGGCAACACAATACCGGTCAAGCCACGGCTGATCGCGGCCCGCACATCTGCCCAACGGGTTGCTCGATCGACACGAACAAACACTTGCGCTGACGCTGCAGCGAATTGCACAATCTGGGCGCTTAAGCCCGCGCGCGCGCTGTCTTTGTTTTTAGGGGCTACGGTGTACTCAAGATCAAGCACGATCACGTCAGCACCTTGCGGTTGAACAGACGTCAGTGCATCAGCTTGATCGGCCGGAACGATCAACCAGGAGCGCCTTGAATTTTTCTTTGTCAGCATTGTTGCCACCTTTAAATGATCTTTCGTTCTTTTAAGCTTAATTGCATTTGAGCATCGATACCAATCCGGCCGAGTAACTCGGCCGTATGCTCGCCAAGTTCAGGCGCGGGTCGACGAATCGCGCCAGGCGATTCAGACAAGCGCGGCACAACGGCATGCATTGGAACCGAGCCCATCTCTTTGTCTGGCATCTCAACCACAATCTGCCGAGCAATCACATGCGGATCTTTAATGAATTGATCGACCGAATACACCGGTGCTGCAGTGATCTCATTTTTTTCAAAAAAAACCATCCCCTCTTCAAGCGTGTGTGTTGAGATAAAGGCCCGGATTGGCGCCTCAGCCTCATCTGCATGCGCGACGCGATCAGCGTTGGTACGAAAGCGCGGATCGGTCAACATCTCGGGCACACCCAAGGCGGTGTACAAGCGAGTCACCATCACTTGCATCGATGCCGACATCGAAATCCAACGCCCGTCTTTGGTCGGAAATACGTTACGGGGGCCGGCAGTATTTGAGCGGCTTCCCATCCGTGGATCGATCTTTTGAGTCAACTTATACACAGCTGCCGAAGGGCCTAACACCGAGTACATTGGATCAAGCAGGGGCAGGTCAATCACCTGGCCACGACCGGTTTGATCACGATGTCTAAGCGCTGTCATGACAGCAAACGAACCATATAAACCGGTAATCATGTCGGCCATTGCCAAGGGTGGGAGCACTGGCTCGCGGTCTTCAAAACCATTTTTAGCTGCAAAGCCAGATACGCCTTCAACGAGTGTTCCAAACCCTGGCCGTAAGCGATAGGGGCCGTCTTGCCCCCATCCTGAAATGCGCACCACCACAATCCCTGCATTTCTTTTTAATAGAACGTCTGGCCCAAAGCCCATTGTTTCAAGCGTACCCGGCCTAAAGTTTTCGATTAACACATCCGCCGTTTCAACAAGCTTGAGCAGTAACTCTTTACCTTCGTTCGCGCGCAAATCAAGCGTAAGACTCTTTTTGTTACGCCCGTACACTTTCCAGTGCACGCTAAAACCTTTGATTCGCCAATCGCGTAAAGGATCACCCTTGCCAGGCTGCTCAATCTTGACCACTTCAGCCCCAAAGTCAGCAAGCTGAAGGCTTAGCATGTTTCCCGCCACTAGACGGGTCAAATCTAGAACCATTAAACCGTCAAGGGGGCACGCTGCATCGGACGAAAAGGGAGTCATACTTTAATTAACCTCTAAATTTTGGATCAAACCAATCGCGCAGCGAATCGCCAAACAAATTGAACGCAAATACTGAAAGAGAAATTGCTAACCCCGGAAAAATAATCATCCAGGGTGCCTCGCGATAAAAATCTGTTGCGCTACCCGACAACATCAAACCCCAGGCCGCGGTCGGCTCGGTAACGCCAAGCCCCAAGAAGGACAAAGAGGCTTCAAGCAAAATTGCCTGAGCAATATACGAGGTTAAAACAATCAAATACGGCGCTGTCACGTTAGGTGCAATGTGAACAAACATGATTCGCCAATTTGAATAACCCG
>CAMCZQ010000120.1 GCA_945887835.1 Bordetella parapertussis | reverse complement strand
GGCATGCTTCGCGACGGACCCGCTGCAAAAGGAGGCTTGAAAGTCGGCGACATCATCCAAGAGATAGACGGCAAGCCGGTCAACGACACCCAACGCTTCATGGCGCGTATTGCTGCGAAAGCACCGGGTGAGGCCCTTGAGCTCAAGCTCTACCGCAATGGTCGCCTGCAAACCTTGACTTTGACCGCAGGGCAGCGCCCCGCTAAGCCAAAGTAAAAGCCCGTTGACTAGTGGGTAGGTTCGGTGGGCGTTTGTCTGGCCAACGGCGGATGTGCCGCAATCAGTGACTCAGCCTGAACCAACAGAGGTTGTCGCACCTTTGGATCGAGATGATAGAAGACCTCTTGAAGACGCGCGAGTTCTTCATCTTCGGTATAAAACCAACTGACGGGCGTATTTAAAATTTCAGCGACACGGCACATCAACTGATAGTCAGGCGAATGTTTACCGCGTTCATATTGGTTCATGCGAGCGCTAGCAGACATTGGATCAATTCCGGCAAGTTTGCCGAGTTTTTCTTGTGACAACCCCACGCGTAGGCGAGCCTGTTTAAGACGATGAGAGAGCACGATAATCCCTTTTTAGAGCCGGCGACCGAACCACGATAGGTGCGATCTGGCTGAACATTAATCAAAGAGCTAAAACTAAATATTTTGATTAATATTGAAAAGATATACCTTAAAACACTTAGTAACAAGTGGAATTTTTAGTAGGTTAAACACTTGTACTAAGGGCAAGCAAACGGCGACCGGTTTTAAGCGCAAGCTGCATCAAATTTGTGCAAACTTCAGGCGACTTCGTCGACTTTTTCTTCACTGCGGGGTTTGACGCCCCTTGCCACAAGGATCCCGACTTCGTAAAGCACGCACAAAGGCACAGCCAACAAAAACTGGCTAACGACATCTGGCGGGGTCACGACCGCTGCGATCACAAAGGCGCCCACGACGACGTATCCGCGGGCTTCTTTCAATTTGACCACGGTCACAATTCCCATGCGCACCAACAGAACAACCGCCACGGGCACCTCGAACGTCACGCCAAAGGCGAGAAACATGGTCATGACAAAGCTCAGATAAGCCTCAATGTCTGGCGCTGGTGTGATTGATTGTGGCGCGAACGACGCAATAAACGAAAACACAGACTTAAATACAACAAAATAACAAAATGCCATGCCAGCGATGAACAGAAGCGAGCTTGACACGATCAGTGGTAAAGCTAGTCGTTGTTCGTGGCGGTATAAACCCGGCGCCACAAACGCCCAAACCTGATAAAGCACCACGGGCAGCGACACCACAAAGGCCGCCATCATCGTGACCTTCATTGGCACCATAAAAGGCGTGATCACGCCCGTCGCAATCATTCGAGTGCCCTCTGGTAACGAAGCCAGCATTGGCGCGGCAAGAATGTCATAAATCACCGAAGCGCCGGGATAAATAAACAGCACAACAAACACCACAACTACCGTACCCACCGCGTGTAGTAAGCGCGTGCGCAGCTCAATCAGATGCGACATGAAACTTTCGTTTGCCGGTGGCGCTTCGGCCGGGTCTGGGCTCGCGTCGGGCGTGCCGCCAGTCGCGTGATTGTTTGAGGGGTTGGTGCTCAAGATTTAGATTCCGGTGTAGTTGTCGCCACCGAAACCGGAGGTTGCGCAGAGACTGGCGCTAGCGCGTCGATCTCGAGTTGAGTGGGAATGGGCATTGGCACGTGTGTGACCTGGACGGCGGAGTCGGCAAGTGCGGTCTCAGGCGTTGCGACTACAACCTGCGCGCTGGCAGACGCCGCGTCATTGGCCGTGAGTACCGGTGCCGAATTTTCAGGCGCAACCGGCTCGGGGATCTCAGGATTGGTCATAGACGCTCTGAGCGCCGAGACATCCTGTTCGAGCGAGTCAAGGGGTTTGCGCAGCGAGTCTTCGGTATTTTGTAAACTTGACTTCACGCTTTGTGCGGCGTCTTGCATTTGATCTTTTAACTTGCGCAACTCATCAAGCTCGACCTCGCGCTGAATGTCTGTTTTGACATCGTTAACATAGCGTTGCGCGCGGCCGACAAGGTGGCCGAGTGTACGCGCCACCTTGGGCAGGCGTTCAGGGCCAATGACGACAAGCGCCACGACTCCAATGACAAGTAATTCAGTAAAGCTGACGTCAAACATGGTGTGCGAGGTGCCAAAGAGACTCAGCTAGAAAACTAGCCAAAAGGGTTAGTGCGTGCCAGGTTGTGTATTTGACTTTTCTTTCGCTTGCACATCGATGGTTTCGCCCGTTGCGACGCGTTGTACGGGCGCGGCTTCAGTCGACGCGGCTGGTTCGGCGTCTTTTGCGTTCGGGTCTTTCATCCCTTCTTTGAAGCCCTTGATTGCGCCGCCTAGGTCGGCACCAATATTACGAATCTTTTTCGTGCCAAAAACCAGCGCCACGATAGCCAGAACGATTAGCCAATGCCAGATACTAAAACTACCCATGATGAATCTCCGAATTAGTTCTTGAGGGGAGTGAAGCCCTGCCAAGGACGTCTGCCACCAAGAATGTGAAAATGCAGGTGCTTAATTTCTTGCCCGCCCTCTAGGCCTGAATTCGTCGTGAGACGAAAACCACCCTCTGGGCCTGGATTGCAGCCATTTGCTAAGGCAATTTGTTCAACCCGAGTCAGCATTCTACCTAACCAGCCGGCATCATCAGGTTTTACGTCTTGCATCGACACGACATGGTGCCGAGGCACCATCAGCAAATGTACTGGAGCCGCGGGTTGAATGTCATGAAAAACCACACAATCATCGTCTGTATAGACGATTTTTGCTGGGATTTCGCCTTTTACGATTTTGCAGAACAGACAGTTTTCGCTCATGGTGTTGATTTAAGAGGAACGGGAGAGTTTTTCTTGCAAGCCAGGCAACCCTTCGCGGCGAGCGAGTTCGGCCAGCACTTGTTCGGGGCGCAGGCCATGCTCGATCAGAACCACCAGGCAGTGAAACCAGAGGTCGGCGGTCTCTGACACGATTCGGTCAGCCTGCTGATCCTTGACGGCCATGACCAGTTCAGTGGCCTCTTCGCCAATCTTTTTCAAAGCGGCGTCAGGCCCCTTTGAAAAGAGCGTTGCAACGTAGGAGGTGGCGGGATCGCCACCATTTGCGGGCAAGCGCGTGGCCAACGTATCTGCGATGCGAGCCAGTATCGCGTCAGAGACCCGTTTGTTTGCCAAGTCGGTGAGAGGTGCGATCATTTTATGGCCAGAAATTTTTAAGGGAGACAGCTTTTGGGAAGGTGGTTCTTTGTGCGATGACTCGTCAAAAAATTACTTATAGATCAGCTCTGGGTCTTTAAGAACTGGGTCGACGATGACCCAGCTCGAGGCGCGCGGGTCGGCGGCGTGTTCTAACCGACGATAAAAACAGCTTGCGCGTCCAGTATGACAGGCAATGTCGCCGATTTGCTCAACCTTTAGCAAAAGAACATCGCCGTCGCAATCAAGCCTGAGTTCAATGAGGCGTTGGACATGGCCCGACTCTTCGCCTTTACGCCAAAGACGATTGCGCGAGCGCGACCAAAAGACGGCCCGACCGGTTTGCGCTGTTTCGGCAAGCGACTCGGCGTTCATCCAGGCAACCATCAATACTTGCCCCGTCTGGGCGTCTTGTGAAATCGCCGGAATCAAGCCTTTTTCGTCAAATTTGACGTCGGCCAGCCAACCAGGCGCTGCCGTGCTCATCAGGCGCTGCGCCTAACTGCGATACCTTGGTTGGCCATAAAGTCTTTGGCCTGACGCACGGTGTATTCGCCGTAATGAAAAATACTGGCAGCCAAGACCGCGCTGGCTCCACCTAAGGTTACGCCATCGGCCAAGTGCTGCAAACCACCAACGCCACCCGAGGCGATTACCGGAATCGCCACCGCGTCGGCGACGCGCCGCGTGAGCTCAAGGTCGAAGCCCGCTTTGGTTCCGTCGCGATCCATGCTGGTTAACAAAAGTTCGCCTGCGCCAAAATCGGCCATCTGCCGCGCCCACGCCACGACATCTAAGCCAGTGCCGCGGCGACCGCCGTGGGTAAAGACTTCCCAGGAGGGGGTTGCACTGTTTGCTACCCGCCGCGCATCAATGGCCACAACGATACACTGCGAGCCATGATAGTTTGATGCCGCGCGCACAAGTTCGGGGTTGGCGACGGCGGCACTGTTGATCGAAACTTTATCTGCACCGGCGTTAAGCAAGCGTTGCACATCGCTGACCTGACGCACACCCCCACCGACCGTGAGCGGAATAAAAATCTGCGAAGCGACCTGTTCGATGATCGATAAAATCAAATCGCGCTCGTCGCTCGTGGCGGTAATGTCTAAAAACGTAAGTTCGTCTGCGCCCTGTTCGTTATAGCGCTGCGCGATTTCGATCGGATCGCCTGCATCGATGAGGTCAACAAAGTTGACCCCTTTGACGACGCGCCCGGCGGTGACATCGAGACACGGAATAATTCTACGGGTCAAGCCGCTGAGCGTGTTCGGCGAGACCGATAGACTCATGGCGCGAGTTCGTCTGCAAGCCTTTGAGCGGCTTCAAAATCAAGCGTACCTTCATAGATGCTACGGCCTAAAATCGCGCCTTCGATGCCCTCGGCCTCGACAGCACACAAGGCCTCAATGTCGCGAAGGTCTGTGACACCGCCTGAAGCGATGATCGGTATGCGAACGTGTTGTGCCAGGCGCACGGTTGCTTCAATGTTGACGCCTGTTAGCATGCCGTCGCGACCGATGTCGGTGTAGATAATGGCTTCGCAACCGTAGTCTTCAAATTTTTTAGCCATATCCAACACATCGTGCTTGGTGAGCTTGCTCCAGCCGTCGGTGGCAACTTTGCCGTCGCGCGCATCAAGGCCGACAATGATATTGCCCGGGAAGGCACCGCAAGCATCGTGTAAAAAACCAGGATTTTTGACCGCAGCTGTACCGATAATTACATACGAGATACCAAAATCGAGATAGCGCTCGATCGTGTCAAGATCGCGAATGCCACCACCAATTTGAACCGGAATATCCGCGCCGACTGAATCGACAATTGCGCGAATGACGGCTTCGTTTTTAGGTTTACCCGCCACTGCGCCGTTGAGGTCCACCAAGTGCAGGCGTCGCGCGCCGCGATCAAGCCACAGGTTAGACATCGCGGTGGGGTCTTCAGAGAAGATGGTCGCGTCGTCGAGGTCGCCTTGGCGCAGTCGGACACAGCGTCCGTCTTTGAGGTCAATTGCAGGGATCAGCAGCATGTGATTTTTAAGGGGTCACGTGAGGGTCATGCCACCCGCGGGGTGGGCTCGTTGTTACGAAAAGAGTTTAAGGCTTCCAGTCTACAAAATTACGGTAAAGACGCAAACCATATTCTGCACTTTTTTCAGGATGAAACTGTACGGCAAAAATATTATCGGCTGCAACCGCGCAAGTAAATAGCCCGCCATAGTGACTTTGCCCGACCGTGAGCTCAGTCTGCGCTGGCACTGCATAGTAACTGTGCACAAAATAAAAAGGGGTCAGATCAGGAATGCCCTGCCAAAGCGCGTGCGTGCGACTCTGTTTGACGGGATTCCAGCCCATATGCGGCACTTTTAGCTGCTGCGGGCCCGCATAAAAGGGCGGACCCTGAAATCGTTTCACTTCGCCTTTGAATACGCCCAAGCTGGTGGTATTGCCTTCTTCGCTGCGTTCAAACAACATTTGCTCGCCCACGCAAACCCCAAGCAAGGGTTTGTTTTTTGCAGCTTCGAGCACGGCCTCACGCAGACCAGCGTCGTTGAGGGTGCGAATACAGTCTGCCATCGCCCCTTGGCCCGGAAACACAACGCGCTCAGCGGCCTTGAGATCTTGCGCACGGCTGCACAGGCGGATGTCGGCCTCGGGTGCGGCGTGGCGCAAGGCTCGCTCGACCGAGTGAATATTGCCCATTCCGTAGTCAACAATGGCGATTAAGGCCATGACCTAGAGCACACCTTTGGTCGAGGGCACGATGCCAGCGCTGCGAGGGTCGAGCTCAAGCGCCATGCGCAAGGCGCGGCCGGTGGCTTTAAAAATAGTTTCGCACTGGTGATGCGCATTGACGCCGCGTAAGTTATCGATGTGCATGGTAAGCAAGGCGTGATTGACCAAACCTTGAAAAAACTCAATGGTCAGATCGACATCAAAATTACCGACGCGGGCTCGCGTAAATGGGACGTGGAACTGTAAGCCCGGACGCCCCGAAAAATCGACAACTACGCGTGATAAGGCTTCGTCGAGCGGTACGTAAGCGTGTCCGTAGCGACGAATACCAGCTTTGTCGCCAACCGCTTGAGCGATGGCCTGCCCAATGGTGATCCCAACGTCTTCAACGGTGTGGTGAGCATCGATTTCGAGGTCGCCTTGGGCGTGCACCTCAAGGTCTATCAGGCCGTGGCGCGCGATTTGATCAAGCATGTGATCAAGAAAAGGCACACCGGTGTCGAGTTTTTGACGACCAGTTCCATCAAGATTGATGGCAACTCGAATCTTTGTTTCGTTGGTGTTGCGAGTAATTTCGGCAGTGCGCATGGCTTGGGCTCTTGACGTCAGAAACTATAATTGTAGGGCGGTCTGGGCGAATTGTTGCGTTCAATCGCTCTTGGGCCTTGCGTTTAAGGCTTACTAGCGCTCGTAAGGCGATAGGTCGCGCTCGCGGCATGGGCTTGCAACCCTTCGCCCAAGGCGAGTTCGGCTGCGATTTTGCCCAGGGTCTGGGCGCCCGCCGGCGACACATGAATCAAACTCGAGCGCTTTTGAAAGTCATAGACGCCCAACGGTGACGAAAACCGGGCGGTGCGTGAGGTCGGCAAAACGTGATTGGGGCCTGCGCAATAGTCGCCAAGCGACTCTGAGCTGTGTTGGCCCATAAAAATCGCGCCCGCGTGGCGCAGATGCGCAAGCCACGGTTCGGGTTGTTCGATTGAGACTTCAAGGTGTTCGGGTGCAATCTTGTTGCTGATTGCGCACGCTTGAGCCAAATCGCGCACCAAAATCAAGGCACCGCGGTCGCGTAGGCTGGCACGAATGATGTCGGCGCGAGGCATGGTGGGTAAGAGTTTTTCGATCGACTGCTGCACCGCATCGAGATAGCTTGCGTCTGGGCACAATAAAATCGCCTGAGCCAGTTCGTCGTGTTCGGCTTGCGAGAAAAGATCCATTGCAATCCAGTCGGGCGCGGTTTTGCCGTCGCAAATAATCAGGATCTCGCTGGGGCCCGCGATCATGTCGATGCCCACCGTACCAAAGACTCGGCGCTTTGCCGCCGCAACATACGCATTACCTGGGCCCACGATTTTATCGACGGCGGGGACGGTGATGGTGCCGTAGGCCAGCGCACCGACGGCCTGAGCGCCGCCAATCGCAAAACACCGGTCAACGCCGGCAATCGCCGCTGCCGCGAGCACCAGCGCGTTACGCTGGCCACCGGGCGTAGGGGTAACCATTATGACTTCGGGCACGCCCGCGACTTTTGCCGGGATCGTATTCATGAGTACCGATGAGGGGTAGGCGGCCTTGCCGCCAGGCACGTATACGCCAACGCGATCAAGCGGCGTGACTTGTTGACCTAAACGCGTGCCATCCGCCTCGGTATAAGACCAACTCTTTTGAATTTGGTGGGCATGGTAAGTACGCACCCGCTCGGCTGCAGCCTCAAGCGCCTCCCGTTGCGCCTTGGGTAGTTGGGCTAGGGCCGTTAGCCAGTCGCTGCGCGGGATTTCTAGTTCGGCGGCGTGATTCACTTGTACCCGGTCGAACTCACGCGTTAGACGCACAAGCGCGGCATCGCCCTGACTGCACACTTGCTTGAGGATGCTTGCCGCAGCCAAGTCGATCGCCTCGTCTTGCTCGGCGTCGAACGCTAGTAACGTGCTGAGCTTGGCGTCAAAGTCTGCATCGCTTGAATCTAAACGTGAAAGTGTTGCCATGGTGTCAATCTCGGTGTGGACTACGCTGCGGCCCGTGTGCGGCTGGCTTGTTCAAAGGCATCTAGCAAAGGCTGAAGCTCTGCGTGGCGCGTTTTTAGTGCGGCTCGGTTGACCACTAAGCGCGAGGAGATTGGCATGATGTCTTCGACGGCCACCAGGTCGTTGGCTTTGAGTGTGTTGCCTGTTGAGACCAAGTCGACAATCGCATCCGCCAAGCCCACCAAAGGCGCAAGCTCCATTGAGCCATAAAGCTTGATCAGATCAACGTGTACCCCCTTAGCAGCGAAGTGTTCGCGCGCGGCCTGGGTGTATTTGGTTGCCACGCGCAGACGTGCTCCTTGCTTGACCGCCGCGTCATAATCAAACCCTTTGCGCACCGCTACAGACAGGCGGCAGCGGGCGATGTTCAGGTCAATCGGTTGGTAAAGTCCGCCCGGATGCTGGGCTGCATGCTCGAGCAGTACGTCTTTGCCCGCGATCCCTAAATCGGCGGCACCGTATTCAACGTAGGTGGGGACATCAGAGGCGCGCACGATGATCAGGCGCAAAGCAGGATGACTCGTGGCGATGATGAGTTTTCGCGACTGCTCGGGGTGCTCTGAGACTTCAATCCCCGCGGCCTTTAGCAACGGCAAGGTTTCTTCAAAAATACGCCCTTTCGACAGAGCCATGGTCAGGGGGCGCAGTGTCTCGGGCACGTTCATGAGAGCTCCTTACTAGAAAGACGTTCGATTTTGGCACCTAACTGGCTGAGCTTGTGTTCCATGCGCTCGTAGCCGCGATCCAAGTGGTAGATGCGCTCGACGATTGTTTCACCTTCGGCCGCCAGCCCGGCAATCACTAAGCTGGCAGAGGCGCGTAGGTCGGTCGCCATGACGGTCGCGCCCGATAGTTTAGCCACGCCGCGGACCACTGCGGTATGGCCATCAATATCGATGCGTGCGCCTAAGCGCAGCAGTTCTTGCACGTGCATGTAGCGATTTTCAAAAATGGTTTCGGCAATGACCGAGGTGCCATCGGCTAACGCATTAAGCGCCATCACTTGCGCCTGCATGTCAGTCGCAAAGCCGGGGTATTCGTGCGTACGAAAATCAACCGGCCTGGGGCGTTGAGTCATGGTAGCGCGAATCGAGTCAGTGCCGCAGGTCAGCCTCAGGCCCGCTTCTTGCAGTTTGGCTAGTGTCGCGCCCATCGTGTCAGGTGCCACGTTGCGCAGTGTGATGTCGCCACCTGCGGCTCCCACCGCACATAAAAAGCTACCCGCTTCGATACGGTCTGGAATCACGCGATGGGTGGCACCGTGCAAACTTTTGACGCCCTCAATCACGATGCGGTCAGTGCCGTGCCCTCGAATCTGCGCGCCCATTTTGATTAAAAGTTCGGCCAGGTCGACGACCTCGGGTTCGCGGGCAGCGTTTTCTAAGACGGTTTGACCGTCAGCCAACACAGCGGCCATCAGCAGATTTTCGGTACCGGTGACGGTCACCATATCGGTCCGAATGACCGCGCCTTTCAGGCGCGAGGCCCGCGCAACAACAAAGCCGTGCTCGATGCGGATGTCGGCACCTAGGGCCGCTAGGCCTTGGATGTGCTGATCAACCGGGCGCTGACCAATGGCGCAGCCCCCAGGCAAGCTGACACGCGCTTGACCAAAGCGAGCGAGCAAAGGGCCTAGCACTAGTATCGAGGCACGCATGGTTTTAACGAGTTCATAAGGCGCCTCGAGGGTGGTGACGGCATCGGCGGTGATGTTGACAGCCCCGCCGGTCTCACGCGCGCAACGCACACCCATCTGGCTCAATAACTTAAGCGTCGTGGCGATATCGTTTAACTCAGGCACGTTGGTTAGGGTGATGGTGTCAGCAGTTAGCAAACCCGCACACAAAATCGGCAACGCTGCATTTTTTGCGCCCGAAATACTGATCTCGCCCTGCAGACGATTGCCGCCGGTGATTCGTAAAATATCCATCAGGTTGCTTGGTTGAACTCTTCAGGGGTGAGCGTACGCATCGAGAGCGCGTGGATTTCTTGTTTCATGCGATCGCCAAGTGCGCCATATACCAACTGATGCCGGGCGATCAGACGCTTGCCGGCAAAGGCGTTACTAACGATGACCGCTTCAAAATGCGCGCCATCACCGCTGACTTCGAGGTGCTCGCAGGCTAGGCCGGCGGCAATGTAAGCGCGGATATCTTCGGGGGTAGGCAACATGATCTGCAAGATCCTTAGTGGGCAATGGTTCTAGAATATTCAGTATTTTGACTTCCTCCCCGCCCTAAAGGACGGGGATTCCTACGGCGTAAACCTCGGGATGAGGTCGATCGCTTCGGTGGGTTCTTGTTGCTGACGGCATTATTGCACCGTTCACTTGGCAGGCGAGCCGGGCATGCCCTGCCCTTAGTATATT
>CAMCZQ010000119.1 GCA_945887835.1 Bordetella parapertussis | reverse complement strand
AAGCGTCAGCTCGGTTGCGGCACTTTATGCACCACCGTTGGGTTGCACAATCACTCTTTTGGTGCGTTTTTTTCAAACCATAGGTCTTCGCACTCACTTAACGCACCGAAGTTCGCCCTAGCGGCGTTCAATCAGGCATCGTACGAGGCAGTCTTGTGCAGTTTTGCCCCCTCGCGCGCTTGGCTGATAAAGTTGGCACGCTATTTGCTCTTGATCAAGTGTCAAGTTAAAACGCAAAAGGTGCTTACGATGTCTTTGTTCTCGAATCCGTTTGACGCTAATGTTCGTTTGCGCTGCGCCTGCGGCCAGCACACCTCAGAGGCCGAGCATCAGGCTAGCGTGTCGCTGCTAGAGCAACGCTCGTCAGAGGCTTTGACTTCTCGTGTGGTTGAACAAGCTGTGATGCGTGCGGTGTTTCCTGAAGACGGCATGCGTCGGCGCTTTTTGCAAGCCGTAGGCGCACCGACTGCCTTGGCTGCATTATCAGCCTTGTTTCCGTTAGCGGCCGCCAAAGAAGCCTTCGCGCAAGGTGGAAAACTAGAGAAGACAGATTTAAAAATCGGCTTTATCCCAATCACCTGTGCGACGCCAATCATTATGGCGGATCCCATGGGTTTCTATAAACGTCAGGGTCTGAATGTTGAAGTGATTAAGACAGCAGGCTGGGCCGTGATTCGCGACAAGACCATGAATAAAGAGTACGACGCGGCCCATATGTTGTCGCCGATGCCGATTGCAATTTCAATTGGCGCGGGCGCAACGCCCACTCCTTACACAGTGCCTGCCATTGAAAACATTAACGGCCAGGCGGTCACGCTTGCCATGAAGCACAAAGACAAGCGCAATCCAAAAGACTGGAAAGGCTTTAAGTTTGCCATCCCCTTTGATTATTCGATGCACAACTATTTGTTGCGTTACTACCTTGCTGAACATGGCCTTGACCCTGATCGCGACGTGCAGATTCGTGTGGTGCCGCCGCCAGAGATGGTTGCAAACTTGCGTGCCGACAACATCGATGGCTTTTTAGGACCAGATCCGGTTAACCAGCGCGCTGTGTTTGATGGAGTCGGGTTTATTCATCTCCTGTCTAAAGAGTTGTGGGATGGTCACCCTTGCTGCGCGTTTGCAGCGAGCAAAGAGTTTGTGACCAGCAACCCTAACACTTACGGTGCACTACTGCGTGCCATTGTTGAAGCCACGGCTTATGCGCAGAAAGCTGAGAACCGTAAAGAAATTGCCGCGGCGATTTCAACACCCAACTACTTGAACCAGCCCTTAACTGTGGTCGAGCAAGTGTTGACGGGCACTTTTGCTGATGGCCTCGGTGGCGTGAAGAAAGTCCCTGACCGCGCCGGCTTTGATCCATTTCCGTGGGAGTCGTTTGCGATCTGGATCTTGACCCAGATGCAGCGTTGGGGGCAGATCAAGGGTGAAGTCGACTATCAAAAAATTGCACGCGAGGTGTTCTTAGCAACCGATGCGCGCCGTGCGATGGAACAAGCCGGCTTGGTCGCACCCTCGAGCAACACCAAAACGATCACCGTGATGGGTAAAGTGTTTGACTCAAACAAACCCAAAGAATACCTCGACAGCTTTGCGATCAAGAAGGCATAAGAACGATGCTCAAAAGCGAAAAACTACGCGCCCTGATTTTGTCGCTTCTGATTTTTGGTGTGTTCTTGGCAGCCTGGCAGATCGGAACGATGCCTTTTACGAGCACGCAGGTTGTTGACGAGGAGTACGCCAAGCTAGTGGGTGCGGCAGCGTCTACCGGGCAGAAGTCAGCGTTTCCGACCCCGACGGACGTAGGGCGTAAGTTGGCCGAGCAACTCTCTGATCCCTTTTATGACAAGGGGCCTAACGACAAGGGCATCGGAATTCAGTTAGCGTGGTCAGTCGGCAGGGTGGCGCTGGGCTTTGGTCTGGCCGCGCTGGTTGCGGTGCCGTTAGGCTTTTTGATCGGTATGTCGCGCTTGGTGTTTCAGGCACTTGATCCTTTCATTCAAGTGCTTAAGCCCATTTCGCCGCTCGCCTGGATGCCACTCGCGCTGTTTACGTTAAAAGACTCGGGGGTCTCGGCTATTTTTGTGATTTTTATTTGTTCGATTTGGCCGATGCTGATCAATACAGCGTTTGGCGTGGCCGCGGTACGCAAAGAGTGGATTGATGTGTCGCGCACTCTTGAAGTCAGCCCCTTGCGCAAAGCGTGGTTAGTGATTTTGCCGGCGGCAGCACCAACGATTATGACGGGGATGAGAATTTCAATTGGAATTGCCTGGCTGGTGATCGTGGCGGCCGAGATGTTAGTGGGTGGTACCGGCATTGGTTATTTTGTTTGGAACGAATGGAACAACCTGTCGATCGCGAACATTCTCGTTGCCGTTTTTTTGATTGGCGTGATCGGCATGCTGCTCGACATGTGTTTTGCGCGTCTGCAAAAAGCGGTGACCTACCGTGATTAATCCATTTGCCGTGCATTTGAGTGAGTGTGCCTAGTATGCAAAGTTTTGTTCAAGTGCAGGCCTTAAAGCAAGCGTTTCCGAACCCAGCGGGCGAGGGTGAGCTCGTGGTGTTTGACGACATCAATTTTGAAATCACCAAAGGCGATTTTGTTTGTATCATCGGTCATTCGGGCTGTGGTAAGACAACAATTTTAAACGTGCTCGCTGGCCTCGAAGAGCCCACTGGTGGTAACGCCTTTATTGATGGACGCGAAATTTCGGGTCCCAGTCTGGATCGTGGTGTGGTGTTTCAGGCACATGCCCTGATGCCTTGGATGACCGTGCACGGCAATATCGCCTTTGCCGTACGCTCGAAGTGGCCAGACTGGTCGCGTGCGCAGGTTGATCAGCACGTGCAGCAGTTTATCGACATGGTGCACCTGCAAGGCTCAGAAAATAAAAAGCCTTCACAGCTTTCTGGTGGCATGAAACAACGCGTAGGCATTGCCCGTGCGTTTGCAATCCAACCAAAAATGCTGTTACTTGACGAGCCCTTTGGCGCCTTAGATGCCTTAACGCGCGGCAATATTCAAGACGAGTTGGTCACGATCGTGCGCCAAACCAAACAAACTATTTTCATGATTACCCATGATGTGGATGAGGCGATTTTATTGTCAGACAAAATATTTTTGATGAGCAATGGTCCTCGGGCCCAGCTTGCCGAAATCGTGACCAATCCCTTGCCACGCGATCGTACACGCGCCACGATGCATCATGATCCAAAGTTTTACGAAGTACGTAACCACTTGATTGACTTTTTAGTCCATCGATCTAAGACCTTTGCAACGGCCGCCGCTATCGCAGCCTGATCGAGTCGAGCTTTTAATGCACCGAGCTTTTAATGTTTAGTTGTTTGGATACTTTTATTTTTTAAATTCAGGAGATCTATATGGCAGTCGCCAAAGCAGTTGCTAAGCCGATGACGCGCGAAGACGTGACCGATTTGATTTATTTAGCCAAAGTGCAAAAAGGCATCAAATGGGCGGATGTGTCAAAAAAACTCAAGCTCTCTAAAGAGTGGACAACCGCTGCCTGTTTGGGTCAGATGACGCTGACCAAAGAACAGGCCACCATTATTGGTAAGACCTTTGGTCTGCCTGCCGAAGCCGTTGCCTTACTGCAAGTCGTGCCTTACAAGGGGTCTTTGCGCAGCTCTGTGCCGACTGATCCATTGATCTATCGCTGGTACGAAATCGTGAGCGTCTATGGCACAACGATTAAAGAACTGATCCACGAAGAGTTCGGCGACGGCATCATGAGTGCAATTGACTTCTCAATGGATATTAAGCGCGAACCTGATCCAAAGGGTGATCGCGTCAAGGTGGTCTTGTCGGGTAAATTCTTGCCTTATAAGACGTATTAAGGCGTAGTTTTTGTTGAACTTGATGCCAAGGCGACAGGGTTTTCTGTCGCCTTTTTTGCTTTTTTGGTTATAGTTCAAGCCTGTGAACTTTCGAGGCGATCAGTCTAAACATGCACTTTGGCGACACCATCATTCAGTGGTCTGAGCAACTGGCTCAGTTTAGCGAGCCATTCTGGGCCGAAAGAGGTCAACTGACAGTCACGTATCTGACCGATGCGCACTTGGCAACGGGTCGCAGCTTAAGCGCACGGATGCGTGAGGCAGGGTTTGATGAGGTGTCAACCGATGCTGTGGGTAATATCGTGGGGGTCTATCACGGTCAGTCGCACTCTGCGCCACGCTTATTGACTGGCTCGCACTACGACACCGTGCGCAATGGTGGGAAATATGATGGTCGCTTAGGGATTTTGGTACCGATTGCTGCGGTTCACGACTTAGCGCAACGCAAACAGCGCTTACCGTTTGGAATCGAAGTGATTGGCTTTGCCGAAGAAGAAGGCCAGCGCTATCGTGCGACCTTTTTGGCCGCCAGCGCGCTGACAGGGGCGTTTGACCCAGCATGGCTTGCGCAAGTCGATTCTGACGGCGTCACGATGCAGCAGGCCATGCAGCACGCTGGTTTGCCGGGCACGCTCGAGGCCATTGCCGCGCTCAAGCGTGACCCAACTAAATATCTGGGATTTGTTGAGGTGCATATTGAACAAGGCCCCGTGCTTTGCGAAGGCGCTTTGCCTTTGGGTGTTGTCACCTCAATTAACGCAGGGATCAGGGCGACTTGTAAAACGATTGGCATAGCAGCCCACGCTGGCACAACTCCCATGTTGATGCGACAAGACGCCATGCTTGTAGCCGCTGAAATCAGCTTGATGGCCGAGCAACGCGCCTTAGCTGACGCCGATTCGGTGGCAACCGTTGGCCAGTTTCAGGTGCCGGGCGGGTCAATCAATGTTATCCCCGGCGAGTGTTCGTTTACGCTAGACATGCGCGCACCGACTGATCAACAGCGCGATGCGTTAGTGAGCGACATCCTCAAGCAAGCCCAGTTAATCGCCGAACGTCGCCAGGTTAAGTTTGAATACACCGAGGTGATGCGTGCGGCCGCAGCCCCGTCAGACCTTGCGTGGCAACAACGCTGGGAGCGCGCCGTAGCCGCTGTCGGTCTGCCTGTATTTAAACTCAATAGCGGGGCAGGGCATGATGCCATGAAGCTTCATACCATCATGCCTCAAGCGATGTTGTTTGTGCGCGGCGGCAATCGCGGCATTAGCCACAATCCACTCGAAATCATTACCGCCGAAGATGCCGAGCTGACGGTGCAAGCGTTTATTGCCTTGCTCGATGACTTGGTGGCTCGGCCTTCTGAACTATGAACCGCTTCTAAAACCTGAACCGCCCATGACCACTGCAAACTACAACCGCCTTGATCAATGGATCGACGCGCACTTTGACGAACAAGTGTCTTTTTTACAGTCGGTACTTTCAGTGCCTACCGACACACCGCCTGGTAACAACACCCCGCACGCCTTGCATACGGCAGAGCTACTTAAAAAATATGACATGCAGGCGCAGCCACATGAGGTGCCGGCAGAGGTGGTGCAGGCAGCGGGGCTTGAATCCATTACCAACCTTATCGTCAAGCGTCAGTACGGGCAGGGCGGTCGCGTGCTCGCGTTGAACGCGCATGGCGATGTGGTGCCGCCCGGAGACGGCTGGACATACCCCCCTTACGCAGGTGAAGTACACGACGGCAAAATTTATGGACGTGCAGCCGCCGTGAGCAAGTGCGATTTTTCAACCTATGTGTTTGCCGTGCGGGCACTTGAGTCGCTAGGCGTGCCGCTCAAAGGGCGCATTGAACTTCAGTTTACCTACGACGAAGAATTTGGCGGTGAACTTGGCCCCGGTTGGTTGCTGAACAATAAACTCACTAAGCCTGATCTTGCCATTGCGGCAGGCTTTAGTTATCAAATCATCACTGCCCACAACGGTTGCCTACAACTTGAAGTGACCGTAAACGGCAAGATGGGCCATGCAGCGGTACCGACCTCTGGGGTCGATGCGTTGCAAGCTGCAGTCAAAATCATGAACGCCTTGTACGCGCTAAACGACACCTACAAGTCGATCACCAGCAAAGTACCAGGCATCAATCACCCGTACTTAAATATCGGTTTAATCAACGGTGGCACGAACACCAACGTCATCCCTGGCAAAGTGGTGCTTAAGCTCGATCGCCGCATGATTCCCGAAGAGGATCCAGCGCAAGTTGAACAAAGCCTGCGTGACATCATTGAAAAAACTTGGCAAGCCCTGCCAGGTATCACGGTACAGACCCGCAGAATTTTGCTTGCGCGTGCCCTCAAACCCTTAGCGGGTAGCGACGCCCTCGTAGGCGCCTTACAACAACACGCAAAGGCTATTTTTAACGAAGACGTGCCGGCCTGCGGCACACCTTTGTATGCCGATGCGCGCCTCTATTGCGAGGCCGGTATACCCGTAGTGTTGTATGGAGCAGGGCCACGCACCGTCGAAGAAAGTCGCGCTAAACAACCAGATGAGCGCCTAGACCTTGAAGATCTCAGACGCGCAACCAAAGTGATTGCGCGTACCTGTTTAGATTTGATGAGTTAGATATCCAGCGCTCATGACTTAGTCAGGCTTGATGTTTTTTTCACGAATCACGCGTGCCCATTTTTCTGAGTCTTTTTTCAGCAGTGCTGCAAGTTCTTGCGGCGTTGAACTTGCAGGCAAGGTGCCTGAGTTTAAAAGGCGTTGTTTCACTGAGTCAGTTTCAAGCGTGCGTTTGATCGCAGCGCTGAGTAGTGCGATGGTTGCTGGTGGCGTGTTTTTATTGGTGAAGATGGCGTACCAGTTGTCTGAATCAACCCCTTCAACCCCGATTTCTTTAAATGTTTTGATCTCGGGTAATAAAGGGTGGCGGTTTTCGGCGGCCATCGCAATCGGCTTGAGTTTGCCGGCACGAATGTTATTAATCAATCCAGGTACGTCTCCAAAAAACGCGTCGACGTGGCCAGCCATCACATCCGTAATCGCTGGTGCAGCGCCTTTATACGGAACATCCACCAGGTTTGCTTTGGTAGCCGCCGCTAACAACGCAGCGGCAAGGTGCGGCACGCTACCCATGCCCGAGTTCGCCATGGTTGTGCGCGTATTCATCGCATTTTCAATAAAGTCTTTCGGGCCTGTTGCGGGATTTTTTGGGCTGACCACTAGCAATTCGTCATTCCGCGCGACTAACGAAACGGGTGCCAGATCGCGTTCGGTGTTGTAGGGCAGCTTTGGATAAAGACCAGGATTGATCGCGACCGCCCCGGTGCTGCTAAACCAAATAACGGAGCCATCAGGCGGTGACTTGATGACATATTCGGCGGCGATGATGCCGTTTGCACCAGGCTTGTTTTCAACGATGACGGTTTGATTAAGCTCTTTGCCTAATTGCTCGCTAATACTACGCGCAACAAAATCAACCGGCCCGCCTGGCGGAAACGCTACGATCATGCGAAGAGTTTGAGTTTGCGCGACACTATTGGTTGCAGTCAAAGCAATTGCTAAGGCGCCAAGAAAGCCACAGAATTTTTTTGAGACAACAGACACAGTGTGTTGTTGTTTGTATGTTTGATAAGTCATGAAGATCCTTTTCTGATTGACTGCGACCTTAATTGCAACGTTACACGTGCGTTTCATTGCACGGCTGACTGCGCAGCTTACTTGTTCTCTAACTGTTCGGTTTAGTGTACGGCTGACTGCGCAGCTTACTGCTTCTCTAACTGCTCGGTTTAGTGTGCGGCTCACTGCTTCGCTAATTGCTCGGCTAGCTACAGCGCGCCGACATGCCGCCATCTACCAAAATCTCAGTGCCAGTCACAAATCTAGATTCGTCTGACGCCAAGTACACCGCCGCGTTGGCAGTATCGCGCCCATCACCCATAAAAGGCAAGGGGATACGCGATTGACGCTGCTCAAGTAACTGGTTGACATCGCCACCTGCGCGCTGACCCGCTAGGCGAAACTCAACCATTGGCGTGTGCAACTGACCTGGGATGATGGTGTTGACCCGAATCCCTTTTTTGGCATACTGCATCGCCACCACGCGCGACAACTGAATCACACCCGCCTTGGTGGCAGCGTAGGCGACTTGGGCCGAGCCAGTCCAACGAATCCCCGAGGTCGATGCAATGTTGATGATGCCCCCAGAACCTTGAGCTTCCATCAAGGGCAGCACATGCTTGCAGGTTAGAAAGACGCTTTTCAGATTGCTATCCACCTGCGAATCCCAAACCTCTTCAGACATTTCAACCGGGCCACCCGCAGCCGAACCACCCACGTTATTGACCAAAATATCAATCCGCCCAAAGCGCTTGATGCAAGCGTTAACCGCTTCAAGGATGCTGTCGGTTTTGGTGACGTCGCAAAAGCTGGTTTCAATTTCACTATGCGCGGCCTTCACGTTAGCGATGGTTTCGGTCATGCGCTCGAGTTCACGATCCACGCCATAAATCTTGGCGCCTTCTTCGGCAAAGCGTGTGGCAATCGCCCGACCATTCCCCCAGCCTGGGCCCACAGAGCCCGCGCCCATGATTAAGGCTATTTTTCCTTCAAGACGGTTTGACATGCTCTGATCCTTAGGCTGAAAAGCGATATAAACGCTGTGGGTTGTCGACCATCAATTGATGCAGCACATCAGGCTTGGGCGCAATCGCAGCAAGCGAGCTCACCAGTTCGCCATCATCGGGCACGTGAGTGTGATTAGGATGCGGCCAGTCGCTGCCCCAGACACAACGATCGGTGTAGTTACGCACCAAATAGTTGGCAAACGGGATGCCTTGTTGGTAGGGCGGCTTTGAATCAATGCGATCAATGCCGCTGACCTTAACCATAAAGCCCGGCAGCTCTAACAACCGGCAAAAATCTTGAAAATGCGGGTGGTCGATCCCCAGATTGGCATCCACCCGCCCCATGTGATCCATTACCACAGGCACGGCTGATTGCTTAAGCAAAGGCATTAAGTCTTTTGCATATTGCGCATGCAATTGCAGTTGCAAGTGCATTCCTAGCGGCTCAAGACGTTTGGTTAACGCAATGATTTGCTCAGGGGTTTCATGCACCTTATAGCCGGGCATAAAGTGAAACCGCAGGCCTCTAAAGCCAACACTCGCCAAGCGCTTCAGCTCGGCGTCGGTCACGTCGATTTGTACCAGTGCAATGCCCAGATAGCGCCCCTTGGCGGCCTGCATCGCGTCTTCAACCACGCTGTTGTCGTAACCATGTAAAAGGGTGTTCACGATCACGCAACGATCAATGCCTAGCTTTTTGTGCAAAGCAAAAAGCGTTTCTTTAGGCGCGTCGATAGGGGTAAAACCCCGTGATTCAGCGTATGGAAACTTGCTGCCAGGGCCAAAAATATGCACATGCGAGTCAGTGGCACCCGCCGGGAGTTTGATTTTTGCGTCAGACGGGGTGCGTGAAAAGGTCAAAATCGGTTCAGTCATGGAGCGTCTCGAGCGTTGTGGTGGGCGTTGGCTTGTTTGTGGCTATTTTGACATAGGGCGGGGCTAATCAACGGGGCTAACCAAACTGCGAAGTCAGGCAAAAAATGTTAGAATCTTGGTCTTTGGCGAAATTGCCAAAAAATGGCGCATTAGCTCAGCCGGTTAGAGCGACGGAATCATAATCCGCAGGTCCCCTGTTCGAATCAGGGATGCGCCACCAGTAAAATCAAGGGTCTCAAGGCGTAAATGCTCTGAGACCTTTTTATTTGCGGGTCTTGATAATTAAACCCTTTATTTATGCGGCTCTCAGGCAGTTTTAATTTCTGTATTTTTAGCTTTCGATTTCCATGGTACTGCTATGGTACGGATTTTGATAAATGCGGTTGCATCTTGGTCGTTGCAATCGTCTTGGCCTGTCATGCGAAACGCTGGCTTACGTGCCTGCGGCTTGGCATAGGATTTTCTTTATTGCTGTTAGTTCGTTGGCAAACGCCTGAGAGCGGTATCCGTGTTTTAACGCATTTCGAGATACCTGTGCCTTACCCTCTTGCGTGTTGGGGCCTGTGGATTGCTCCCAAGGTTTCCATTTCTTGATGAGCGTTGCTCTCAAAGCTCGATGCTCTGGTGTTCGGTAGTAACTCATTGCCTTCCTCTGATAGTTTGTTTGTTGCAAAATCTCCCGTGCGCGTATAAATATAAGCCTCGGAATGATTGTTCACTTGCTGGTGTCCGTGCGCAATATTGGCCTGCTGAACAAACGCAACCTGTCGAGGGTTCTTTAATTCACCAAGCGTTTGCAGGGTGGCTCGGCACTGGCCTTGCGCTCTCATTGCGAGCCTCATGTACGTATCAGTAGCCTGTAGGTGTTCGCCCATGTTCAAGGCAGCACGGCGAGCCATCTCATTAAAAATCACATCAAGCGCCACGGCTTGAGCGGTCAGAATTGCCTCAGGGCCGGATAAGTCACCACTGCATACTTGCTCAGTCTTTGCTTGCATCAGCGCAACG
>CAMCZQ010000118.1 GCA_945887835.1 Bordetella parapertussis | reverse complement strand
GGTGGTCCCACCCCTTCCCATCCCGAACAGGACCGTGAAACACCTTAGCGCCGATGATAGTGGACGTACGTCTGTGAAAGTAGGACATTGTCAAGCTCTTACACCCCAAACCCCCAAGTGCCAAAAGCACTTGGGGGTTTGTCTTTGGGGTTTCACTTTCACCTAGGGGAAACCATTGACCGTGTCGGAAATAATGCCGATGTCTGTTGGTCTCGGGTAAGATTGAACCCATTGGCACCACGGAGAATTAATCATGACTGAACCTACAAATTCAACCTCGACTCCATCGGCTGCAGCTGCGCAAACTACGGCAGTCGATCTAAAAACTCTCACGCATGTCGCCTACGCTTTATTTGCGGTTGGGGTCCTATCAATGGGTGTTTTCGGTGCGGCTGCCGTAGCGGCTGTCATTCTGCTGTTTGTTAAAAGGGCTGATGCGGCAGGCACGGTTTATGCCTTGCACTTTGACTGGTTGCTTTACACCTTCTGGTGGGGTGCTTTGTGGTTTGCCGTCAGTGCGTTAGCGACGCTGGTGCACATTGGCTGGGCGGGTGTAGCCGCGACTGGGATCTGGGTGATTTATCGGCTGATTAAAGGTTGGCTGGCTTTATTTGAAGCGCGCGTTATTGACTAGCCATAAAATTGACTAGCCATAAAAAAGGGAAAAGACACGTGAGTATCTTCTCCCCTTTTTACCAACTTATGCCCAAGGGCAACAAGAACGGTTTACTTCACTTTGCTTTACTTCAAATGACCGCTGATGATTTTGGTCAGTTCAAACATTGATACCTGATTTTTTCCAAACAACGGTTTGAGTTTGTCATCGGCATTGATGTTGCGACGATTTTTTGCGTCTTGCAAATCATGTTTTTTGATATAGACCCAAATCTTTTTGGTCACTTCGGTACGTGGCACTGGTGCTGCGCCAATCACTGCAGCTAAGACGGCACTTGGTGTCATCGGCCTCATGAACGCGGCATTAGGCGTGCGAGCAACTTTTTTTGCAGCAGGCTTCTTAGCAGCTACTTTTTTAGCGACGACTTTTTTTGCAGCAACTTTTTTAGCAGGTGCTTTTTTAGCAGGTGCTTTTTTAGCAACAACTTTTTTTGCAGCAGGTTTGGCGGCTACTTTTTTGACTGCTACTTTTTTTGCAGCAGGTTTTTTAGCAGCGGCTTTCTTTGCAACGGGCTTCTTGGCAGTGGCCATGAGATTTCTCCTAGAGAGATAAATTAATGTGCACAACGAGCGCAGCATACCGTGTCTATGCAGAATAGACAAAGAATTTTGCGGTTTCCGCTATAGAAAAGCAACAAATGTCGCAATTTTGCTCTAGAGGTAAACTATTTCCTCTTTCTCTAGCTCGGACTGGCCTAATCATGTACCCACGCTCGCCACTCGCCTCGATCCAAAAATTCCACCAAGAACTCGTTGCGCTGCGCCAGGATTTGCACGCCCACCCAGAGCTTGGCTTTCAAGAGCTACGCACCTCAGGTATTGTTGCCGGCGCCCTCGAGGCGCTCGGTGTCGAGGTGCATCGCGGCATAGGAAGAACAGGTGTTGTCGGTGTCATTCGCGGCCAGCGGCACGACTCGGGCCTGTCGGTTGGCTTGAGGGCTGATATGGATGCCTTGCCAATCAAAGAAGAGGGCAACGCCGCTTACTGCTCGACGGTATCGGGGCTCATGCACGCCTGCGGCCACGACGGTCACACCACGGTATTGTTGGGCGCCGCCAAGTACCTCATGCAACATCGTCACTTTAATGGCACCGCGGTCTTGATCTTCCAACCGGCCGAAGAAGGCCTCGGAGGAGCTCAGGCGATGGTAGAGGACGGTCTGTTTGAGCGCTTTCCCTGCGATTCGATTTATGCGCTGCATAACTGGCCTGCGCTACCCGCGGGTACGATTGGCATCAACCCCGGGCCGATGATGGCGGCTTCTGATCGTTGGGAGGTCACAATCGAGGGGCGTGGCGGCCATGGAGCCCATCCTTATCAAACCATCGATCCAATAGTTGTGGCGGCACAAATTATCACGGCTTTACAGACCATTGTTTCGCGCAACGTTCACCCGCTTGAATCGGCAGTGATTTCAGTTGGCCATATCCAGGCGGGTAGCGCGAAGGCGCCTAGCGTGATTCCGGGCAGGGCGCTGTTGGTGGGTACGGTCAGAACCTTTAGCGATGCGGTACAACAAGTTGTTGAGTCTCGAATGCGCGCGCTAATCGCTTCGGTCGCCCAGGCTTTTGGCGCGACAGCCGAACTTAAATATCACCGCTCTTATCCCGCCACAATTAACTCTGCGAAGCAAGCAAACTTTGTCGCAGACGTTGCGACCGAGTTGTTTGGCGCCGAGCATGTGGTGCGTGATTTGATTCCGTCAATGGGGTCTGAGGATTTTTCGTATATGTTGAAAAAAAGGCCCGGAGCCTATTTCCGGCTAGGCCAGGGCGGCGCCGAGCAAGGCCGTCTTTTGCATAATGCTAACTTTGACTTTAACGACGCGGTTATTCCAGTCGGCAGCGCAATGTTTGCCGCCCTGGTTGAACGCAGCATGCCCCTTGAGAAATAATATGACGCAAACTACGCTTACCCTGACACGCCCCGATGACTGGCACATTCATTTGCGCGATGGTGATGCCCTGAGAGCCATTGTCGGGCACACGGCTAGGCAGTTTGACCGCGCAATCGTCATGCCGAATTTAAAGCCGCCGGTCACCACCGTGGCTCTGGCCCAAGCCTATCGCAGTCGGATTGAACTCGCGTTGCGCGCTGCCAACGTCCCGCCTGGCAGCTTCACGCCTTTGATGACCCTGTACCTCACCGACCAGACGGCTCCCGACGAGATTATTCGTGCGCAAGAGTCGGGCATTATTATTGGTTTAAAACTGTATCCGGCAGGTGCGACGACCAACTCCGACGCCGGCGTGACGAACTTGCTGGGAAAGTGCGCAAAAGTATTAGAAGTCATGCAGCGGGTGGGGATGCCTCTGTTGGTCCACGGTGAGGTGACCGACCCCGAGGTTGACCTCTTTGACCGCGAGGCGCTGTTTATTGATCGGGTCATGGTGCCGCTACGCAGGGCTTTTCCAACGTTAAAAGTCGTTTTCGAACACCTCACGACCAAGGAGGGTGTGGCTTACGTCCGAGACGCAGAGGGCCCTATCGCGGCGACGATTACGGCGCAGCATTTGCTGTACAACCGCAACGAGATTTTTAAAGGGGGGATTAGACCGCATTTTTATTGCCTGCCGGTCTTAAAGCGTGAGGCTCATCGCCTCGCCTTGCTCGAGGCGGCCACCAGCCAAAGCCCGCGTTTCTTTTTGGGCAGCGACAGTGCGCCTCATACCAAGGGTTTAAAAGAAAATGCCTGCGGTTGCGCGGGGTGTTATACGGCTGTGCACGCGCTTGAGTTGTACGCCACTGCCTTTGACCGTGCGAATAAGATTGAACAATTAGAGGCCTTTGCTAGTTTCCGCGGACCTGACTTTTATGGTTTGCCGCGTAATCGTGGCACGGTAACGCTTGTGCGCGAGCCGTACAGCGTTCCCCTTGAGGTGCCCTATGGTGACGAGACACTCGTGCCCTTGGCGGCTGGCGAGACGCTACCCTGGAAAATGCGCTGACGCCTGCTCTGCAGCGTGCGCTCTGACAGGCGCACGCATCTTTACCTTGAGTTGAACCTAACTGACTAATCGCCACTCATTTATTGCGTGCTTCGAGCGCCTCCCAGCGTTCAAATCTTTTGGTTAGCAAGGTTTCAAGTTCGGTCATTCGCGTCTGAATAGCCGCTAATTTGGCCGAATCGTTTTTGTACAAGTCGCTATCGCTGAGTTGAACCACCAACAGCGCTTGCTCTTGCTCGAGGCTGGCAATTTCGGCGGGTAGCTGCTCAAGCTCTTTGGTCTCCCACGGCGCCATCCTTTGTCCCCGACCTTGAGGCGTTGCCTTAAGCGAGCTCGCCGTTGCAGTTGTTACGCTTGAGAGCTTTTCTAATGCAGAGGCTCGTTTAGGTTTGGTGCGCTGGCGCTCCCAGTCGCCATAGCCGCCGACGTAATCTTTCCAGCCGCCATCGTCTTCACTAGCAATTGTTTGCGTCACCACGTTATCGAGAAATGTTCGATCGTGACTGACAAGCAGTACCGTGCCTGGGTAGTCTTGCAACAGTTCCTCAAGTAACTCTAGGGTCTCAATATCGAGATCATTCGTGGGCTCGTCAAGGACTAAAATATTTGCGGGTCTGGCAAATAAACGCGCGAGTAGCAGCCGCGCTCGCTCGCCACCCGAAAGACTTTTTACCGGCGATTGCGCGCGAGCAGGTGCAAATAAAAAATCTCCTAGATAGCTCATCACATGTTTTCGGTTACCGCCGATTTCGATCCATTCGCTGCCCGGGTTGATGACATCAGCGAGGGTGGCGTTTTCGTCGAGTTGACTGCGCATCTGATCAAAATAAGCCACGCTTAAATTGGTGCCTAATCTGATGGTGCCCGTATCGGCTTTTAGCGTACCCAAAATAAGCTTAAGCAGTGTCGACTTGCCGGCTCCGTTCGGCCCAATGATACCGATACGATCACCGCGCATAATAATGGTTGAGTAGTCTTTGATGACGCAGCGCTCACCAAAGGCTTTGTTGACATGCTCAAGCTCGGCCACGAGCTTGCCTGAGCGTTGCCCTGCATCGACTGCAAGCTGCACGTTACCTTGACGCTCGCGTCGTGCAACACGCTCAACGCGCAATTGCTCGAGCCGCCTGACGCGACCCTCGTTGCGCGTACGTCTGGCTTCAACGCCTTTTCGGATCCAGATCTCTTCTTGCGCTAACATTTTGTCAAAGCGCGCGTTCTCAAGTCTTTGCGATTCAAGCCACTGTACTTTGCGTACTTGCCAATCCGAAAAATTGCCCGGAAAACTCAAAAGTTTTCCGCGGTCGAGTTCGACGATACGAGTCGCGACTGAATCTAAAAAACGTCGATCGTGCGTGATGACAATCGCGCTGCCCGGCCACTGCTTGAGCGTAGTCTCAAGCCATTGAATGCCATCGAGGTCAAGATGATTGGTCGGTTCGTCGAGCAGCAATAGTGTGGGCTGATTCGCCATCGCACTGATGAGAGCCACGCGCTTACGCATGCCCCCCGAGAGCGTGCCGACCAGCGCTTCGGGCGGCAAACCAAGCTTGTCGATTAAGGCCAGTACACGTGGGCCGCGCTGCCAGTCTTCGTTGTCTGGGTCGTATTCTCCCATCACGGTCTGTTCGATCGTCAGGGTTTCGTCAAGCACGGGTTCTTGCTCAACCGTCGCGACACGCACATGACCCGCAACGTTGATCGCACCGTCGTCGGGTTGCGTGCGGCCGTCAAGCAGGCGCAGCAACGACGATTTGCCGGCCCCATTGCGCCCAATCAGGCCGATCCGTTCGTCTGACTGAATCGCCAGGTCTGCGCCGTCAAGCAAGGGGTGGTGGCCGTAGGCAAGATGCACGGCATTGAGAGTGATTAAAGCAATAGACATGGGGGAGGCTGTAGGCGCGCCAAGCGCGCGGTGGATTCATCAGGTCGCTATTGTCGCAGGACATACGATTTACTGTTTGCCCCGTACAATACGTGGGCAAGGCAGACTGGGCAATCGCGGTGCTTTCGGGCAGCGAGGAAGGTCCGGACTCCATAGGGCAGGATAACGGTTAACGACCGTCCGGCGCTCAGACAGCGCAAGCTAGTTGAGCGTTGAGGACTAGGGCCACAGAGACGAGTCTGCATTGGGGGTGTGCTTTCGGGCGCACTCTGTCACGGTGCTGCCGTGATAGTGGGTTTGCCAGTCAAATCCGACAATGCAGGGTGAAACGCGGCAACCTCTATCCGGAGCAACACCAAATAGGCATGCGTGTGACCTTGTGTCACGACGGGCGGCTCGCTCAAGTATGCGGGTAGGTGGCTAGAGCATGTCAGCAATGGCACGCCAAGAGGAATGATTGCCGGCCTAAGCAATTAGGCTTACAGAATCCGGCCTATAGGTCTGTCTTGCACTTTTTATCCGATTTTTTAATCAAATCTGGACAAATCACGCAAATATCGTCTTGGCGTATAGGGTAATCCCTATATCGCCGCATCATAAACGACTTTTAATTTATCTTGCAAAGCATTGATATACTTGATAATTTTTCTTTCGTTGATTCTTCAAAACACACGCTAACCCCTTGTTCCTATTGAAAAAAATACAAATTACGCTTGACCGAGCTAAATCATTCGCATAGAGTGGTGAAATGTAGGTTTTTGTGTATTTAAGTGGGGTATTTAGGTGTTTCAAGGTTGTAGTGCGCTCACGCTCGATGCCAAAGGTCGGATCAATGTTCCGACCCGGCATCGCGATGCTCTGGTTGAGCAGGCGAACGGTTGCCTGACGCTTACCCGCCACCCGGACGGTTGCCTGCTGGTGTACCCGCGGCCTGAGTGGGAGGCTAAGCGTGAGCAAATCGCAGCCTTCCCCATGTCGGCACGTGCACTACAACGATTATTGCTGGGTAATGCGCAAGATGTAGAGATTGATGGTTCGGGGCGAATACTTGTCGCGCCAGAATTACGTGGCGCGGCTGGTTTGACGCGCGATGTGATGTTGCTGGGTATGGGTGCACACTTCGAATTGTGGGATGCCGCTGCATTGACGCGCCGAGAGGCTGCCGATTTGTCGGTCGGTATGGGTGACGTTTTAAATCAGTTTTCGTTTTAAGTTGTGACCGCGTTTACTCATCGGCCCGTGTTGCTCGAGCCGACAGTTGAGTCCTTGGTCCTGGCAGATTACGGAAAAAGAACAGCCCTGCCTGAGGATGTCGTAGCCGAACAGGCAAGACGATTGTCAGGTGTGTATGTGGATGCAACGTTTGGTCGAGGCGGCCACTCACGCGCTCTGTTGGCCAGGCTGAGTGCTCAGGCCACGCTAGTGGTATTTGATAAAGACCCTCAAGCAATTGAGGTAGCAAGCGAGTTGGCACGAACGGATAGACGAGTGACGGTGGTGCACGAAGCGTTTGGTGATATGCGCGAGGCCTTGTCAGGCTTGGGCATTGAGGCGATTGATGGAGTGATGTTGGATCTGGGGGTTTCGTCGCCGCAGATTGATGATGCAGGGCGTGGATTTTCGTTCATGCGGGATGGTCCGCTTGATATGAGAATGGACACCACGCGAGGTGAGACAGCTGCGCAGTGGCTCGCGCAGGCCAGTGTTCAAGAAATGCGGGAGGTCATCGTTAATTATGGCGAAGAACGGTTTGCTTTTCAGATTGCAAAGGCGATTGATGCTCGCCGCGCAGAACGTGCGCTCAGCACCACGCTCGAGCTCGCCGAGCTCGTGTCAAGTGTCGTGCGTACGCGCGAAAAGGGTCAACACCCGGCTACACGCACCTTTCAGGCTTTACGGATTTACCTCAATCGTGAACTCCAAGAACTCCAGAGCGCCCTCCAGGCAGCTCTAACTTTATTAAAAACAGGCGGACGTATGGCCGTGATTAGCTTCCACTCGTTGGAAGATCGCGTTGTCAAGCAGTTCATTACCGCGGCCTCTAAACCCGAAGCCGCGTACGCCCGCCTCCCTCTGCGTGAAAGCGAAATGCCACAGCCCGTGCTACTTGCGCTGGCTCGCGTGTTGCCAACGCATAGCGAAACCTCTGAGAATACGCGCTCACGGTCGGCAGTGTTGCGAGTGGCAGAGCGCACCGCAACCCCCTTAGGCGCCTTGGGCGCTGCGGCGTATTCGCCTGCACCCAAACCGGCCGCGCGTCGCGCAAAACAAGGGGTGCGTTGATGGGGCGCATATGCATTCTGGTCGCAGCCGTATTGATGTTTTCAGCGATTTCGCTTGTCACGGCGCGCTATCAGGCGCGGCAGTTGTATGTCGAACTCGATTATTCAAAAACGCAGGCATTGAAGTTAGACATTGACTGGAGGCAATTGCAGCTCGATCGTGCCGAGCAGGCGCGCAATGCGAACATCGACAAGCTTGCTCGCGAACAGTTGAGCATGACTTCGATTGTTCCAGAACGTACGATTTACATTAATCAACTCGCCCCGAGCGCGAACGTGCAAAGGGCGAAATGAAACGATTCCCCTTCTTCGAGAACCCCGTTCTTCGAACGCCTTACCCTTTATGGCGTGGGCGTTTTGTGCTGGTTTTACTCGCGCTTGCCTTTTTGGCGCTGATTTTACGCGCCGTATATTTGCAAGGGATCACTACGCAGTTTTTGCAGAAGCGCGGTGAACGTGTCTATGAAAGCACGCTGACTCTGCATGCGAGCCGAGGCAAAATTTTTGATCGTAACGGTGTCGTGCTGGCTGCGAGCGTGCCCGCACGCTCGGTCGCGATTCGCCCGAAAGAAATTAAAGAAGCCTCACCAAAAAAACTGCAACAGCTCGCCGAACTGCTCTCGATGTCTGGTGACGAATTGCACAAAAAAGTCACCGAGGACAAACCTTTTGTATATTTAAAACGGCAAGTGCCGCTTGATATCGCGCAAAAAATTACCGACTTACGAATCCCCGGCCTGATCCAACAGCCAGATAACCGCCGCTTGTATCCTGAAAGCGAGGTGATGGCCAATGTAGTGGGCTTTAATAATTTAGAAGACCAAGGTCAGGAAGGCGTTGAGTATGCCTTCAACGAACAGCTCTCGGGGCAGGCCGGTAGTCGTCGTGTGGTGCGCGATCGGCTCGGACGCCATATCGACGGCGTGGGCGCAGTCGATTTTCCGGTAGACGGCCAAGACCTTCAGCTGTCGTTAGATACGCGGATCCAATACCAAGTGTACCGGGCGCTGCAAGAAGCGATGGTGGTAAACAAGGCGAAGGGTGCTGCCGCCGTCGTGATTGATGTCAAGACGGGCGAGATTCTGGCGTTAGGCAACATGCCCACCTACGATCCAAATCATCGTGAATCGTTTCGTGGTGCAAACCTGCGCAATCAGGCGCTGACCGATACCTTTGAGCCCGGCTCGATTATGAAGCCTTTTACGGTCGGTCTTGCGCTTGACCTAAAACGGATTACACCGGCTACCCTGTTCAATACGGGAAATGGCAAATTCCAATATCAAGGCGCGACGATCAGCGACGTCAGCGCCAATGGTACGCTCGACCCCGCTGGCGTCTTACTGAAATCCAGCAACATTGGCATGACGTTGATTTCAGAAAAGTTGCAGGCACGCGAAATGTGGACCCGCTTTAATGAACTCGGTCTGGGTCAGGTTCCTCAAACAGGATTTCCGGGCGCTGCAGCCGGCCGGTTAAGACCGCATGAGCGCTGGCGCTTAATTGAAAAAGCCACCATGGCCTATGGTTATGGCCTGTCGGTGTCTTTGTTGCAAGTCGCGCGAGCCTACACCGTGTTCGCGCGCGAGGGCGATATGATTGGATTGACCCTTGTGAAGCGCGTAGATCAGCCGACCACAACGCAGGTCTACCCACCCGAGGTGGCACAGAAAATTCGCTTGTGGCTTGAGGCTGCAGCAGGCCCCGAGGGGGCCAAGGCTGCGCAGGTAAAAGGTTATCGCGTGGCAGGTAAGAGTGGCACCGCAAGAAAAATTGTTGATGGCAAGTACAGCACAAGCCGGTATCGCGGTTCGTTCGTTGGCTTTGCGCCGGTCTCTGACCCGCGCATCGTTGTTGCGGTCACCATTGATGAGCCTCAAGGTGGCGTGTATTACGGCGGAAAGGTCGCGGCTCCGGTGTTCGCGGCGATTGTCGGAGACACGCTCAGAACGATGAACGTGCAGCCCGATGCTGCCTTCGAGTCGGCGGTTGTGGCCGCCACCGGAGGGTCGCGATGACGCGCTCGCTTCTGCTTGACACGCAAGTGTCGTCGGATAACGTCATTGCGCTGTTGCGTAGTCGGGTTGAGTGCGGGGCCCAATTACAGCTCGATTCTCGGGCGGTTCAGCCTGGCGATGTCTTTCTTGCGTGCCCGGGTTTGGCGGGGGATGGCAGAGCTTACCTCGCGAGCGCGCTTGAAAAAGGCGCAGCTGCGGTGTTGGTGCATGTTGAGTCTGCTCAGCAGTGGCAAGTCGCCGACTACCAAGTTCCGGTGCTCGGTGTAGTCGGCCTGTCGCAGCGGCTTGGTGAGTTAGCAGATCTTTGGTATGAAAAGCCCTCGGCGCATCTGACGGTCATCGCGCTGACTGGCACTAATGGTAAAACGAGTTGCGTGCAGTGGCTCACCGATGCCTTGCAGGCGGCGGGCGAACGCGCCGGCGCACTTGGAACGTTGGGGTTGCGGTTTCCGGACGGCTCGCTCGCTGCGGCTGCGCTGACCACGCCTGATGTTGTCTCGGTGCATCGAAGCCTCGCCGCCTTGCGCGAGGCGGGCGCTCAGTACGTAGCGCTCGAGGCCTCGTCGATCGGTTTAGCGCAAGGTCGCCTGGATGGCGTGCGAATCTTCGCTGCCGGC
>CAMCZQ010000117.1 GCA_945887835.1 Bordetella parapertussis | reverse complement strand
GAGCAGACCGATTACCAGATGGTGACTGACTGGGCCACGCTCGAGCACTGGCTTGCACGGGTCGCTGCCGCACCGTGCGTGGCCCTAGACACCGAGACCACAGCGCTCGAGGCGATGCGTGCGCGCTTAGTCGGCATCTCTTTGGCGATAGAACCTAGCGTAGCGTGTTATATCCCGGTTGCGCATCGCGGTGCCGATGCGCAAGAGCAACTGCCGCGCGCCGAGGTCTTGGCACGCTTGAAAACTTGGCTTGAAGACCCACGGCCTACCAAGCTTTTACATCATGCAAAATACGACACCCATGTCTTTGCCAACGAGGGTATCGATTTGCGCGGCGTCGCCGATGACACGATGTTGCAGGCCTATGTGCTTGAGTCGCATCGTGGCGTAGGGCTTGAAGACCTATGTTTGCGGCGTCTGGGTATCAAGGGGATGTCGTACGAGCAATTGTGCGGCAAGGGTGCGCATCAGATTGGTTTTGATGAGGTCGATCTTGAGCGCGCGTCTCACTATGCCTGCGAAGATGCAGACTTCACCCTGCGCTTGCATCGGGTCTTACGACCCGAGGTCAAGGCGCTGGCCTCGCTTGAGTACATTTATCAACTTGAAATCTTAGTCTCGCGCGTGTTGTTTGAAATCGAGCGTAACGGGGTGATGATTGATTCGGTTGAATTGGGCCGGCAAAGCCACGTGCTGGGTCAAGAGTTACTGACCCTCGAGCAGCGCGCCTACATCATCGCAGAGCAGCCCTTTAACTTAAATTCACCCAAGCAGCTTGGCGACATTCTTTTCACAAAAATGCAACTGCCTGTTGTGCGTAAAACACCCGGCGGGGCGCCCTCAACCGACGAAGATGTGTTGACTAAGCTGGCCGAAGACTATCCCTTGCCTAAGGTGCTGCTCGAGTATCGAGGCTTGGCAAAGCTCAAGTCGACCTACACCGACAAGTTGCCAAAGATGGTCAATGCGGTAACCGGTCGGGTGCACACCCACTATGCGCAGGCAGCGGTGATTACGGGGCGTTTAGCTTCGTCAGAGCCAAATTTGCAAAATATTCCTGTGCGCTCTGAGGCTGGACGGCGGGTACGCGAGGCTTTTCTTGCCACGAAAGGTGTCATTATTTCGGCCGACTATTCGCAAATCGAATTAAGAGTCATGGCCCATGTCTCAAACGATGCAAATTTGCAACGTGCGTTTGCAGCGGGTGAAGATATCCATAAGGCAACGGCCTCGGAAGTGTTTGGGGTCGCCTTGCAAGAGGTTTCTTCCGAGCAGCGTCGCGCGGCTAAGGCGATTAACTTTGGTTTGATTTACGGGATGGGCGCTTTTGGTCTGGCAAGTAATCTGGGTATTACCCGAGATGCCGCGCAATCCTATATTGACCGCTACTTTGCGCGTTACCCAGGCGTGGCGCAATATATGGCCGAGACCCGCAACCTGGCGCACGCACAGGGGTATGTCGAGACCGTCTTTGGGCGGCGCCTCTGGTTAGCAGATATCAACGCGGCTGGGGCGCGTCGTGCGGGCGCTGAACGCGCTGCAATCAACGCCCCGATGCAGGGCACGGCCGCTGATTTGATTAAGCTGGCGATGGTGGCTGTGCAAAACTGGCTGGCATACGAGACACTGCAAACAAAAATGGTGATGCAGGTGCACGATGAACTCGTGTTAGACGTGCCTGTCGATGAAATCGAACGTGTCAAAGACAAACTGCCGGGCTTGATGTGTGATGTCGCCACCTTGCGCGTACCGCTTGTCGCCGAGGTGGGCGTGGGCCCCAACTGGGAACAAGCCCACTAACCCACTGGGTTAGCAGGGCGTTTTAGCCAGGTGGCTGAAAAGCGCGTCTGAGTATCGTAATTTGCGCGCTTATTTAATCCGTAAGTTTTGCAAGGCATTAATACGTGCGTTGATCGGTGGGTGAGTCGCGAACATGGCGCTAATCCCACCGCCACCGCTAATACCAGACGCCTCAAAACTTTTTGGCAAGACACCGGGCGTCAGGCCCCCTAACCGCGCCAGTGCGCGAATCATGGGCTCGCGCGAACTCAGCAGTGAGGCTGACCCCGCGTCTGCGCGATACTCACGCTGGCGTGAAAACCACGCCACGATCAGGCTGGCTGCAATACCGAAGGCGATCTCGCACACAATCACGGTGGCGTAATAACCAAGCCCAGTACCCTTGTCATTTTTGAGGATGACGCGATCGACAAAGTAGCCAACGATTCGGGCTAAAAATACGACAAAGGTATTGACGACACCCTGAATTAAAGTCAGGGTAATCATGTCGCCGTTAGCAATGTGAGCGACTTCGTGTGCCAGCACGGCGGTGACTTCTTCTTCGGTCATGCTGTCGAGTAAGCCGGTCGAGACGGCAACGAGTGATTCATTACGAAACGCGCCCGTTGCGAAGGCGTTAGGCTCGCCCTCATAGATTGCCACTTCGGGGCGACCGATACCGGCCCGATCAGCAATTTGATGAACGGTGTCGACGAGCCATTGCTCTTTGGCGCCATTCGGTGCTTGCGGGTCAATTACCCTTGCGCCGGTGCTCCGTTTTGCCATCCACTTGCTGATTAAGAGCGAAAAAATAGCGCCGGTAAAGCCAACAATGACAGAAAACACTAACAGCATCTGGACATTGAGCCCTTGCTCCGATATAAACCGATTGACACCCAAAATGCTCAGCGTGGCACTCAGTACCAGCATGACCGCAAGATTTGTCAGCATAAAAAGAATGATTCGTTTCATGATCTTTTAAAAAAGAAAAGGGAAAAAAAGATTAAGAGGTTTGTTGTAATTAAACAGTACAGGCTAAAGCGTTACAGCTTACACCACGCAATATTACGCAAGCGGGACGGCTTTTGGCTTGTGTGGGCTTGGGCCAAGCTTTCAGGCCGAAGTCATCCCCTTACTCTCCATAGACAAGGGTCGCCGTTAAAAGTTCTCAGTTTCGTTCATCGCTTTGCGATACCACTCGTGAAAGTGCTGCATACCGTCTTCCATGGGTGACTGGTATGGGCCCGTTTCTGAGGTGCCTCGCGCGAGCAGCGCCGCGCGCCCGGCGTCCATGCGTTCGGCGATTTCATCATCTTCGAGCGCCGTTTCCATGTAGGCTGCGCGCTGTGCTTCGACAAATTCACGTTCAAACAGCGCGATTTCTTCGGGGTAATAAAATTCGACAATATTGACGGTTTCGGTGGGTGATTTGGGATAAAGCGTAGAAAGCACAGCCACGTGAGGATAAAGTTCAATCATGTGTGTCGGAAAATACGTCACCCAAACAGCGCCGAACACGGGTGCCTGCCCACCGCGGAACGCTAATAATTTGTCATGCCAAACTTTGTACGCGGGCGAGCCCGGCTGTGACAAGGCGTGATGAACCCCCACGCGTTGCATGCTGTAGTGCTCGGTGAATTCCCAGGATAAGTCGTCGCAGGTGACAAACTGCCCTAAGCCCGGATGAAAAGGGGCGACGTGATAGTCTTCAAGGTAAACCTCGATAAAGGTTTTCCAGTTGTAGTTGCACTGGTGAACTTCAACGTGATCCAGGACGTAATCCGAAAAATCAAACTCTGGACGTTTAAACAGGTTACCGAGTTCGGCCAGAGGTTCGCGCGAGCCCTCAAACAATAAGCCATGACATTCTTTAAGCGCAAAGCGTTCAAGGTTCAGGCAAGGTGAGTGCTTAAAGTGTGGGGCGCCTAGCAGCTGTCCCTGCTTGTCGTAGGTCCAGCGGTGTAAGGGGCAAACAATATTGCCACCCGTGTCCCTAAGGTTTCCATAGTTGTTGGTGTTCCCTGTGACGTTGCCCGTTTGGCCGCCTAGCATCAAAGCCTGACGGTGACGACAGACGTTAGAGAGCAGTTCGATACCATTTTGGCCACGAACGAGGACGCGTCCGTTATTTTCGTGAGACAGGCTGCGCCAGTCTCCGGGTTGTGGCACGCTTTTATGGTGCCCGACGTAACGCGAAAACTGTTCAAAAATACTTTTTTGCTCTCGCTCAAAGCGGGCTTGGTCAAAATATGTGTCGACAGCCAGCTGGGTTCGAGCGGGCGCCAAATGCGCCATCCGACCAATGTCGGTCATGATTCCCTCCGCACCGATAAAAAAGCCAGCACGGATCGTACCGTTCTGGCGCGAAGAAAAATCGGTTTGGCCGATTAACCTTAAAGAAGCATTGTACCTCAAGGTGTTTCGGCTGATTCATCTCGTACAATTGGGGTTTATCTGTATTCGCTCTGCCTCTGAACGAGCGATACAGGCGAATTTTTCGCTTTCGGAGCATCGCTTGACCAAGGCCACTCAAACTCCCGTACTTGCCGCTTCAGCCGCCAATGAGGTCGACGCGACCTTACCTCAAGATTTTGAGACGGCGTTGGCCGAACTCGAAGCACTCGTGGCCACCATGGAATCCGGTTCGCTTGCACTCGAGCAATCGTTGACGGCTTATACGCGCGGTGTTGCGCTCACGCGCTTGTGTCAACAAAAGCTTGCGCAGGCTGAACAGCAAGTCAAAGTGCTCGAGGCCGGTATGCTGCGCCCCTTTGACGGGCAGCTGCCCGACGGCCTATGAAGGCACCCGTTGTTGAGTTTTCTGATTGGCTCGCTGAGCGCGCGCAGCACGTTGGTCTTGTTTTAGCGCGCGCCTTGCCTAGCGAAGACGTTGTGCCGGCAAGCTTGCATCAGGCCATGCGTTACTCGGTGTTGGGCGGGGGCAAACGGGTGCGAGCGGCGCTCGTTTTTGCTGCGGCTCAGGCCTGCGGCCCCGCGCTTTCGTCGCCACAACTGGCACAGCAGGCGTTGGCGCAAGACTACGCCGCGGCGGCGGTTGAGCTCGTACATGCTTATTCGCTTGTGCACGACGACTTGCCGTGTATGGATGACGACGTCTTACGCCGTGGTCGCCCCACTGTTCACGTGCAGTACAACGAGGCAACCGCTTTGTTGGCGGGCGATGCTTTGCAGCCTTTAGCCTTTGATTTGCTCGCTCAAATGCCGCTTTCTCCTGAGCTGATTGTGCAGGCGATTCGCGACTTGGCGCGAGCGGCAGGCAGCCTCGGCATGGCTGGCGGGCAGGCCATCGATCTTGACAGCGTGGGTAAAACCTTGACTCAGCAAGCTTTGCAACAAATGCATATGCTCAAAACCGGGGCTTTGCTGGGCGCGAGCGTTGCTCTGGGTGGTTTAGCGGGCGGGGGCAGCGCTTGGCAACGCGAGGCCCTCGAAAACTATTCCGCCGCAATCGGTTTGGCGTTTCAGGTAATCGATGATGTGCTCGATGTCACCGCTGACAGTGCAGTGCTTGGTAAAACCGTCGGTAAAGATGCCGCGGCAAATAAGCCAACTTATGTCACACTGATGGGCTTAGAGCAGGCTCGCACCTTCGCGGGTGGCTTGCATCAGCGCGCGCTAGCCGCTTTAGCACCTTTGGGCGAGGCGAGCCACAGGTTGGCCGAGCTCGCTGATTTTATTGTTTTACGCGATCATTAAAAGCGTCGCGATGATTTTTGTATAGAAAATATCCTTATGCTGACCGATTTGCTCGACCGTATTCACTCACCAGCCGACCTCAAGGCGCTCGATAAACGAGAGCTCAGGCGGTTGTCTGACCAGCTGCGCGAGTTTGTGCTGACGTCGGTGTCTCGAACCGGTGGTCACCTCTCGTCTAATCTGGGTACGGTCGAATTAACGGTTGCGCTGCATTACGTGTACGACACACCGCACGATCGTATTATTTGGGATGTTGGCCATCAGTCGTATCCTCACAAAATTTTGACCGGCCGCAAAGCGGCCATGAGTACGTTGCGTCAGTTCGGCGGGATTTCCGGCTTTCCAAGGCGCAGCGAGTCTGAGTACGATGCGTTTGGCACCGCGCACTCCTCTACGTCGATCTCGGCTGCGCTTGGCATGGCTGTCGCCTCGCGCAACGCCGGCGTGTCGCGCCAGCATATTGCGGTGATTGGCGATGGTTCGATGTCTGCCGGGATCGCATTCGAGGCGATGAACAATGCGGGGGTGACTCCCGACATGAATCTGTTAGTGATTCTCAACGATAACGACATGTCGATTTCGCCCCCAGTTGGCGCACTCAATCGTTATCTTGCTCGCTTGATGTCTGGTCAGTTTTACGCCGCAGCAAAAAATGTGGGACGCTCGGTTTTGCAGCATATGCCTCCAGTGCTCGAGCTTGCGCGGCGCTTTGAAGAACACGCCAAAGGGATGGTCACCCCAGCGACCTTGTTCGAAGAAATGGGCTTTAACTATGTGGGACCGATCGATGGTCATGACCTCGATTCTTTGATTCCAACCTTACAAAATATGCGCGCCCTGAAGGGCCCGCAGTTTTTACATGTTGTGACCAAAAAAGGGCAGGGCTATAAGCTTGCCGAGGCCGATCCCGTGCTGTACCACGGCCCCGGTAAGTTCGATCCTGCCATCGGCATTCAAAAACCCGCTGCAGCGCCCAAGACGACCTATACACAGATATTTGGGACGTGGTTGTGCGATATGGCAGCCCAAGACGCGCGCTTAGTGGGTATCACGCCCGCGATGCGTGAGGGCAGCGGTATGGTCGAGTTTGAGCGCCGCTTTGCGAAACGTTATTTTGACGTGGGCATTGCCGAGCAGCACGCCGTCACCTTTGCCGCAGGCTTAGCCTGCGAGGGGCAAAAGCCCGTCGTCGCGATTTATTCGACCTTTTTGCAGCGCGGCTACGATCAACTCATTCATGATGTGGCTTTGCAAAACCTCGATGTGACCTTCGCACTAGACCGCGCCGGTCTGGTGGGAGCAGATGGCGCCACGCACGCGGGCAATTACGACATTGCCTTTATGCGCTGCATCCCGAATATGGTGGTAGCAACGCCTTCTGACGAAAACGAAACTCGACTTTTGCTGTCAACCTGTTATCACCATCCCGGTCCGGCCGCAGTACGTTATCCTCGCGGCGCAGGGGTTGGGGCCTTGCCCCAGGCTGAGCTTGCGACCGTCGAGCTCGGTCGTGGTCTGATGCGCCGCCAAGGCAAAAAAATCGCGATTTTGGTCTTCGGGACGCTGCTACCGGCGGCGCTCAAGGCCGCCGAGGCCCTGAACCTAAGCGTGGCAGATATGCGCTTTGTCAAGCCGCTAGACCTTGCGCTGGTGCTTGAACTGGCGGCCTCGCACGCAGGACTTGTCACGGTAGAGGAAGGCGCGATCATGGGCGGGGCCGGTAGCGCCGTCGCCGAGGCGCTTGCCGCTGCAGGGGTGGTGAGTGCGCTCTTGCAGTTGGGCCTGCCCGACCGCTTCATCGATCACGGCGAGCAGGGCGCTTTATTGGCGAGCGTCGGACTCGACGCGGCGGGGATTGAGCGAGCCGTTCGCACCAGATTTGGTGACGAGCTTGCGTTAAGCAGCTAAACATACGATAATGCAAGGCTTTCTTGCTCGACCAGCCAGTTTTTGGTGTGGCGGGCTGCCCCCGAAAAGGGCTGTGTTGAAGTGGTATTTTGAGCAAAATAGCTGCCTAAATGCGTAACCGCCGCAGTTTTTGAACCGCAGCAGTTGTGCAGTCGCAGTTGTGTAACTTTAGTTGATGTTAACTATCAACCGCCTCAAGCCTCCATCGCACGCAGTTTCTTGTCGGACACCCTCAGGAGTTCAAATGCGTCATTACGAAGTTGTATTTATTGTCCATCCCGACCAAAGCGAGCAAGTTCCCGCGATGGTCGAGCGCTACCAAGCGCTGGTGACCACCCAAGGCGGTAAAGTTCACCGCACCGAAGATTGGGGTCGCCGTCAACTCGCTTACCCAATTCAAAAACTGGTGAAAGCGCACTACGTGTGTTTCAACATCGAATGCGGTCAACCCACGCTCGACGAACTTGAACATTCGTTTCGTTACAACGACGCCGTGTTGCGTCACCTTGTCATCAAGACCAAAGCTGCTCAAGCCGAGCCTTCACTCATGATGAAACAAGTTGAACGCGACGAAGCCCGCAAAGCTTCGGCCGAAACAACAACTGGCGAGGCTGAGTAATTCAGGCCTGTTGTGAATCGGCTTGAAGTGCAAGGGCAGATACTTGAGCTTTCCCCCTTACGGTACACGCCAGCCGGGGTTGCAGTGCTCGAATTTCTCCTTTCACACGAGTCCGAAGTCACTGAGGCAGGTCAGGTGCGTCGCCTAGCATTTACGCTGGCAGTCGTTGCACTCGGAGACCTGGCACAGATGGCTGGCACAACAAGTTTGGGTCGCACGGTACGCGTTCAGGGGTTTTTGGCACCGGTTCGAAAAGATTCACCAAAATTCAGGCTGCATGCGCAGCATATTCAACAGATTTAAGCGAGGCACATCATGGCTTTCTTCGGTAAACGTAAAGAAAAAAAGAAATTCACCCAACAGAATCCTCTATTCAAACGTCGTAAATTTTGCCGCTTTAGCGCAGCAAACGTCGATCAAATTGATTACAAAGATCTCGATACCTTGCGTGATTTCATTCAAGAAAACGGCAAGATTATTCCTGCACGTCTGACCGGAACGAAGGCGATCTATCAGCGCCAACTCGACACCGCGATCAAGCGCGCACGCTTTTTGGCACTGTTGCCCTTCACCGATAACCATAGCTAATCCAGGGGCATACCATGCAAATTATTCTTCTCGAAAAAGTTGTTAACGTCGGCAATCTGGGTGAAGTGGTGCGCGTGCGTGATGGCTACGCTCGCAACTTCCTGATCCCCCAGAAAAAAGCGCGTCGCGCGACTGAAACTGCACTCAAAGAATTTGAAGTACGCCGCGCAGAGCTCGAAAAAATTCAAGCCGAAAAACTTGCTCTGGCGCAAGCCTTAGGCCAGCGTCTTGAAAGCTTTGCACTGAGCATTACGCAAAAAGCGGGTGTAGACGGTCGCTTGTTTGGTTCGGTCACCAACATGGACATCGCTCTGGCACTGGTTGCTGCAGGCTTTGCAGGCATCGAAAAAGCGCAAATTCGTCTGCCTGAAGGTCCGTTGAAAGCGGTCGGTGAGTTTCCAGTTCAGGTGGCGATTCACCCCGACGTCGTCAGCAGCATTTCAGTCGTTGTGGTCGGCGACTTAGTCTAAGTTAAAGGCGATTTCTGGCAAAGAAGCCGGCTCAGGTCGGCTTTTTTTTCTCTTGGTGTTTGGCTAAGTGGGTGTTTTGCAACAATAATAAGGCCTCTTTGAGTCATCATGAGCACCGACGACCCCCAGTTTGAGCAAGCCCTAAACCTGTGGTTAGGTCAGCACGCCAATGACCCGGCCGGTATTTATTTTGTCGAGTTTGCCGGACATCACTGCGTGGTGAAACGTCAGCATACTCGCCGGTTTGCAGCCGTGCGTCGTGCCTGGCAAGTGTCGCGTGTTTCTGCGCTGGCCTGGCTTTGTTGGGGGCTGCTTGGCGAGCGTCCGTCGTCGCAGGTGCTGCTGCAAAACTCCTTGGTTGACGAAGCTCGCCGCTTGATTCGCTTGAAGTCGTCTGGCCTGCGTGTGCCCACTGTTTGGCACCAAACGCAGCAGTTGTTGGTCTTAGAGTTCGTCGGCCAAGATATGCCCTATCTGATTCGACTTGCAAGTCCAGAGGCACGGCTCAGTCTAATGAATAGCGCTGCGCAAGAGCTTGCTCGGTTTCATCAGGCCGGCTTTGTCCATGGTGGGGCACAGTTGCGCAACTTGATGATGCAAGATGGGGTGTTTACCCGCATTGATTTTGAAGAAAATATTGCAGAGGCGCTGTCTTTACCACTTGGTCAGGCGTACGACGTGTTTCAGATGCTGTCGTCCATGGCGGGGTTGCGTGGCCATGAATTTGACGTCAACGAGCGTCAGGCGCTTTGTGAACAGCTGCTCAAGTCCTACCTACAAGCAAACCCTGATCCCTTGCTGCGCAAACAGTTACAAAATTTCGAGCGTAAAACATCCTTCATCGAAAATTACCTCGGCGCGTTGCTCAGACGCGTTCCCGGGCGTGATATCCAAGGATTTTTGTGCGTCTCGAAGTGCTTACGGTTATTATCAAAACGATGAATACTTCGCCTGATCCGCAACTCGAATACCTGCGAGTTCCTCCTCACTCAATCGAGGCCGAGCAATCGGTGCTAGGTGGCTTGTTGCTTGACAATGGTGCCTGGGAGCGCGTCACTGACGTGGTCAACGAAGACGACTTCTATCGGTTTGATCACCGCTTAATCTGGCATCACATCGCGCGACTGATTAATTTGTCTCGCCCCGCAGATGTGGTCACTGTTAACGAGTCTTTAGCCAGCGTCGGGAAGTCCGAGGAAGTAGGGGGCTTGGCTTATCTCAATGCTCTGGCGCACAACACGCCTTCGGCTGCCAATATTCGTCGCTATGCCGAAATCGTTCGCGAACGCTCAATGCTTCGTAAACTCGTGACGGTTGCCGACGAAATCGCTGCTACGGCGTTTAATCCGCAGGGTAAAGAG
>CAMCZQ010000116.1 GCA_945887835.1 Bordetella parapertussis | reverse complement strand
CCCAACGCCTGGCAAGTCTGGATTTTGGTGTGTCAATGGCTGTGATCAACTCACAAAACGTGGCTCATGATTTGTCGCAGTGGTTACCGATCGCTGTCTCGCAGCGCTGGGTACCTGGGTTGTTGGCGGGCGACTTGGTCGGTTGTACGGCCTTGACCGAGCCCGCGGCGGGTTCTGATTTTTCAGTAATCACGACTCTTGCCGTCAAGACAGCAGACGGGTGGCGCTTGCAAGGTGAAAAAACTTGGATTATTAATGCACACCTTGCGGATATATTTTTAGTCTACGCGCAGACGCAACCTGGCTCGGGTGCCGCCGGAATCGCCGCGTTTGTGGTTGAGGCAAAGCGAGAGGGCTTTGAGCGTTCTGCTGACGCGTTTACCTCAGCTGCGGCATTGAGTGGCACGGGCGGGTTTCGTTTGCAGGGCTATGTGGCACAGGCGGACGAACTGTTGCATCCCCCGGGTCTGGCCTTTAAGCGAGCGCTCGAATCCATTAATGGTGCGCGCGTCTATGTGGCAGCGATGTGTGTGGGTATGTTGCAAGAAAGCCTGCGTATCGCACAAGCGTATGGTCAGCGCCGCACAACCTTCGGACAGGCTCTTGCTCAACATCAAGGCTGGCGCTGGGCGCTCGCTGAGGCCGCAGTTGATCTTGAAGCGGCAAGCGCGCTCGTGCAGCGCGCTGCGCACGCGATAGACGAGGGCATGCCGTCGCAAGATCTCGCGGCCAAGGCTAAGGTGTTTGCGACACGCGCCGCGCAGCGGCACCTTCCGGTTCTGTTGCACGCGATGGGCGCCGAGGGCTTGCGCGATCGTTATCCTCTGCTGCGTCATGTTGCAGCAGCACAAGTCGCGACCTTGGTTGATGGTTCAACCGAAATGTTGCTCGAAAGAATTAGTAAAAACTTAAAAATATAGGTTGAATGTCATGCGCGTATTTCAAATTGAGGGCGAATGGGGGCTTGCACACTTAAAGATTGGCGTGCGCCCGATCCCGACGCCGGCTGCCGGACAAGTTTTGCTAAAAATGAAAGCATCGTCAGTGAACTATCGTGACCCGATCGTCCCCGAGCGCGGGTATGGCGCCGCGACGGGCACCTTGCCTTTGATACCCGTTTCGGATGGGATGGGTGAGGTCGTTGAAATTGGCGCAGGAGTGACGCGCTTTAAAGTTGGCGACCGTGCTTGCCCGACCTATTTTCAAAAGTGGATCTCTGGTGAGCCGAATCAAGAGCGACTCACGTACTCGTTAGGCGGGCCGATTGATGGCACGATGGCGGAGTACATGTGTTTGTCCGAAGAGGGGTTGGTTAAGATCCCTACGTATTTATCGGATCTTGAGGCGGCAACCTTGCCCTGCGCAGCCGTGACAGCCTGGAGTGCCTTGGTGCAATGCGGGCAGGTCAAGCCTGGTGAGCGCGTGTTGTTGCAAGGCTCGGGTGGCGTAGCCTTATTCGCCTTGCAGTTTGCCAAAATGTTGGGTGCGCAGGTAACGGTGATCTCGTCAAGCGATACCAAGATTGAGCGCTTAAAAACGATGGGTGCTGACCACACCATCAATTACCTGACCACGCCTGAGTGGGCGAAAGCTTCGCGTGAATTCACCGAAGGCAATGGCTATGATCACATTATTGAGCTGGGTGGTGAGAAAACCTTGCCGCAGTCCTTACGCTGCATTCGACCAGGTGGCACTTTATCGATGATTGGGATTTTATCGGGCATCGCGATGTCTGCCTCGTTAGGTTTAATTATTACGCGTCAGGTGCGCTTGCAAGGGATTACGGTGGGCCATCGCGATTCGTTTGAGGCGATGTTACGTGCGATGACGCAACAGCAAATCAGGCCAGTGATTGATCGAGTGTTTAACTTTACAGAATTGAAAGACGCCTTTACGTACCTTAAGAGTGGCGCGCAATTCGGAAAAATCTGTATTTCGCACGAGCTGAAATGAGACTGCTTTACCCCATCGGAGCCACCGAGCAAGACCCAGAGGCAATCGCTTTTAGGGTGTGTGGTGAGCCAGAAGTTGTGACGGTTGGTCAGCTTGAGCAGCGGGCGAATCAGGCGGCCCATGTATTTAGGGCGTGCGGCGCGCAATTGGGCGACCACGTTGCGATTTTGCTCAAAAATCAGCGTGAATTTTTTGAAATATGTTTTGGTGCAGAGCGAGCAGGGCTCTACTACACAACAATTAGCACCCGTCTGACTGTTGCCGAGATCGCGTACATTGTGCAAGATTGTGGTGCCAAGGTCTTGATCGTTGGCGAAGATTTACTTGAGCTTGGCACAAAAGTGAGTCAAGCACTCGCCGCTCCCATTCAGCAATTTGTCGTCGGCCGGGCGCAAGCGAATTGGCCGAGTTGGCAAGCGAGGGCCGGGCAGTTTTCAACGGCGCCAATTTCAGACGAAGCACAGGGTCTGGATATGCTTTACTCCTCGGGTACAACCGGCCGACCAAAAGGGGTGAAGTGGCCTTTACCCGACGGCCCTTCGGGTATGCGCACCTTCTTGGTAGATTTATTAGAAGGCCTTTATGGCTATGGTCAGGGTTGCCGCTATCTGTCACCGGCGCCTCTGTATCATGCAGCACCTTTGCGTCACAGCATGACCAACATCAAGCTTGGGGGCGAGGTCTTTGTGATGAGTCAGTTCGACGCTCAGCTCGCGTTATCCTTACACCAACAACACCAGATTACGCACAGTCAATGGGTGCCGACGATGTTCGTACGCATGCTCAAATTACCTGAGGCGACGCGTTTGAGTTTTGACCTAAGCTCAATGAAGCGTGCGATTCATGCGGCCGCACCTTGTCCTGTTGATGTTAAGTTGCAAATGCTCCAGTGGTGGGGGCCTGTGATTGATGAGTATTACGCAGGCACTGAGAATAATGGCTTTTGTTCAATTACGAGTGCCGAGTGGTTGCAGCACCAGGGCTCGGTCGGGAAGGCCGCCCTCGGCATCGCACATATCTGCGATGAAGAGGGCCAAGCACTAGAGGTTGGCGCAACCGGACTCGTCTATTTTTCTGAAGGGCCAAAGTTTGAATACCACAGTGACGCAGTAAAAACTGCAGAGGCCCGTAACGCTCTAGGCTGGACCACGCTCGGTGATATTGGGCGCCTCGACGCTGAGGGCTATTTGTATCTCGTTGATCGCAAGGCCTTCATGATTATCTCTGGGGGCATCAATATTTATCCTCAAGAAATCGAGGCCGTACTGATTGGCCATCCGCTCGTTGCAGATGTGGCTGTTTTCGGGATTCCGAATTTGGATTTTGGCGAAGAAGTCAAAGCGGTTGTTCAGCTCATTGGGGGCGTTACGCCGAGCGAGGCGCTGGGGGCTGAGCTAATCGTCTACTGCCGAGACCGCTTGGCTGATTTCAAATGTCCGCGAAGCGTTGACTTCGAGCTTGAACTTCCTCGCCATCCCACTGGCAAGCTTTATAAAAAAATCTTGCGCGATCGCTATTGGCCCGCAACAAGCGCTTGAAGCGCAGTACGAAAAGTTTCCGGCGTTTCGGTTGGGCGTTGGCTTTGTTTGTCGACACAAACATGCACAAACAAACCTTGCGCCGCCGCTTCGTCTGAGTCGTCTGTAAACACAGCCACTTCATAAGTGGTTGAGCTGCGGCCTAAGCGCCCGGGGCGCACGCCTACTCGGATGATGCCTGGTGCAGAAACTTGGCTGAAATATCTGCATTCTGAGGCGACCACCAGAGTTTGATAGCCGCTTGAGATCAACTGACGCAAGGCGTGGTGCATTAAAAACGCATCCACCGCCGTGTCAAAAAACGAATAGTAGTGCGCGTTGTTAATGTGGCCATAGGCGTCGTTGTCGGCCCAACGCAGGGTGATGGTTTCAAAGAAAGAGAAATCTTTTTTTAGCCAAGGTTGACTTTGTGGCTGCAAACGTGTGTTGGACATTTTATAAAGGTTGCCGTTGGCATGAGTATTGTGATTGATGTCTGAGTCGATATCGCGCTTGTTTCTGGGTGGTTCTTATTGTGCCTCATTGGTCAGTCGTTATTTTGTGAGCTTCATCGCAGCTATGACCTTTGCCCACTTGTCTAAATCTTGCTTCATAAAGGCTCTAAATTCAGCGGGATTTTGATCGTAGACCTCAGCGCCTAAGTCTGACAATTGCTTGCGAAACTCGGGCATATTCATGATCGCCACGAGATGCTTACGTAACAGCGTGACAAGTGGCTCAGGTAAACCTGCAGGTGCCAGCACGCCATACCAAATAATCGCTGAGTAGCTGGGAAACCCTAGTTCACTGATGGTGGGCAACTTAGGCACGGTATCCGAGCGCTTGTTGGTCGTGAGGGCGTGGGCGTGTAGTCTGCCAGCATTTACCAGAGGCAAAGCCGTGGATAAGCCTGCAAAGTAAATATCAATTTCGCCCGACATGACATCGTTCATCGCAGGGCCGCCCCCCTTGTAGGGGACGTGCAGCAAATTGATATCGGCAATATCGCGAAACAGTTCGCCGGCCAGATGGGTCGGGCTGCCCGTGCCAGCTGAAGCAAAGGTGAGTTTACCGGGCTGGGCCTTGGCGCGTGCAATCAGATCAGACACGCTGGTAATACCAGACTTGGGTGAGGTCACAAGCAACATGGGGTTGAGCGCAACCATCGAAATTGGCGTGAGATCTTTGAGAGGATCGTACGGTAAGTTGCTGTTCAGGCTTGGGCTGACTGCCAATGCACCGCTTGAACCGAATAACAGTGTGTAGCCGTCTGGCGCTGCCGCAGCAGTTTGGGTCGCGGCGATTTCGCCATTGGCGCCTGCTTTGTTCTCGATGACGATTGTCTGTTTGAGCTGTTCTGCCAAGCGCAAGCCTAACAGACGCGCCAATTGATCGTTGGGGCCGCCCGGCGGAAACCCCACGAGCATTTTGATTGCTCGTGTTGGGTATTGACTGATGGCCACCTGCAGGTCTAAGGCCTGTCTCGTTTGAGCCTGCGCCGCCTGTGAAAAGAAGGCAAGGGACAGCAGTGTCGTTGCAACAAGGCACGGCACCTTGACGAATCTGAATAGTTGGCTCATCGAGGCGCTCAAAAGTTATTAAAGGACAGGATTCCCTCGGTAGGATCCAAACCATCCAGAATCCGCTTGGCGATTAAATCTTTGAGCGTTTCGGTGGCCCCGCCGCCCAAAGAACCATAGCGCGCACCACGATACAGACGTGATACCGGATATTCATCGGTGAAGCCGTAGCCGCCATGTAATTGCAAGGCGTCGTTGGTTACACGCAACGCCATTTCGTTGCAGGTGATTTTGGCGACCGCTGCTAAAAGGGGATCCGGGAAAGGATTGGCCGAGGCACAGGCGCGATACAACATGCTGCGGGCCGCTTCGATGTCGCGATACATCTCGGCGAGTTTCCAGCGCAAGCCTTGAAAATCAGTGAGCGTTTTGCCGAAGATTGGGCGGTTGCGCGTGTAGTTGACGGCCTCTTCAAAGGCGCCTTCTGCCAAGCCTAATGAGATGCTGGGGTTTAAACAGCGCTGTGTATTGAAGGCGCTCATGAGCTTACGAAAGCCACCTTCTTTTAAGACAACATTTTCAAGCGGCACTTCGACGTTATCAAAACGCACTTCGTGCAAGTATTCGCCACCCATGGTGTGATAGCTTGCAGTGACTTCAAGACCGGGTGTACCGCCTTCGATTAGTACACAGCCGATACCTTCGCGCCCAGGCTGATCATCGACGCGTGTGAACACGACAAACATCGCGGCTTCTTGGGCGCGACTGATCAGGGTTTTGACGCCATTAACGGTTGCATGATTCATGTGCAAGCGGGTGTTGGTGCGATAGCTGCTGACATCGGTACCCGCATGAGGTTCAGTCATGCAGATCGATAAAATCGCATCGCCCGAACAGACCTTTGGCAGAATGCTATTTTTGATTGAGTCGGGTGCGTACGTTTCGATGATGCGCGTTTGTACACCGGCTTCGCCCAGTACTGCCATGGCGGTGGGGTAGCAAACTTTGGCGATCTCTTCCAGGATCAACGCGGTTTCAAACACAGGCAAGCCTAAGCCGCCGTATTGCTCAGAGACCGTCATGCCGAGCACGCCGATCTGGGCAAGTTGCTTCATGTTTTCCCACGGAAACGTGCCATCCATGTATTTTGCGGCGCGCGGTTTGAAATCGTTTTGCGCAAGCGCGCGAACCGCCTCAACATATTGCCGTTGACTGTCACTGAGTTTGAAATCCATGCTGCTCAATCCTTGATTGGTCTGTCTAAAAATAACGACGGTAGCGAGTCAAAGGCTACTTTAATGCGCGGCGAGTATGGCTTTGATTAAATCGTCAACACTGGCAAACACGCGCGCCCCAGCGCCTTCGAGCGCTCGTTTTTTTGCGTCAAAGGTGCCCGTATTGCCATGCACCACGGCGCCCGCATGGCCCATCACCACGCCTTCGCGCGCGCCGTGTCCGGCAATGACCGCAAAGGTGGGTTTGGTGCATTTGGTGTCGATCAAGGCCTGCGCGAATTCTTCTTCTTCAGAGCCACCAATTTCTCCGACTAAAACGATTTGCTTGGTGCGCGGGTCTGCATTAAAAAAGGGCAGCACTTCGGCAAACCGAGTGCCCTTGCAAGCGTCGCCACCTACACCGATCCAAACGCTTTGCCCAAGGCCGCAATCCACTAACCGATGATTCGTTTCGTAAGACAAGGTGCCGCTTTTGGCGATGACGCCTACCGAGCCTGGGTGCAAAGAGACTGACGGGATAAAACCAAGCTTGGTGCGACCAGGGACAGCGACGCCCGGGGTCGAGGCGCCGACCCAGCGTGCGCCGGCAGCCTGGACGAGTGAGCGAGCCCGTATCGCATCGGCCACGGGCATGCCCTCGGTGACGGTCACGATCAGCTTGATGCCGCCAGCGACAGCTTCGCTGATGGCTGCGAGCACCTCAAAAGGGGGGACCATCGCAACGCTAGCCACCGCACCGGTTGCTTTGGCGGCTTCAGCACAAGATCTAAAGACAGGCGCACCGTCTACGTCTTTCAAGTCGGCCGACTTGCTGCCCGCGGGGGCGGTGCCACCGACGATATCTGTACCATAGGCGCGCATCAAGGCGGCGTGCTTGCGGCCCATACGTCCTGTAATGCCCTGCACAATGGTAGGTAAGGGTGCAGTCGGATCAAATAAAAGTGCTAAAGGATCATTGGGGAAGAGGTGAGTTGTCATGCTGCTTGCCCTTTTGCGAGGGTGACGACTTGGTCGACCGCTTTCTCTAAATCAGTTTCTACAACCAATGAGGCGTTGGCGTTTGTCAGTGTTTGCATAGCGGCCTCAAGGCCATTGCCAATTAAACGAATCACAATTGGGATTTTGATGTCTTGGGTTTGCTCGAGTGCGATCAAAATCAGGCGTGAAAGCTCTGCTAAATCAGTGAGGCCAGCAAAGAAGTTCATCAAAATCACTTTGACGTTTTTACCTTCGCCAATCCAGCGAAGCACTTGAATTAAGCGGGTAGGTTCACCTCGAAATTGACCTGTGCGAATATCTACAAAATTAAAAGGCTTGCAACCACGGCGGGTCAGTTCGTCGACTAGTTGCATACTGAGGCCCGCGCCAGTTGTTAGCATACCGACATCGCCGTCTTCGGCGAGTCGCACAAAATCAAAACCGTGATCGATCTTTAGAGAGGCCTCAGGGTAGGCATGACCGCGCTCTTTTAATAAGGTGAGTAATAGCGGCTGACGTTCGATGGCATTGTCGTCAGCGACCAGTTTTGCGTCACCGGCAATCCAGCTGCCATCGGGTTGCACGAACAATGGATTGATCTCCGTTAGGGTGAGCTCGAGCTTAAATAAAGCGTCGCACAGTTGATGCGCCGCCTGGGTTAATGCGGCTTGAGCAAAGGTAGGCAGTTGTTGAGCCAATTCTTGAGCAGCAAGCTTCACTGCGCGGATTTCAAAGTTAGCTTGCTGTTGCAGCATCGCACCACCGGCAGAATGCTGCTCAACTTCAACGCCACCTTCGGCCGACATCAAAATAATGACTTTGCCCGAAGATGGATCAAGCATCAGGCTAACGTAGCACTCTTGCCCTGACGCGGGCTGCTCGATGCGGCACTCGTGCACGCGATGGCCGCGCACCGTAGCACCCACCAGTTTTTGCAACGCCTGCGCAAGCTCTTGCGCATTGTTAGCTTTGAGGATACCGCCGGCTTTGCCACGCCCACCAACGGGGATCTGTACTTTGACAAAGCATGGGTAGCTCACTGTTGGGCGAGCTGAGCGATTGGCGAGTACGCCAACCGGAATTGAAATACCAAATTGCGCCAGTAAAACCTTGGCGTCGTGTTCAAGCAGCATCATGGTGGATGCGGTCTCCTAGTTTTATTTTTTATGTGTTCAGGGCGTAGTGTGCCCAATTTATCAGAATGTTGCCCTGCGTTAAAAGCTGTGTTGAAAAAAATTAAACCTCATGCGGTGGTTGCGCAGACGGTTTAATTGCAATCAAGCAAAGCGCCGCAAAGCTGCACATGGCCAGCCCAAAGGTAAGCCAAAGTACGCCAGTGCCCCATTGCGTGAGCGCTAAGCCAAACGTGAAGGGAGCGATGGCTTGTGCGAATTTGGCGGGCATGGTGAGCCAACCCTGACGATGGCCAAAGCCTTGCGGGCCAAACAGGGCTAAGGGTAAGGTTCCTTTGGCAATGATTAATATGCCGTTGCCTAAGCCGTGCAAAATGACAAAGAGAGCGGCAAAGGGGGCGCCCAAAACTACCAAGACAGCGATGCCTAGTGGGTGAGCTAGCGCTGCAATGCGCGTACCAATCAAGGGATGTAGCCGTCTTAGAAACGTGAAATCGAGGATTCGACCTGTAATCTGAGCGGGGCCCACGAGCGCACCAATTGAAAAGGCGATCAAGAGAGGCACGCCAACCCCTTCTAACAATCGAGGCAGGTGTGACATCATACCCATGCTGATAAAGCCGCTTGAAGCGAAAACAAAGGCCAGTAGTACCGTGATGTATTTTTCACGCTTGGGGTCGTGCACCACTGCGTTTGGCTGCGGGGTGTGATTGTGTGCCTCAGCTGGGGCCGCGGTGTCAGCGGCGTTAGAGGCCAGAGGGATCAAGGCGTTGAGGGGCAGCGCAACGAGTACGTTCATCGCTGCCCAAAACCAGCAGGCCCCGCGCCAGCCGTAGCGCGCCTCGACAAAAACAGAGATAGTCCAGCCCGCGACGCTGGCAAATCCCGCGACCATCGTGACCCCAACTAGTGCATTATGTGATTTTTTTCCAAATATGCGTACGATGGCAGCAAAGGCGACCTCGAACATTCCGGTGGCCATGCCTAGTCCTAGTACCGCATAGGCCAGCAACAATAGACCGAGCCCTTGAGCGAGCGCCAGCATCGAAAGCCCAGCTGCCAGCAACAAGTTTGAGGCAATCAGTACTGGACGGCCGCCAAAGCGATCCACCAGCTTTCCGGCCGTTGGGCCGGCAAGCCCCGAGACGGCTAGCGCAAGAGACAGGCCCGCATACACCGTAGCGCTTGAAATCGATAGCTCAATACTCGCGGGGACTGCCATCACTGCGGCTAAATAATAGGCGCCTGCATGCGAAATAATTTGGGCAGCACCGACTACGGTGACGATACGATAGACGCGGTTGGTCATTGGGTAAGGGCTTAAAGGTTGAACGGCCAGTCAGCCAACGCGATAGCTCGTTTGAATTCTAATTCGGTCATTTGGCCACAAAGGCTATTATTAACCAAGTTTGATTCAAGCGTTTGTCGCCAGGACGTTGCTTTAAGGTTCTTGGCGTTTTTTCTTAAGCGAGTTTATGGAAATCTCTCAAATTCAGCTCAACTACATCGATGTTGAAGACCGCATGGTGTTACGCATCAATATGGGCGTTGAGCAACACTTGACCTTAGTGCTCACGAGACGGATTGTGCGCTTTATGCTCGATAGCCTTTCGGTTTTGTTGCAGCGCATTTCGCCTCCTGCTACCCATGCGCCAAAGGCTGGCGCCGCCGCTGCCACGCCAAATGCAAGTGCCAATGTGCGTGCAAATGAACCGCCGGCCGCGCTTGGACAAATTGGTAGAGACACGACGCCCTTTGAAGAACGTTCGCCAGAAGGCAATTTGCTAAATGTTGGTCGTGCAGCGGTCTTGGTGAATAACGCGGCTTGCCAACAAACCGATACCGGCTTGACCTTTACCTTTTTGATCGAACCTCTGCAACCCGTCAACTTGAACCTGTCAGCGCACTTGGGCTTGGGTGTTTCTCAACTTTTGACTGAGTTATCCAGTCGTGCCCAGTGGTTTGACGTGACGGCAATTGGTCAGCGCGAGACGAGTGAACAAGCATTAATGGATTTGATGCCAAATCAAGGCTCAGTGACGTATCATTAAGAACGAATGATTCGTTAAAAGCAGATGATTCATTCACTACAGATGACTCACTCGCTACAGATACTTTAGCCCCTACGAATACTTAGCAATATTTTCTAATCAGATAACGTTTACGTGAGCCTATCCATGAGCCGTCAACAATCCATCGATCTAGCTGCTGCCTACTTTGATCAAGGCCACTTTCAAGCGACGCTCGCGCGCCGCGTTGCGATGGCCAATGAGAGTCAA
>CAMCZQ010000115.1 GCA_945887835.1 Bordetella parapertussis | reverse complement strand
CTTGCGTTTGCCTTAGATTGGTCACGCCCACCACGCCAAATGAATGGCACAAGTTTCTTTTACACCCACACCAGTCAATGGCGTCACGAGAAACTACACCTCGATGAAATTTTGGCATCCACCGCTGAAGCAAAAAAATACGCTCAGCTCAGCATGCTGGATTTGAATGCAAAGTCTGAACGCATGGGCTGGTTGCCCTCGGCGCCTCAGTTGAAGACCAACCCCTTTGAGGTGGTTGCTGCCGCTGAAGCTGCGGGGCAAGACCCTGTGGCCTTTGCCACCGAGCAATTAAAGAACGGCACGCTCAGCATGAGTTGCGACGAGCCTGATGCGCCAGAGAATTTTCCGCGCAATATGTTTGTCTGGCGTTCAAATATTCTGGGTTCAAGCGGCAAAGGCCATGAGTACTTCTTGAAATATCTGTTGGGCACGCAAAATGCATTATTTGCAGACGAAGCTGATGCGATCAAGCCGACCGAAGTGAAAGCACACGCCGAGGCCGCCGAAGGCAAGCTGGATCTGCTGGTGGTTCTTGACTTCAGAATGAGCACCACCTGTCTGTACGGCGATATTGTGCTGCCCACCGCAACGTGGTACGAGAAAGATGATCTGAACACGTCAGACATGCATCCTTTCATTCATCCGCTTAGCGAAGCGGTACAGCCCTTGTGGGAAAGTAAAACCGACTGGGAAATTTATAAGCTACTCGCCAAAAAGTTTAGCGAAATTGGCGGAGCCTACCTGGGTACCCGTAAAGATTTAGTGCTCACACCGCTGATGCACGACACACCCGGTGAACTTGGTCAGCCTTTTGAGCCAAAAGACTGGAAGCACGGCGAGTGCGACTTAATCCCTGGTAAAACCGCACCCAACATGACCGTGGTTGAACGCGACTACACCCAGATTTATCAAAAGTTCACCTCAGTTGGTCCGTTGCTAGAAAAACTGGGTAATGGCGGCAAAGGCATCAACTGGAACACCGAACACGAGGTGCAAGAACTAAAAGGTATCAACAAGGCCGTCGCAACGGAAGGCGTTGGCAAAGGACGTCCACGCTTAGATACTGCCATTGATGCCGCTGAAATGATTTTGACCTTTGCCCCAGAGACCAACGGGCATGTATCGGTCAAAGCTTGGGAGGCATTATCCAAGATCACCGGACGTGATCATAGCCACATGGCGCAAGGTCGCGAGCATGACAAGATTCGGTTTCGTGATGTGCAAGCACAACCGCGCAAGATTATTTCAGCCCCTACGTGGTCGGGCATTGAAAGCGAAGAGGTAAGCTACAACGCCGGCTACACCAATATTCACGAGCTGATCCCTTGGCGCACGCTGACAGGCCGTCAACAGTTTTATCAGGATCATCGCTGGATGCTCGATTTTGGCGAAGGCTCGTGTGTCTATAAGCCTGCGATCGACACCAAGACCATCAAACCGGTTTTGGGATTTAAGCCCAATGGCGAAACTGAGTTGGTATTGAACTGGCTGACCCCACATCAAAAATGGGGGATCCATTCAACCTATTCAGATAATTTGCGGATGCTGACACTCAGTCGCGGTGGCCCGCACGTGTGGATCTCTGAGAAAGAGGCCCGCAAGGCAGGCATCATTGATAACGACTGGGTCGAAGTCTTTAACGTCAACGGCACCCTAACCGCACGTGTGGTCGTTAGCCAACGCATACCCGATGGCACGTGTCTGATGTATCACGCCCAAGAGAAAACCATCAATACGCCTGGTGCTCAAACAAGTGGGATGCGGGGTGGTATTCATAACTCGGTGACACGCACCGTGCTCAAGCCCACCCACATGATCGGTGGCTATGCCCAACAAGCCTGGGGCTTTAACTATTACGGCACGGTGGGAAGCAATCGCGACGAGTTCGTGGTGCTTCGCAAGATGAACAAAATTGAGTGGCTAGAAGGGCCGCTTGTCGAGGTCAAGGATTCATTATGAAAATTCGCGCACAAATCGGCATGGTGTTGAACCTGGATAAGTGTATCGGCTGCCACACCTGTTCAGTCACTTGCAAAAATGTTTGGACCAGTCGCGATGGCGTTGAGTACGCCTGGTTCAATAATGTTGAAACCAAGCCCGGCATTGGCTATCCCAAAGAATGGGAGAACCAAGAGAAGTGGCAAGGTGGTTGGATTCGTAATAAAACCGGCAAGCTTGAGCCACGCCAAGGTGGGCGTCTAAAGATTTTGACCAATATGTTTGCCAATCCAAACTTACCTGCGATTGACGACTACTACGAGCCGTTCACCTTTGATTACGAGCATTTGCAAAACGCCCCCTTAAGCGAAACACCACCCACTGCGCGCCCCACCTCTGTGCTGACTGGCAAAAAGATGGAGAAGATCGAGTGGGGGCCAAATTGGGAAGACGACCTAGGAGGCGAGTTTGCCTCACGCAGTCGCGACGCCTTGTTCGAGGGCGTTCAAAAAGAAATGTATTCGACGTTTGAGAATACCTTCATGATGTATCTTCCGAGGCTGTGCGAGCACTGCCTCAACCCCACCTGCGTAGCTAGTTGCCCCTCAGGGTCAATCTACAAGCGTGAAGAAGATGGCATCGTTTTGGTCGATCAGGACAAGTGCCGTGGTTGGCGGATGTGCATCTCGGGTTGCCCTTACAAAAAGATTTATTACAACTGGCAAAGTGGCAAGGCTGAAAAGTGCACCTTCTGCTATCCACGCATCGAGGCGGGGCAGCCCACCGTGTGCTCTGAGACCTGTGTGGGGCGCATCCGCTATCTAGGCGTGTTGCTCTATGACGCTGACAAGATCGGCGAGGCTGCAGCTACACCCGACGAGCAAGATCTGTACCAAAGCCAACTCGATGTCTTTCTTGATCCGCATGACCCCGCGATCATTGCCGAAGCTCTCAAACAAGGTATCGCACAGGCCTGGGTGGCTGCTGCAGCGACCTCGCCTGTTTACAAGATGGCAGTTGAATGGAAAGTCGCTTTTCCTTTACATCCCGAATACCGCACCCTGCCGATGGTCTGGTACGTACCGCCCTTGTCGCCCATACAGGCTGCAGCGCAGGCAGGCCATATGGGCATGAACGGCATCATCCCCGATGTCAAAAGCCTTAGGATCCCTGTGCGTTATCTGGCAAATCTCTTAACCGCAGGTAAAGAAGAGCCCATCGTACTCGCGCTTGAAAGGCTATTAGCAATGCGTGCGTTTAAACGGGCAGAAACTGTTCATCAGCACGTCGATACAGCCGTACTCGAACAGGTTGGGCTTGATGCGGCAACCGTCGAAGACATGTATCAAATCATGGCGGTCGCTAATTACGAAGATCGCTTTGTGGTGCCCTCAAGCCACAAAGAAATGGCAGAAGACAGCTTTAACGAAAAAGGCAGCTGCGGCTTTAGTTTTGGTAACGGGTGCTCGGATGGCGTATCTGAGCCTTCACTCTTCGGCAAAAAGAAACAAGGTAGCGAGATTTTTATTGAGATGCCTAAGTCGCGTAAAGCACGTATCGAAACCCTTTAACGCTTAAACCTTGCGCGCGCTGTGCGCAAGGTGGAGACCGCTCATGCAAAGCTTTAAATTATTATCCGCCCTACTCTGCTACCCCGAGCCACCGTTACTGGCTGCACTGCCGGCGCTTCGCGCACGGCTAAAAATAGTGCACACAAGCCAGCGCGCGCAGGTGGACACAACCGACGCACAAAACATTACGCACACGTCCGTAGCGGCCTGCGACGCTCACTCGACTCTTGAACACGCGCTCGCGCCACTGCTAGATTACCTAGGCACCACACCTCTGATTCGCCTGCAAGAAAACTACGTCGCGACCTTTGATCGCAGTACGTCACACAGCCTGCATTTGTTTGAACATATTCACGGCGAGAGTCGCGATCGCGGGCAAGCGATGGTCGACTTGCTCGAAGAGTACCGCAAGCATGGCTTCGAGCTTTCGACCACAGAGTTGCCCGATTATGTACCACTGTTTTTAGAGTTTTTAGCTCAGCTACCAGAAGATCAAGTGCAAGCACTGCTAGGCGATGCCATTCATGTACTAGCCATGATTGGCAACGAGCTTAGCGTAGCTCAAAGTCCTTACGCTTGCGTCTTTGAGGTGCTTCGCAATCACTGCACCACCGAACCACAAGCGTTTACTGAGCCGCCCGTACGCGACATGGATGAGGCACTTGAAACCTTTGGTGCAGGCGCAGACGGCGTTGAACCCCTGCTGCGACCGAGCATGACACACACGATGCAGTTTCAGCCAAAGCCCACGCCTGATGCTAAGCCAAGCCACCGGCAAAATCACTCTTGCGCTTGAACCTACGAGGCCCATCATGACATACCTCAACCAACTTGCCTTTGGCATCTACCCCTACATCGCGCTGACGATTTTTTTACTGGGTAGCCTGATTCGTTTTGAACGCGAGCAGTACACCTGGAAAAGCGAATCGTCCCAACTATTACATCGCGGCCCGCTACGCTTGGGCAATATTCTTTTTCATATCGGCATACTAGGCTTATTTTTCGGTCACTTATTTGGTCTCCTCACGCCGCTTTGGATGTGGGATACCTTAGGCGTGACGCATAGCCTTAAACAGAGGGTGGCACTGATTGCTGGCGGCGCAATGGGTCTGGTTTGCTTGGCTGGTCTAAGTATTTTGCTTTATCGACGCGTGACCAATGCCCGCATCAGCGCTGTCACACGCAAGCGCGATTGGTTATTACTGACTTGGATTTTAGGCGCCCTGTTGCTTGGCTTACTTACCATCACAGAGTCTGCAAAACACAGCGACGGCGATATGATGGTGAGCTTAATGATGTGGGCACAACATCTACTCACCTTTCAAGGCGATGCCGCAAGCTTTATGCTCGACGCGCCTTGGCTCTTTAAGCTGCACATGATGATGGGGATGACGCTATTTGTGATTTTTCCGTTTACACGGTTAGTACATGTCTGGAGCGGCTTTGCCTCAGTCACGTACCTGATTCGGCCTTGGCAACTGGTGCGCAAGCGGTGACTCGTAGCTCTTGTCGTGCTTGGCCAACGCTCGTCCCGTCAAGGGGGGGTAGAGCCGTCTGTTAGTGTCTGGTGCCCCGAGCCGGAATCGAACCGGCACGCCCTGAGGCCTGAGATTTTAAGTCTCATATGTCTACCGATTTCATCATCGGGGCAGTTTAGACAGGCGCTATTGTAACGAAAGCGCCAAATCTTGTTTGAGCAGGCCTAGCCCTTGCAAGGAAACTTGATTGGCAGGTAGCGAATCACCGTTGCAGCCGCCTTGTCTTTGTTGTACTGAGGGTTGGCCAGCGCCCACTGAATGAACTCGGCCAAGACCACGTCACGCGCCACGCCAGCTGCTGGCAAACACACAGTTTTAGGTACTTTCGGGTCAAGATTCAGTTCATAGGTTTGGTAGACACCCTCACCAAAACCATAGCAAAAGGTTTGCGCTTCGAGGTCGGTGCGGCTTTGGCACAGGGCCACCATCGCCTCGGTTGAAACGTCGGCACGTGGCAGATTTTGCGCCGTGATACTTTGCGCCAACGTCGCTGACAAGGGCAATAAAGCAAGAGCAGCAGTGGCTAAAATTTTTTGGATCATGTTCGTTCTCGATGACTAAATATTTAGATCTTGGATAAAACTAGCTAAGTGACAGAAAGGCCGAGCGCTTGGTACGAAACGCGGCGCCTTGATTTAAGACGCGGCGCTGAACATCCCGCTTAGCGTCTAAACCCACCCATGTGCCCGCCGCCAAAACTGCGGCCACCGCCACCAAAACGATCTCCGCCGCCACCAAAGCGATCTTGATTGAAATCGCTGCGCCCCTGGCTGCCTAACTGTCGTTCTTGCGAGGCCTCACGCGAGTAACTGGGGCTTGCGCGATCTTGCGAAGCATCACTGCGAGCCTGCGAATTTAAAGAGCTGGCTTGCTGTCTTTCTTGCGGTGTTGCATTGCGTTGAAACGCGCTGTTGGCATTTTGACGCGCTTGATCGGCACGCTGTTTATCTTCGGGGCTTGCGTTGTTTCTCCAATCATTGGCCGCAGCTTGCTGACGCGCAATGCTTTGACGATCGATATCGCTGTGGTTGCCAACGCCGTAGCGATTATTCAACGCTGAGCTGCCGTAAGGCACGCCATCGCGATGTGCCACATCATGCGCCCAGGTGCTATTGGCACCTATATGATTTGCCGCTTGATTGGCCAGCGAGTTATAGCGACCATTAAAGTTATTAAAGTTCGTGTTATTGATCGTGATTGAGCCGCTGCCCCAGTGTGGCTGCGCCCAGAGAGATGCACCAACTGCCATGCCCACGCCAAAGGCCATAAAACCCCAGGCTGGGTTATAGACAGGATACGGAGGATACGCGGGGTAGCCCCACGCGCCATACACCATCATTGGATTATAGGTAGGCACATAGATCACCTGAGGGTTCGCCGGCACAATGATGATGTTAGCTTGACTATCGGTTGCAACAACCGACTGCGATGTCGTTTGCAAATTGCCAGCCTGCTTGGCCTTCAAGCGCAACGCCTGCACCGCCTGCATCAAATCCTTGGGTTGTGCCAAATAAGCATCGCCTAATTTTTGCGTCCAGTCTAATTTGTTGCCCAACATATTCAAGGCATCAGGAAAGGTAACCAGCGACTTCACGCTGTTATCCCAAGTTTGTGGCTTTAACGCGTCTTGTAACGCGGTGCTCGACAAACGGTTATTGCTGCGCAGCCAATTGGCGGCCTCGGCCACTTCAAGCGGATAGGTTGCGGCGATCAGCATCTGCGACAGCAGCGAATCGGGATAAAGCGCAATGGGTGAAATCAGTGACTGTAATTCTGGCATCGACATATTGCCGGCTTGCTGAGCGGTTTGCGCATAGGCAGGAGCCGTAAACGCAGCCCCAACAATTTGACCGCCTGTGGCTAAAGTCAGCGCAAGCGCTGCCGCAGCAGCCGAAAAAGTGAAGGTACGCATGTTGATCCCTGTAAAAAAACATTTTTAATGTTTGCAATCTGCAAACCACCAACGCAAGCAATGCTGCCCTGATCGCAAAGCCAACAATAGCGTTGCGCCTGCAACCTGAAGCTCAGCCTAACCTCAGTCACACAGGCACATATTATTGCTTAAGTCAGCGCGTTCAGGGGCTTACACAACACTTATTTAGCGATCGCTTTAACCGCGTCGTAAATCTTGCCAAATACTGCATCAGCATGCGCTGAATTCAACCAGCGAATAATGACAACCATATTTAATTCAGGCTCAATCCAAGTAAATGAACTCCCTGCCCCCACTGCAAAATAGCTCGTCTCAGGCAAGCTCGGAAACACCTTGCGCTGGTCATTGAGCCACACCAAGTAGCCATAAAACGGCGCAATCGCGCAAGGCGTACGCATACGCTTGATCCACTCGGTAGAGAGCACGCGTTTGCCCTGCGCCATCCCGTTATCCAGCAGCATCTGGCCAACTAAGGCCTGATCTTCGCTACTAATCGACATCCCGCCACCCCAATGGGTACCACCGGGCACCGATTGCACACGCTTGCCAGCGATGTCAACCCAAGCGTCGTCATAACCCACCCAGTTCCAGGTGTCTGAAGCACCGACCGGTTGCATAATCGCCTCGCGAAACACCTCGGGCAGTGGACGCTGAAATAAGTGCAACAGGGCGAGCGACAACTGATTGATACGCACATCGTTGTATTCCCAGTACGTGCCAGCCGGCTGTAGCGGCCGCGCATCACCTTTTTTGCCGTCTGGGGCCGCAGCAAAAGTCACCGCACGGTAACGATCGACCTGATCGGGCAAGCCAAAAAGCGTGCCCTCCCATTCACCGGTTTGCTGCAGCATGTGCTCCCAGGTGATCAAGGCGTTGTTGCCTGAGTCAAAACCGATGCCCTTCACGGTATTGCCAATCGGGGCGTTGACATCTTTAAGCAGGCCGCGATCAAACGCCACGCCCGCCAGCAGAGCCAGATAGGTTTTGGCGACGCTAAACGTCAGATCAGCACGCTTAGGCTCACCCCAAGAGGTCAGCGTCTTACCCTTGAGCAAGATCGTGCCAGACTCAGGGCCGCGATCGTGCACGGGGCCTCTTAAGCGGTTGTAGGGCACGGGATCCGGGTGATGCACGCCCCAATTGGGCGAGGTGCAGTCACGACTCCAGGGGCTTTCGTGTTCAATGGCAAACTGAATCGCCTGTTCGAGTGTCGGGTTCTGCATAAACGCACCTTTGATGAGGTAAAAAGTCAGCTAAGTAGGGGTTCGCACCAAGTACATTCGTGTGCGCCGCGATGCCAGCTAGTGTTATAACAAACTTCGAGCAATCACCGTGCGAACGCCGATTTCTGGCACGCTATTTGCTGCTCTGACTTGCCCCACCACTTGCCCTACCGCTTGGTCTTCACTTTTTGGCACTTACCTTGTTTGCACTCTCTTTTTACAAGTTCTTTGAATACTTACGATCACTTCAAAGTATGACGAGCACCCAAAGGAAAAAAATGACAGCTTCAGCCCAATTCCGCAACTTGCCCCTTCACCGCGTCACCTCGCGCCGTCGATTAGGTCCACTCACTTGGGCAGCCTGTGCGCTAAGTGCTCTTTTATGCTTGAGTACCCCGAGCTTTGCGAACAAGGCGAACGACACACTAGGCATGGCTTACGACCAAGCCCCTGAAAATATTGATCCTTACTTCAATAATGTCAGAATTGGCGTGATTATTGCCGCCAACGTCTGGGACACCTTGGTTTATCGTGACCCAGTCACCAACGAGTACAAAGGCCAGCTTGCCAAAAGCTGGAAGCAAATCGATCCGCGTACGCTTGAGTTTGACTTACGTGAAGGGGTCAAGTTTCACAATGGCGAAGACTTTGACGCAGACTCAGTTGTCTTTACCTTGAACTACGTGTCAGATCCCGCAAACAAAGCTACGACACAAGCAAATGTGCGCTGGATCGAAAAGGTCGAAAAAATCGATAAGTTTAAAGTTCGGATCATCAGTAAAGAGCCGTTTCCGGCAGCGATCGATTATTTAGCCACCACTTTAGCGATCCACCCTGCCAAATATTACAAAGAGGTAGGCCCCACGGGCATGAATGCCAAACCGGTTGGCTCGGGTCCTTACAAGATCATTGAATATATTCCTGGTAAATCGGTCACGCTCGAACGCAACGCCAATTACTTTAAAGACTCGCCCAAGTCGGCTGGCAAAATCGGTAAAGTGAAAATTCGCTTCATCCCAGATCGTCAAACGCAAATGGCCGAGGTGATGTCGGGCGGCGAGGATCTGATCATGCATGTGCCAAAAGATCAGGCCGAAAAGCTCAAAAACCTGCCACACCTACAAGTGCTCAGTGGCAACACCATGCGCATCGTGTTTTTGCAAATGAACACCCGTGATGGCACCCCAGCACCTGAATTAAAAGATATTCGCGTACGTAAAGCGATTGCCCATGCCATCGATCGCGAAGCCATCTTGAAAAACATTGTGGGTGGTGGTGAGCTGATCAATACGATCTGCACGCCTTCGCAGGTTGGCTGTAGCAGCGATGGTGCAACCGTTTATAAATATGACCCCGCTTTGTCGAAAAAACTGTTGGCTGAAGCTGGATTTGCCAATGGCTTAAGCATTGACATCATGGCGTACCGCGAGCGTCAGCAAACTGAAGCCATGATCAATTACCTTCAGGCGGTCGGCATCAAAGCCAAGCTGGGCTTTATGCAATATGCTGCCATGCGCGATTTGGCACGCGGAAACAAAACGGCATTGACCCACCAGACTTGGGGCTCAAATCTGGTCAATGATCTCTCGGCCTCGACGCCAGTGTATTTTGGCGGTGGCAGCGATGACGTCAGTCGTGATCCCGAGGTCATCGCCTTGCTGAATAAAGGCGATAACACCGTTGACCCTGCCGAGCGTAAAAAAATCTACAACCAGGCGCTCGTGATGATCTCTGAAAAAGCCTACGCACTGCCGTTGTGGTCTTTGCCGGTGTATTACGTGGCAAACAAAGATTTGAATTTCAAGCCGTATCACGACGAACTCGTACGCTTTTGGGAGATGAGCTGGAAGTGATGGCATTTAAGCTGAGCTCAGCCGAGTCAAAGATGTTTGTCTTTCTGAGGAAAGGCTTTCATTCAAACAAAAACTCTTGTGTATCCTTTGAGAGGCTTGGGCTCAATCAAAAATGCTTTTGTATCCTTTGAAAGGGTTGGGTTAGAGAAATATGTTGGCTTATCTTGTGAAGCGTCTAGGCTTGGCGGTGCTGGTGGCACTCACCGTATCTATCATCGCCTACATGCTGCTGTATCTCTCGGGCGACCCGGCGCTTGCCATTGCAGGCGAAGGTGCGCGTCAAGCCGACATTGATCTGATCCGCAAAACCTACGGGTTTGATCGACCCTTGATTGTGCAGTATGGCGATTGGTTGCTCAAACTGCTTAGAGGTGACCTAGGCGTCTCGATGTACTTTAAAACAGACGTTGCACCCTTAATTTTTAGCAAACTCTCGACCACACTGTTGTTGGCTGTGTATGCATTGACCGTTGCCTTAGTCATTTCAGTACCCTTGGGTGTGTTGGCCGCGATTTATAAAAATAGCTGGATTGATCGTCTTTGCTTAGCCGTCGCAGTGGTGGGGCAGTCGATGCCCAATTTTTTCTTCGC
>CAMCZQ010000114.1 GCA_945887835.1 Bordetella parapertussis | reverse complement strand
ACCGGTGGTGTACCCGCTCAATATCTTGCCGCCTTTCTTTCAGCAACTGGTTGGTCATAATCCTCTAACGCAGCTTATGGGCGCGTATCAAACAGTTTTGGTCAATGGTCATTGGCCCGATTGGTCTTCCCTGTGGTCGGTGGCGCTGCTCGCGGTGTTCTTTTGCATGTCAGGCGCTTATTTGTTTACAAAGCATGCCGGTGAAATGGCGGACGAACTCTGATGGGTACGATTTCGGTTAGCCAACTTGGTAAAGCGTACAAGCAATATCCCAGCCGAGGGGCGAGGCTGGCCGAATGGTTAATACCCAACAGCCCACTGCGTCATGCACAAAAATGGGTGCTGCGCGATATTAGTTTTGAAGTAAAGCCAGGCGAAGCCGTTGGTATTATCGGATTGAACGGTGCTGGTAAAAGTACGCTATTGAAGATGATTACGGGCACCACCGAACCTACTACCGGCACTGTTTCGGTGACGGGTCGCATTGCCGCGCTACTCGAGCTTGGCATGGGTTTTCATCCCGACTTTACCGGTCGTCAAAACGCGATTACGGCCGGGCAGTTATTGGGGCTAAGCGCCGACGAGATGCGGAGCCTGATGCCAGCGATTGAGGCGTTTGCTGAGATTGGTGATTACATCGATCAACCTGTCCGAGTGTATTCAAGCGGTATGCAGATGCGACTTGCGTTCAGTGTGGCCACGGCTAAACGCCCCGATATTTTGATTGTGGACGAGGCCTTGTCTGTAGGTGATAACTATTTTCAACATAAAAGTTTTGACCGGATTCGGGCCTATAACAAACTTGGTACTACCCTACTGATCGTGTCGCACGACAAGGGCGCAGTGCAAGGTATCTGCGACCGCGCGATTTTGCTCAGTGGCGGCGGCATTGCGATGCAAGGTAATCCCGAGGCGGTTATGGATTACTACAATGCCATGATCGCAGAGCGCGATCCGACCAAGGTGCAGCAATTATTGGGTGCAGACGGTGCGGTGCAGACGATTTCGGGCACGGGTGAGGCTCGGGTGATTCAGGCGAGCTTGTGCGACGAAGACGGCAAGGCCCTCGAAGTACTAAAAGTTGGGCAACCCGTACAGGTGCGCGTTGAGGTTGAAGTGTTTGCCGATATCCCCACGCTTGTATTTGGCTATCAAATTAAAGACCGGTTAGGTCAACCCGTGTTTGGCACGAATACGTTTCACACCAAGCAGCTAGTAAAAGATCTAAAAGTTGGGCAGCATGTGCATTATTTGCTGAGGTTTCCGGCAAATTTTGGCGAGGGATCTTATTCGATGTCGTTTGCTTTACACGCTGACGAAAACCATTTAGCTAAAAGTTACGACTGGCGCGACCGGGCGATTGTTTTTAGCGTGGTGATCGTCGCCAAAGATCATTTTGTGGGGTTGACTTGGTTGCCCACTGATATTGAGGTTCACAGTGATTGACGCAAACGCGTCAGGCGGCGAGGCGTTCAGGCCTGTCGCGGCTGCTGTGCCAGCTTTGCCTGTTGTGCTCGATGATTTTTTACTCGCGTGGCAAGCAAAAATGCAGGGTACAACGGCCGCTGCCAAGGCGCGGCTGTTTTGTTACTTACCCTTTATTTATCCCCTTTTGTATTCGTACCCTGAAGCTTCTGTACTTGATTTGCAGTGCGGGCGAGGAGACTGGCTCGAACTGCTTGATGAGGCAGGTTTTCGTGCGCAGGGCGTTGATACCGATCCGGCGCAGCTAGCGTTTTGTCGACAGCGTGGCTTAACAGCTAGCGCGTCGCCCGCCTTAGAGGCTTTACAAGCTTGCGCCGCCGAGAGCTATGCCTTGGTGTCGGGTTTGTCACTGGCAGAGACCTTGCCGTTTGAGACGTTACGGCAAGTGGTGCAAGAAGCGCTGCGCGTCTTAAAGCCGGGTGGCTTATTGATCTTGCAAGCGATCAACCCCGAAAATATCGTCGCAACGACTAACGAAGGTTTTCTTAACCCGGAGCGCGGGCATACGATCCCGCGAGCGTTGTTGGCATTTTTAACCGAACACGCTGGATTTGTGGTGACGAAAGCGATCCCCTTGCACGAGCAGTTCAGCCTGCTATCGCAAAAGCCCGTGTCATTACTAAGCGTGTTGAAAGACCCAAGCCCTTTCTATGCTGTGGTCGCGCAAAAATCTACAGCAGGCATGGCCTTGCCACCGGTGATCAACGCTTTTGCACAAGACTATGGGCTATCACTTGAAACCTTAGCGACGTTGTTTGATCAACAGTTTGAGGCGCGTTTTAAAGAACTGACTGCGGCGACGCAAGACGCGGCGCTTGCCGCAGCGCGAGCCAACAACGCCCTAGCGGCGATCCATGGCTCATTTGCCTATCGATGCACAGCGCCAATTCGTTGGGTTGAGCAACAGCTTGAACAATTAAACGAAGACGGTATCTCTGTGCGCCTTAGCGCGTTTAACGACAAAATACGGCGACTCCTTTTACATCGTGCCCGAGCCTTGGTGAATGGACGAAGAGGCTTGAGTCGCGTGCAAAACTATCTTGACACAGCGATTCAGCGACAGGCACAGGTTGCGGCCGAGCGCCAAGCGGCATTAGCTGAAAAACTAAAGATTCCGCTTGACCCAGCGATTGTTCAGCAGGCCTACCAAACACGCGCGCGCCTTGAAACTGTAAACCCCGAGGCGCAAGCGATTTATGAGCAGTTGCGTCGTGCGGCTAAGGCAGACGAGCAGGCGACCAAATGAAGATCGTCGTCGACTTGCAAGGTGCGCAAAACGAAAGTCGCACCCGTGGCATTGGCCGTTATGCGCTGGCATTTGTCAAAGCCTTGATTCGCAACAAAGGCACGCACCAAATTGTTGTCTTGCTAAGTGATTTGTTTCCTGATTCGCTCGCTGAGGTGCTAGCGTCACTCAGCGCCCAGCGCGAGCAATACATCCTTAAGGTTTGGTCGGGCATCGGTCCAACTGATCAGCGTAAGCCAGAGAATTTGTGGCGACAGCAGGCTTCAGAATTGTTGCGAGAAGCGCACTTGGCGCTCTTGAGACCCGATGTACTGATTCTAAGTACTTTTCTGGATAGCCCCGGCGACAATACGATTGTCAGCATCGGTAAAGTCGCACCGATCTATACCGTTGCGATGCTGTACGACTTGATCCCACTGATGTACAAAAACGAATATCTGGTCGACCCTGCTACGCAAGACTGGTATTACGAACGCTTGTGGCAGTATAAAAAAGCGGATTTCTGGTTTGCGATTTCTGAGTCGTCGCGCAACGACGGCATCCAGCAATTGGGCTTGCCCGCTGCAAAAGTTGAAAATATTTCAGCGGCTTTGGGCGAAGACATTGCCCCAGTCAGTTTGACTGACGAGTCTGTTGCGGCGTTAAACCAGAAGTTTGGCATCACGGGCCCATTTTTGCTGTATTCCGGCGCGTTTGATCCGCGCAAAAATATTGAGCGCCTGTTGGCAGCGTATGCCGCACAGCCAGCCGAGCTTAAGCGCACCCATCAATTGGTGTTGGCCGGTGGGATGATTGCCCCTCAGCTCGTGCATTTGCATCAACTGATTCAACAGGCTGGTTTAGACACGACGCAAGTCATCGTCACCAAACGTATCACCGACCAAGAGCTTTGCGCACTGTATGGTCTATGCAAAGCCTATATCTTGCCCACCTATTGCGAAGGCTTTGGTTTTACTGCGCTTGAGGCCATGGCCTGCGGGGCGCCGACGATCGGCTCAAACTATTCAAGCGTACCCGAAGTGATTGGCTTGCCCGAGGCCTTGTTTGATCCGTTTTCGGTTGACAGTATTGCTAACAAAATAACTCAGGTGCTCACCGACGAGGTGTACCGAGTTCGCCTAGCCGAACACGGGCGCCAGCAGGTTGGCACTTTTTCGTGGGATCAGACGGCGTGCAAGGCGCTGGCGGTGTTAGAAAGGTTAGAGCAAGCGGGTGCGTTGGGGACGCATGCGAAAGCGGCCGCCGGGCTGCCTGCTGCGTCAACGACCGACTCGGCTGCTCGTTTTACGGCGGCGCAATCGACGCCAGAAGCGCTGGTCGCTGCGATCACCGCTCGCATCGCGCGGCTTGAGCATACACCTCAACGCCTGGCTATTGAGTTGAAAGAAACCGCCGCGCTGGTGGCAGCTTTGTTGCCGCGGCAAGACCCTCGGCCTCGCTTGTTTGTGGACATCACCGAGTTGCATGCGAGTGACTCAAAGTCAGGAATCCAGCGGGTCGTGCGGAGTGTGATTCAGCATTTAGTCAAAGAGGCCGATGCGGCTTATAAAGTCGAGTTGGTGTATGCCGCCAAGCCCTTGGGGTATAAAACTGCGGTGGCGTTTACGCAGAAGATGTTTGGTGGCAGCGAGGCTTTAGCAGGCGAAGATACCTACATCCACCCCCAGCAAGGTGACATCTTCTTAGGCCTCGACCTGCACTTCAATATCGATCAAGACCATGAGCACTTTTTTGCCAAAGCCCGCCAAGCCGGTGCTCAGGTGTATTTTGTGGTCTACGACTTGTTGCCCTTGTTGCTCAAAGACACCTTCACCCCTGAGCTTGTTGAAAAATATGGCAATTGGTTGCGGGTTGTATCCCAACAGCATGGCGCCGTGTGTATTTCGCAAGCCGTGGCTGCTGAATTAAAAACCTGGGTCGCACACAACCAGCCCACAGCAGCCCAGTCGCTCAAGATCGACTGGTTTCATCTCGGCGCCGATATTGAAAGCTCAATCCCCTCAAAAGGGATGCCAGACGATGGCCCTCAGCTATTACAGCAACTGGCCTCTGCCCCAAGCTTTTTAATGGTGGGCACGCTCGAGCCACGCAAGCGTCATGGGCAAGTGTTAGATGCGTTCGAACAACTTTGGGCGCAAAACATCCCCGCCAACTTGGTCATCGTCGGCAAGCCGGGCTGGCTGACCGAGGCACTGACCACCCGCTTAAGCACCCACCCCCAGCTTGGCCATCAGCTGTTTTGGCTGCAGTCGGCCAGTGACGAGTACCTTGAAAAAATCTACGCTGCCGCACGCTGCCTGATCGCCGCGAGCGAAGCCGAGGGCTTCGGTTTACCCCTGATCGAGGCCGCCCGCCACGGTTTGCCCATCATTGCCCGCGATATCCCCGTGTTTCGCGAAGTCGCCCAAGACCACGCCATGTATTTTGCCGGTGACGACGGCGCGGCCCTTGCCACCGCCATCCAAAGCTGGCTGGCGCTGGCAAAACAGCAAAAAACACCCGATTCAAGCCAGATTCAGCGGCAAACGTGGGCGCAAAGCGCTCAACAACTGCTTTCTAGAATGATTTTGACCAAAGATGTCACAAAAATTGCCTAAACTAGCAGGTATTGCTCTTTTTTGTTGAAAGTCAGTCATGATCCTGCCATCTTGGCGCTTAAGCGTTTGTGTCTGAGCGGTTACCGCAGTGTTTTAAAACTTTAAATTAAGTTGTTTCTTGAGAGTTGGTTTATGAAAATTCTAGTCGTCGGTGCAGGTTACGTTGGCTTGGTGACCGCAGCCTGCCTGTCGAGCAAAGACAATACGGTTGTGTGTGTCGATACCGACCCTAGCAAAATCGCTCGCCTTGAAAAAGGCATCATCCCTATTTATGAGCCGGGCCTCAAAGAGGTGGTTGATGGTTCAATCGCCAGCGGCAATCTAAAGTTTTCAGACAGCATCAAAAACGGCCTGCTAAAACTGGGTAAAGACAGCACCGCCGCCAACCTGATTTTTATCGCCGTGGGCACCCCGCAGGGCGAGGACGGCTCTGCCGACCTTCGCTATGTGTTGGCCGCCGCAAAAGAGATCGGCCAAACCCTAGACGGCCCCGCCATCATCATCAACAAATCAACCGTGCCGGTTGGCACAGCCGACTTAGTTAAAGGCGAAATCGCTTGGCAATTGTTTCAGCGCAAATGCTTTATCGATTTTGATGTCGCCAGTAATCCAGAGTTTTTAAAAGAAGGCGCCGCGATCGACGACTTCTTTAATCCGGATCGCATTGTGATCGGTACCGAAAGCGAGACCACCAAGGCGCAGATGGTCAAGCTGTATCAACCTTACGTCAAAAACGATAGCCAGTTGCTGACTGTGGGCGTGAAAGAAGCCGAGCTCATCAAGTACGCTTCAAACGCCATGCTGGCCACCCGCATCTCGTTCATGAACGAAATCGCTAACGTATGTGATCGCTTTGGCATCAACGTCGAAGACGTGCGCGCCGGTATGGGTTCAGATTCACGCATCGGCCCAGCGTTTTTACGCCCTGGCTGCGGTTACGGCGGGTCGTGCTTCCCTAAAGATGTTCAGGCTTTGGTGCGTATTGCTCAAAGCGTGGGTGTGGATCCTATCGTGCTCAATGGTGTTGAGGCGCGTAATAAAAAACAAAAGCAATACCTGTTTGAGCAGCTTGTCGGCAAAATGGGTAAAGACTTAGATGGTCGCAAAATCTGCGTGTGGGGTTTAGCCTTTAAACCTGACACCGATGACATGCGCGAAGCGTCGTCGATTGATTTGATTCGCGCGCTTTGTAATGCAGGCGCGACTGTTGCTGCACACGATCCGGTGGCACGCGAGGTTGCTGAGCATGTGTTTGCTGATTTATTGCGTAACGGTAAGCTTGTGATTGAAGACGATCCGCTTGTGGCAGCCAAAGCTGCTGACGCGGTTGTGCTAGTCACTGAGTGGGCCGAGTACAAAAAGATCGATTTCAAAGCACTGAAAGCAACGGTTAAAGGCGCGCTGTTTTTTGATGGTCGTAATCATATTGATCCCGCCACGTTAAAAGCGCTTGGTTTTTATTACGCAGGTGTGGGCCGCGCTTGATCGACAAATCAGCTATTGTCCAACAGCCTAGCCGGCGAGTTTTAAGCCGTACTTTTCGTTCGATGCAATTTACACGTAGAGCTTGACGTACTTCATATGAAAAAAATTCTTATCACAGGCGGTGCGGGTTTCTTAGGGTCACACCTGTGTGATCGTCTGATCGCTCAAGGCCACCAAGTGATTGCGCTCGACAGCCTGTTTACAGGAAGCCCAAAAAATCTTGCTGGCCTATCTTCAAACCCAAACTTTAAGTTTGTGCAGCACGATGTGGTAGATCCCATCACCGTGCAAACTCTTGGCGTATCAGGCTTAGACGAAATCTATAACCTTGCCTGCCCAGCCTCTCCCGTACATTATCAATACGACCCCATTCACACCATGAAAACCTCGGTGCTGGGTGCGCTCAATATGCTTGAGCTTGCACGCAGCACTGGCGCCAAGGTGTTTCAGGCGTCAACGTCTGAAGTGTATGGCGATCCGTCAGTGCATCCGCAGCCTGAAGAGTATTGGGGTAACGTCAACACCATCGGTATTCGTAGCTGTTACGACGAAGGCAAGCGCGCCGCTGAGACCTTATGGTTTGATTATCAGCGTGCGTACAACTTGCGCATTAAAGTCGTACGCATCTTCAATACCTATGGCCCGCGCATGGCGGCCGACGATGGCCGTGTGGTAAGCAATTTTATTGTGCAAGCCTTGCGTGGCGAAGACCTCACGATCTATGGGGATGGTACACAGACCCGTAGCTTTTGCTATGCCGACGACTTGGTTGAAGGCTTTATTCGTTTAATGAATTCGCCCGATAGCGTTGTGGGCCCGATCAACTTAGGTAACCCTGGCGAGTTCACCATGCTTGAGCTTGCTGAAAAAGTGTTGCGCTTGACGGGTTCAACAAGCAAACTGATTCATATGCCTTTGCCACAAGATGACCCTAAACAGCGTCGCCCAGATATCAGTAAAGCAAAGCAGTATCTAGATTGGGAGCCCACTGTGGCCCTAGAACAAGGTCTTGAGCGCACAATTGCTTACTTTAAAGAGGCGATTGCGGCATGACCTCACACGGCCAAGGCTACCGTAACGGCGACGCCAACACTTCTGCTAGCGCTGACGTGCGTTCAACCGGTAATGCGACTGACGTAAACTTTGCAGTCGTGATGCCTGTATACGAAGATAAAGAAGCCTCAACCCGCTTGTTCAGAGAGCTTTTTGCCGAGTACGGTACCCGTGCCTATGTTGTTGCGGTAGATGACGGGTCAATTAATCAACCCGTGCAGATCGAAGCTTTACAAAGCGCAGGTGTCAAGGGCGTCGTCATCACCCTTAAACGCAATGTGGGGCATCAACGCGCAATTGCGATTGGTTTGAATTACGTCGCCGAGCACTTTCCCGACATGCCCTGCACAATCGTGATGGACTCAGATGGTGAAGACACCCCTCAGTCCATCCGTGAGTTGGTTGAGTCGATGCAGTCACCCAAGGTTGACGTGGTCGTGGCGCAGCGTAAAAGTCGTGTTGAAACGCTAAGATTCAAAGCGTTTTACGTCGTCTACAAAGCCCTGTTTCAGTTTTTAACCGGTCGCAAAATCAGCTTCGGTAACTTCATGGCGTTAAAACCGGCGGCGCTTAAGCGCTTAGCTGCCATGCAAGAACTCTGGATGCATGTGGCGGCCTGCGTATTAACGTCAAAGTTGCGGGTGCAAACCCAGCCAATTGACCGCGGCCCGCGCTTTGCAGGCAAAAGCAAAATGAATTTTGTAGGGCTGGCCTTGCATGGCTTTAGAGCCTTGATGGTGTTTGCTGAAGATGTCTTGGTGCGCGTGGGTATTATTTGCGCGTTTGTGGCTTTGTTCACAGTCGCTGCTAGCGTGTTGGCCATTGGGTTAAAGCTCGCCGGCTTTGCGACCCCAGGTTGGTTTTCAGTGGCCTTGGGGATTTTGTTGTTGGTGTTTTTACAAACCGGCGCACTCACCTTGATGACCTTGATGTTGACAGGCGTTGTACGTGCCGGGGCGCCTAATCAAATTGATTACCGTGCTTATATTGATGTCGTGAAGCATGCCGACTAACACGGCGCGCGGTAAAGTCGCAGCCTTGCTTGCACAGCAGTCAGTCAGGTATCTGATCAATGGCTTAGCCGCCACAGCCGTGCACTTTGCAGTGTTGACCTTTAATCTAAAAGTCTTAGGTTGGGGCTCTGCTGGCGTCGCTAATATGGTGGCCGCAGTGTTTGGCATTGCTGCATCGTTTTTAGGCAGTCGCTACTTTGTTTTTCAAGGTTCGGCAGAGCCATTGTTTAAACAGGTGTATCGCTTTATTTTTTTATATGCTGCGATTGCCTTGCTGCACGGTGCCTTGATGTACGTATGGGCTGATCATTACCACCTTAACTATATTGCTGGTTTTGTTGTGGCCACAGGTATGCAGGTGTTATGCAGCTATTGGGGCAATAAGCGCATGGTCTTTAAAGTATGAAATATCTAAAACTGGTCGCCGCGACAGCGGTATATTCCATCCTATTGCTAGTAATTTACGTGCTGCACGTACGTTATGTACCCGTCAATGTTGTGTTCTATAGCGCGATCTTAGATGCAGTACTCGCAACGATTTTGGCATTCGTTTTGATTGCGACTGTTCGCTGGTTCAAAGTGTTCACTCGTTTCGAAACCTTACAGCTTTGTTGCATCTGGTTGCTGCTCGGCTATTCATTTGCTATTTCAGTTCCTACAGTCATTGATCGCTCACTATCGTTTTACATTCTAGAAAAACTACAGCAACGTGGCGGCGGCATCAAGCTTGATGCCTTTGATCAAGTCTTTACCCAAGAGTATGTCAAAGAGCACCGTTTGGTAGACGTGCGCTTAACCGAGCAACAACAATCTGGCACAGTTGAGATCAAAGACGGTTGCGTGAAGCTCACGGCTTGGGGGCAAACGATTGCGAGTAGCAGCCGATATTTTCGTGCACACTTTTTGCCTAAGCAGCGCTTGCTGATGGGCAAGTATTCTGATGACTTAACTGATCCGTTTAGGAATAGTGTTGATCGGGTGGAGTATCGGTGTCAGTAGCGTTGCAACTGAAGGCCGCCATAAACTTCATTTTCTATTTGCAGAGTAAAAATTTATTTACTGATTGCAGAATATAAATACTCTCCCATTAGCGATGCTGCTAACGGCGTTAGGTGGTTGTCGTCTGCGGTAAAAAAGAAGGGCGCAAAATTTCCTTCTTTAAGCCGATTATTAAATGAAGTGCGAATATATTCAGTTGGGTCAACGACAGAAATGTCCAACCGACTTGCGATGTGACGTAGGCGCTCGCTTGGATCAAAGCGAGCGCAGCTAAAGTCGTAGTTCAAGTGGTTGTAGTACGGATGCTTGCCTACCGTATCGACATGAAACAAAAGCGGCGAAACTAACACGCTCAATTCTGCCTGTAACTTCTTGCTCGTCTGCTGCAGGTCAGACAACCCCACTGCAAACTGCGCCCATAGATCTTCGCTTTCTGTCAAAAAAGGTTCGCTCCCATATGACCACGTATAAGGCCCTAGAGCATCAAGCCCGCGCGCCTGGCAGGTACCGGAAGTTTTTCTGGCAAAGCGCCCCGCATAGTGCTGTGTGAGCCTGAATAGTACTGATTGGTTTAAATATTCATAGCGCCATGCCGTCATTTTTTCAGGCAACGATAATTGACGCGGGGCAGGCTTGGGGTTGTTTGGGTTTGGAGAGCTAATTGCGTTTGCTCTGGCACGATTTTCTTCACGTATCTTTAATGTCTGCATCGCCTCGCGGCTATAGTATTCGGGCAGGATATCGTTAAAGTTAAATTGATAAATGATTTTTTCAACAATGGTATTAGGATATTGAATTAAAAAGTTTCGTAACAC
>CAMCZQ010000113.1 GCA_945887835.1 Bordetella parapertussis | reverse complement strand
CGTCGCGAAACGGGCGATTCCGACATCAATACCAATTGCCGTTGTAGACGTTGGTAAGGGTTGTTCAAGCTCGTGTTGGGTCTGAATAGCGATGAACCATTTTCCGCCTGACTGGCTCACGGTGACGTTACGCACCTGCCCAAGGACATCACGGCTGTTGCGGTAACGCAGCCAGCCAAGTTTTGGCAACAAAATACGGTTATTACTCTGGTCTAGTTGAATCTGTTTTGGCTCAGGATAGCGAAAACTGTCACCACTACCTTTCTTTTTGAAACGTGGAAAGCCAGTACGCTTGGCAAAGAAACCCTTGAAGGCTTTTTCTAAATCTTTTAGGGCATGTTGCAACGCTTGTGAAGGCGTTTCTTTTAGCCATGCGGTCCTCGTTTCACGCTTCCAAACGGGTAGCTTAGCTGCCATGGCTACGTAGCCAATGAACTTATTGCCTACCTCGTGATTCTCTTTTTGCAGTGCCAACGCCTTGTTATAGACGAACCGACACGAGCCGGAGAATCTACGCATGTCGCGCACCTGGTCGCCGTTTGGCATCAATTCGTATTTGTAGGCCTGCAAACGTTTCATACCTTGAATTATATTTGCGCGATCAAGGTAGATCACCAACTCACCTGTGTAAAAGTTGTATTTGTAAGATACAAATTCAGTGAGTCTTTGCAACAAAAACTGTTTCTGTGTAACAAAATATACGCGTGATGGTTGCATAAAAGAAAGACTTGACGACCTGCGCCCGATATTTGCCAGCGTTTGTACTGATTTCGAGTCAGAGCTAATAGAGTTTGAAGGAGAAGACGATCACGTGCACTTACCGGTGAACTATCCACCTAAAGCGGCCGTGTCAAAACTCGTGAATAGTCTCAAGGGTATTTCTAGCTTGATGATTCGCAAAAAGAATGACCCAAACATCCGTAAGAAGCTATGGGGCGGCGCTTTGTGGTCGCCAAGTTATTTTGCAGGAAGCTGCGGCGGCGCGCTAATTTCCGTTATTTGCAAGTATATTAAGCAACGGCAAGCGCCACACTAAATTAAAGGTCAAAGAATGGAAGGCTTCGCCTTCCGCGCTGACATCCCCGCCCTGAACGGCGAGGTTTTACGCGCAAATCCGATAAAGTAGCTGAAACAAAAAAGCACCCAAAGTAAAAAGAACACACAACAAATACAGTGTGAGACATCGCAAGTTCGAAGAATTAATCTGAGTCAGGAGCCCTTTTGAATATCGCTAAACCCATTCCCACGCCTTTGACTGTCACGGGGCTACACATCCACAACTCTGTCGGCCACGCAATCGTGCGTGCGCTCAAGCGTCACGGTGTTCAGTGCACTTTCGGTCAAAGCTTGCCCACTATGTTTCAGTTGCCGGCCGAAGAGGGGGGTATCAAGCAGATTGTGTATCGCACTGAAAACGCCGGTGGCTATATGGCAGATGCGTATGCACGACTGACCGGCAAACCCGGCATTGTGACGGCTCAAAATGGCCCAGCAGCAGCGCTTTTGGTCGCGCCGCTTGCCGAGGCGCTCAAAGCGTCAATCCCGGTGATTGCCTTAGTGCAAGATGTGAGTCGCCTGCAAACCGATAAAAACGCCTTTCAAGACCTGGATCATCTGGGTATGTTCGGTGCTGTCTCGAAGTGGGTACGTCGGGTGAATGAACCCAGTCGTGTGGATGACTACATTGATCAGGCGTTTGCGATGGCTTGCTCGGGTCGGCCCGGTCCCGTCGTGCTGCTGTTTCCTAGTGATGTCTTAACCGAACCCGCCGTGGCATCAACGCGCACCGCTTGTCTGGGGCAATATCCCCTAGATCCAACGGTTGCCTCGCCCGACGCCGTGCGCCACGCCGCCGAACTCTTGGCAAACGCGCAGCGCCCACTGGTGATTGCGGGCGGCGGCGTGCACCTGTCGCACGCTCACGCTGCGCTCACGCGTTTGATGGACGAGGGACATTTGCCGGTGGCCACCACCGTCATGGGCAAAGGCACTGTTGATGAGCAGCACCCGCTTGCCGTGGGCGTGGTTGGCTATTTTATGGGACCAAACGGTGCCACGCGCTATCAGCGCAAGTTGGTCACCGAAGCCGATGTGATTCTTTTGGTGGGCAACCGTACTAATCAAAACGGCACGGATTCGTGGCAGTTGTATCCAAAAAATGCGCATTACATTCATCTGGACATCGATGGCACTGAAGTGGGCCGCAACTACGAGGCGACCCGTTTGGTGGGCGATGCAGGGCTGACGCTCGATGCCTTAGCTCAGGCGCTTGGCAAACTTGATTTATCAAAACGTCGTGCTCAGCGACCCGCACTCGAGGCAAGTATTCAAGCTGCGCGTGACGTCTATTTAAGAGAATCAGCGCCGGTTCGTCTGTCAGCGCAGTCCCCGATTCGTCCAGAGCGCGTCATGCACGAGTTGCAAAAACGCCTGACCGGTGACACGGTGATGGTGGCCGATGCGAGCTACTCATCGATCTGGATTTCAAACTGTTTAACCTCAGTCAAAAGCGGTATGCGCTTTATCACGCCACGCGGGTTGGCTGGACTGGGCTGGGGCTTTCCGATGGCGCTGGGCGCCAAAGTTGCTCGGCCCCAGACAGAGGTCTATTGCCTGGCGGGTGATGGTGGGTTTGGACACGTCTGGTCAGAGCTTGAAACCGCACGCCGCATGGGTTTGAAGGTGACACTCATTGTTTTAAATAATGGAATTTTGGGCTATCAAAAACATGCCGAAAACGTGAGGTTTGGTACCCACACCAGTGCGGTCGATTTTTATCCGGTGGATCACGCTGCGATCGCGCGCAACTGTGGCTGCAACGGTATCCGGGTCACAGACCCCGAGCAATTGAATCAAGCGCTTGACGCTGCACGCGCGAGCGATGTGACGACGCTGATTGAAGTGATGACTGACGAAAACGCCTTCCCCCCCATCACAGCTTATACGGCGGCTTTAGAAGCATGAACAAGAAAATCGCTTTAGTCACGGGTGCGGCAAAAGGCATTGGTTTAGGCGCCAGCCAAGCGTTGATTGCTGCTGGTCGGTTTGTCGTGATGGTGGATCGCTTGCCGATTGATCTTGAACTGTTGGGCATCACCGATGAGCAAGCGCTAGCATTTCAAGCCGATGTGACTGACATGGCCTTTATGAAACGCTTACACGCGCAGATCAAAGAGCGCTTTGGTACCGTGTCTATTCTGGTCAATAACGCGGGGATCTCGCCTAAGCGGGCTGATGGTTTGTCCAACGGCATTCTTGACTTAACGATCGAAGAGTGGTCGAAGGTGCTGCTGGTGAATCTGACGACAGTCATGCAGATCACGCAGTTATTTTTGCCAGATATGAAAGCACAAGGCTTTGGCCGTATCGTCAGCGTGTCGTCTTTAGCTGGGCGCAGTAAATCTGTGGTGGCGGGCCCAAGCTACATGGCCTCAAAGGCCGGCATGCTCGGGCTGACACGCGCGATTGCCTCAGAGATGGGGCCGTTTGGCATCACGGCTAACTGCGTGGCACCTGGCCGCATCCTGACCGAAATGGCGATGCAGGCGGGCGAAGCAGTCAATCAACGCTACGCTGAGCAAATTCCGGTCAGACGCCTGGGTACCGCAGACGAAGTCGGCGCCTCAATTGCCTTTTTGTGCGCGGATAGTAGCGGTTTTATTAACGGGGCGACGATAGATATTAATGGTGGCTTCTTTATGTCGTGATCTTTTTGTTGCTGGTCTTAGTTAAGCAAATGAAGTCTGGGCGAGGGGTGTGACTCTCAGTACGCCTCGCTAATTCTCAAAACAGTAGGAGACAAAAATGAAAAATATCATCAGTCGTAAATGGTTTGGTTTTGCAGCCTTGTTAGGCTGTGCAGTTTTAACTTCGTCGGTTGTTGCGCAAAGTTTTCCGGCACACGAAGTGAACATGATCGTGAACTATGGCGCCGGTGGTACCACCGATGTGGCCACTCGCGCGTTGGCGCAAACGATGGAAAAGATTTTAGGTAAATCGATCGTCGTGCAAAACAAGCCTGGCGCCTTGGGTACGTTGACCCCTGCCTATATCGCACGCCAAAAGCCTGATGGTTATCAGGTGGGTGTGGTGACGTATTCCACTGTTGCGATCATGCCGCACTTGATGGACTTAACCTACAGCATGAAAGATTTTGAATTCGTAGCGGGATTTGGTCGCTTTCGCTATGGGATTGCGGTCAATGCGGATTCGCCATACCAGACGTTAGATGATCTCATCGCGGCAGCTAAAGAAGGCAAGGGCTTATTTTTTGGTACAACCTCTGCGCCCAATAATCTTGCGATCTTTGAGCTCACGCGTTTGGCGGGCGCAAAGTTTGAACATATTTCGTACAAATCTGGTGGCGAAGCGGTGACCGCACTGTTAAGCAAAAATGTGCAAGTGATTGTGCAAAATCCGCCTGATCTCATTCCTCATATCAAGGCAGGTAAGTTGCGTATGTTGGCATCTGCCAGCCCCATGCGGTGGCCTGAACTGCCTGACGTGAAGACGATTAAAGAACTGGGCTTGGATATCGAAATCGATTCTTGGCTAGGCTTGGCTGTGCCTAAAGGCACGCCGGCGGCGATTGTTAAAGTGCTTGAAGACGCTGTATTAAAGTCAATGAGCGACCCCGCCTTGAGCACCAGAATGACACAAATGGGCGTTGACCCGGCCTCCCTGTCAGCCAAGCAATACCTCGACATTTTAGAGAAGGGCTATATCGAGATGGGTCGTGCCATCAAGGCGGCTAAGATCCCTCGAATATCGGGCTAAAAAACTGCTATACTCGCGGTCTTGTCTTAAAGGCGCCCGTAGCTCAGATGGATAGAGTACCTGGCTACGAACCAGGGGGTCGTAGGTTCGAATCCTGCCGGGCGCACCAGTAATATTAAAGGGTTACAGATTTCGGTCTGTAGCCCTTTTTCTATGGCGCGTTCTAGAGGCACACCTAGGGGTAAACAAGACTGTTTACCAGCGCCTTGCTTTGGCCATCTGTCCCCCAGGAAGGGTAGGCGTGACTGAGCCGTTTATCAGAAGAATGTTGACGGTATCGCTCAAGATACATCGAGCTTCCAAGGTCAGACAACCTAGTACAGTTTTATTATTCAATCTGCTACATCAATTAGTCTGGATCTGCGAGTTGGCATGTGGTCTTTGAGAGCGCTCATTCCTCACCAGCGCTAGACAACTGACAGCAGCAATCGCCTGTATTTTGAAATCTCTAAAATTGCAAACATAGCTATATCTTTGCGATTTTTGGACTAACCAAGCACACTACAAACCGCCTACTCTGTGAACCTTTAGCCGTAAGCTGCCACGCAGGTGCATTGCAACCGCACGCTCTTATCAATCCTGCTTTTCAATTTTTGCGTCTTGCAAGATCTTGCCCCAGCGGGTGTACTCTGCATTGACATAGGCTTGAAACGCAGCGGGGTTCTCCATGCTTGAGGGCATAATGCCGGCCGCTTCGAGTTTGGCTCTCACATCGGCGCGCGCAATGGTTTTGATAAGCGCAACGTTGATTTTTGCGACAACCGGTTCTGGGGTTTTGACTGGCACAAACAGCCCCAGCCAGTTCACCGCACTAAAGCCAGGTAAAAAGTCGCCGACCGGTGCGAGGTTCGGTAAAAAGTTCATGCGTTCGGGGCTGGTCACGGCGATACCTTTCAGTCGTCCATCAGCCATCATTGGCATCAAGGGCGAAATATCCATCACGATCCCATCGACGTGGCCCGCAACGGTATCCGTTACCGCTGGCCCAGCGCCCTTGTAAGGCACGTGAATCAGGCGACCTTTAGAGGCCGCTTGCAACAACTCAATCGTAAGGTGCGACACGCCACCCGTGCCAGCAGACGACAAGGTGACATCGCGCGTTTTAGAAACTGCAATCAGATCGGCGATGGACTTGACGTTTGGCAGAGTCGGGCCCATCGCAATCCCTAGCGGTGTAGAACCCACGCGATTGATCGCTCGAAAATCAACCGGCGTATTAAAAGGTGGAGTCTTTGCGGCTTGTGGCGAAACAATAATTGGGCTTAGGCTACCCAGCAAAATCATGTAGCCATCGGGTGCCGCGCGCGACACATAGGTGCCCGAGATCATGCCGGCAGCGCCAGGTTTATTTTCGATCACGATTGTGGCACCCAGCGCTTCACTTAGCGCGGGCGCGATGGCGCGAGCGGTCAGGTCGTTAGAGCCCCCGGGTGGGTAACTCACGACAAGGGTGACGGGCTTGCTTGGGTAGTCTTGGGCAACGGCTTGCGAAAAGGCGAGGCTACTGCTCATGAGCAGCGCCCCGGAAAGTGCGTTCACAAGGAATTTATGCTTAAGAGCAGTTTGTGTATTCACGGTTGTCTCGATGTTGGATTTTGTTTTGGTTATGGTTGGCGATAGCGATCGTGTCTGCCAGTATATGCACAAACGATTAGAGATATGCACAAATTGCGGGTATGGGGTCGCAGCCCTTCGACCCTTTAGGCAATACAGCCTCGGTCGGCATGACCGTGATGTTTGAACCGTTTTGCGAGTTGGCGCATGCGCGGACGCTTCATTAAATGTCACGTGCCGGTCATATTCAATGGTTAATGTCGGTTCAGTTTAATTTTGATACCAATTAGGGGGCTTCCTACCATGACTGCCTTGTTAAGTTTGCCCCTGGAGCTTGCCTTGATCGCAGGCGGGCACTCGGCGTCTTGCAAGACGGCCCTCAAAGCGGCTCAGGCATTTTCTATGGGTTATCAAATTATTGATGATCTTGACGACTATCAAAGTGATCAGCTGCACGCGACCGCAAAGGTATTAAACGTATTGCAAGTCTTGAACGGGGCGAACAATATTCTAACGGCTCAAGCACAAGCGCGGCAGTTAGCGCGTGAGCATTTGCTTGAGTCAATGGGGTTGGCAGATACCCTGCCGATGGGTTCTGGTAGTCTCTTGGTTCAGATTGCAAAAAAATTACTGGCACGTCTTGAATGAAACCTACGAAAGCACTTGTAATCGGCGCCGGTTTTGGTGGCATGGCGGCTGCTTTACGTTTGCGCGCCAAGGGGTATGAGGTCACACTGCTTGACCGCGCCAAGGCCCTGGGTGGGCGCGCGCAGGTGTACACCCGCAACGGTTATGTCCATGATGCGGGGCCTACAGTCATTACGGCGCCGTTTTTGTTTGAAGAGTTATTCGCCTTATTTGGCGAGCGATTTGAAGATCATGTCAATTTAGTACCGCTGAAACCTTGGTACCGCTTTTATTTTGCGGGTGGCGAGCAGTTCGATTATGGCGGCACGCTCGAAGACACGCTTGCCGAAATTAAAAGGATTGAACCCGCGGATGTTGCGGGCTATCTGGCGTTAGTCGCGCATTCAAAAAATATCTTTGCGGTCGGATTTTCAGAGCTGTCTGCGCAGCCTTTTCACGAATTCTCAACGATGGCGGCTCAAGTCCCGCGATTGTTAAAATTACGTAGCCATGAAACTGTTTGGCAGATGGTGTCGCGTTTTCTTAAAAATCCCTTGCTGCGGCAAGCGTTTTCGATTCAGCCTTTGCTGGTAGGCGGCAACCCGTTCGACACCACGAGCATCTATGGTTTGATCCATTACCTTGAACGCGCCTATGGTGTGTTTTTTACCATGGGTGGCACAGGGCACTTGGTTCGGGCACTCGGCGAGTTAATGCAGCGCCAAGGCATTGAAGTCAAACTAGAAACAACGGTAAAAACCTTAAGCCTGCAAGACGGCAGCGCCACGGGCGTGGTGCTGGTCGATGGCACACACTTAGCCAGCGACCTTGTCGTTTCAGACGCTGATCCAACCTATCTTTATGAGCATATGATTGAGCGGGCAGCACAGACGACTGTTGTCAAGCTTAAGCAAAAGGCTGCGCACTATTCGATGGGCTTATTCGTGCTGTACTTTGGTACGACTCGAACCTATGAGGAGGTCGCACATCACACCATCTGGATGGGTGAACGCTACCGAGAGCTGCTTGACGATATTTTTAATAAAAAAATTCTTGCCGAAGACTTCTCTCTTTATTTGCATCGGCCGACCGCAACCGATCCAAGTTTTGCGCCACCTGGGCACGATAGCTTTTATGTGTTGTGTCCGGTGCCTAATCTGCTCGGAAACGTCGATTGGTCGTTGCAAGGCCCTAAGCTGCGAGATCAGATCGTGGCGGCGTTAGACCAGACAATCTTGCCAAATCTTAGCGAAACAATTGTCGAAGATTTTTATAAGACACCCGAAGATTTCAAAGACGAATATCTTAGTACGCACGGCGCGGGCTTTTCGGTTGCTCCACTCTTTAGACAGTCTGCATGGTTTCGGTTTCATAACAGAGCCGAGGGAATTAAAAACTTATATTTAGTTGGCGCCGGAACGCACCCCGGTGCGGGGGTGCCAGGCGTGCTTTGCTCGGCGAAGGTGCTAGACGCCTTGATTCAGCCACTAAAGACGATCGACTCTTAGCAATGTCAGCGCACCCTACAAACGCCGCTCAGCTGTTGCCAGAAGCAAACTTGATTCTGGCAACAAAAGGTCGGACGTTTCATTGGGCGCGCTATTTGCTTGGACGAGTGTATGGGGAGCGAGCGACAAGACTCTATCGGTATTGTCGGCATCTTGACGACTTGGTTGATGAGGCGGGCTCAAGCGAACAAGCTCAGGCAGCACTTTTTCGGCATCGGCGCGAATTACTAACCGGGCAGTCTGACGACCTCTTAGTGGCGGATGCGCTGTCTTTGATCGCGCAGTGCCAGGTAGACCCTCGCTATGCGCTGGAATTGATTGATGGCGTTGAATCTGACCTGAAGTCCGTGCGCGTGAGCGATACCGACGAACTGTTGCGCTATTGTTATAAAGTTGCAGGTACGGTGGGTTTGATGATGACGGGTGTGCTTGATGTTAAATGTGCGCGAGCCTTGCCACATGCGATTGATTTGGGAATCGCGATGCAGCTTACAAATATTTGTCGCGATGTCGCTGAAGATGCGAGTTTAAATCGCCGTTACCTTCCTGCCTCGCTGGTGGGTGATCTTGACATGACTTGCTTGATGCGGCCCGAACCGGCTGTGCAGAGTGAGCTTAGGGCGGGTTTGCGACAATTATTGGACTTGGCTGAGCGTTATTACAAAAGTGGTGAGGAGGGGCTGCATTATTTGCCTCTGAATGCCCGCGCTGCAATTTTGGTGGCTGCACGCGTCTATCGAGAAATCGGTGAGGTTCTCAAGGCACGCGACTATGCCTACTGGGAGGGCAGAGCGTACGTTACGTCACAGCGTAAGTTCGCGACAACAGCACTTGCCTTGGTTAGCACCCCTTTGACTATTGGTTTTTGGCGCGCGTCACGTTCGCATGACGCGAGTCTGCATGCTGCCCTGCGCGATCTGCCGTGCACTGCTCAGGCTATCCCGCATGTCGACAGAGAGTAAGTTCGATCTGATCATTTTGGGCGGTGGCTGCGCCGGACTGAGCCTTGCGCAGCGGTTGTCCCAAGCGGGACAACAATGTCCGAAAGTATTGATCATAGAGAGTCGCTCTTGCTACCAAAACGATCGTACTTGGTGCTTTTTTGCAGGCGGTACGACGCAGGCACAAGATCTGGTCCGGTATAGTTGGCCTGCATTGGCCGTGACGCACGGTCAGATGCGCGTGGAGGTTGCCTGCCAAGATAATCCGTATCAGATGATTGAGGCCGAGACCTTTTATATAAAGGCCTTAGAGCAACTAGCAGAGAATCAGCAAGTCACTCTAAAGTTAGGTTGCGAGGTGCTTACCCTTGAACGGCAGGCCACTTCGACGTGGTGCGTCAACACCCGTCTAGGGGTGTTTGAAGCGCCAAGCGTCATTGATACGCGGCCGGTCGCGAACCCAATTTTTCTTGGGCCTCAGTTGTGGCAATCTTTTTATGGCCAAGTTGTCCAGGTTGAACAAGATTGTTTTGATCCAACTTGCGTCGAATTTATGCGCTTCGACCCAGATACAGAATACGGAGTATCTTTTACTTATCTTTTGCCTTTTAATAAGCGCCAAGCCTTGATCGAAACCACGGTTTTTTGCTCGAAGCCTGTTGAGCAGGTCACATTGACAGCACGGCTTCAGAGCGTGGTCGACCGCATGTTGCCTGGGCAAAGTGTTTCGCTACAAAGGCAAGAGTATGCGGTGCTGCCCATGGGGGTCATTCATAGGGCTCGGCCTGAGCTCCATGGACTGGTTCGCGTTGGGCTGACTGCGGGCGCGGCGCGGCCCAGCAGTGGCTATGCGTTCCAGCGTATTCAGCATTGGGCCACGCTATGTGCAAAGTCGATTTTGGTGGGAGGCCCGGTGCTCGCGCACGCAAAAGAGCCTTGGTTAGCCAGAAGTATGGATTCGCTTTTCTTGCGCGTGTTACGACAACACCCAGAGCAAGGGCCTACTATTTTTATGGCGATGTTTAAAAATATGCGAATCGCCAGAATCGTTCGCTTTATGAATGATGAGGCGACTTGGCTCGATCGCTTCCTATTGATTAAGAGCATGCCCCTTTGGGTTTTTTTAACACAGGTGCCGTTTGCCCTGTTCAGGAGGCCTTAACGTGCAACCCTATGCGCGTCTGCTTCGTTTGCAAGGTTTGGTGTTTAGTTTTAGCGCGCTACTGGTCGCGGGCCTGGCGGCGCACTTTAGCCTTGCTGTGACGATGCCTTTGCTAGTCGCATTAAGCGTTACCATTTTGTTATTGGGTGTCCCACACGGTGCGCTTGATCCGATTTTTGCCCG
>CAMCZQ010000112.1 GCA_945887835.1 Bordetella parapertussis | reverse complement strand
CTCAACAATATTCCGGTGCGAACGATCAACGGCGCCACAACTTTTTTGCGCGAAGTGGCACACGTGCGCGATGGGTTTTCACCGCAAATCAATATCGTTCGGCAAGATGGCCAACGAGGTCTGTTGCTTACCGCGCTCAAGAACGGTGGAGCGTCAACGCTTGATGTGGTGAACGCGTTAAAAGAAAAATTACCGTCTCTACTGCCCTTGTTGCCAGACGGCATTGAAGTCAAACTCTTGGCAGACCAGTCTATTTTTGTCAAAGAAGCGATTGCAAGCGTCGTTCACGAGGCACTGATTGCTGCTGTGCTGACTGCCGTCATGCTCTTGCTGTTTTTAGGCAACTGGCGTACCACCGTCATTATTGCGATTTCGATCCCACTGTCGATCTTCTGCTCGCTTATCGTGCTTTACCTGTTGGGTGAAACCATCAACATCATGACGCTAGGTGGGCTCGCACTTGCCGTCGGTATTTTGGTTGACGACGCCACGGTTACCCTAGAAAATATCGAACGACACCTGCATATGGGCAAAGGGCTTTACGAAGCCATTATGGAGGGCGCTGGCGAAATCGCCGTGCCTGCGTTCGTTTCAACCCTGTGCATTTGCATTGTGTTTGTGCCGATGTTCTTTTTAGGGGGGGTGGCCAAATACCTCTTCGTACCGCTGGCCCAGGCCGTCATCTTTGCGATGCTGGCCTCTTACATCTTGTCGCGCACGCTTGTGCCCACCATGGCCTACCTGCTGCTTGGTCACGCCAGCAAGCGTGGGCGGCTTGGCGAGGCAATCTATGCTGTGCACGTACGTTTTAACGATCGCTTTGAAAAATTTCGTACCGCCTACGTCTTATTGCTCAGCCACTTGCTGACCCATCGCAAGCAATTCATCTTTGGTTTTCTATTTTTCTGCGTCACCTCATGCGGCATCTTTGCTCTGCTCGGGCGCGATCTTTTTCCGCTGGTCGATACCGGCCAGATTAAGCTTCACCTACGCGCGCCAAGCGGCACCCGCGTTGAGCGCACCGCAATCATCGCCGACGAAGTACAGACCTTGATCCGCAAAGTCATTCCTGAAAAGGATTTAGCGGGCATTCTGGATAACGTGGGACTGCCCAATAGCGGCATCAACTTGTCTTACAGCAGCTCTGGCACCATTGGCGCATTCGATGCCGACATTATGATCACGCTCAAGCCAGGCCATCGCCCGAGCGAAGAGTACATGGAGGCCTTGCTTCCTGAGCTGCGCAAAAATTTTCCGGATATCGAGTTCTTTTTTCAGCCCGCCGACATTGTGACGCAAATTCTAAATTTTGGGATTCCTGCAGCCATTGACGTGCAAATCGTCGGGGCAAATTACACGGCCAATCAACAGCTCGCCAGCAAACTCGTCACACGCATAGCGGGCGTCAAGGGCGCGGCCGACGTTCATGTCCATCAGCGTCTGGACAAACCCGCAATTGCGCTCACGATGGACCGAACCCGCATGCAAGGGCTGAACCTCACCCCGACTGATCTGGCACAAAACGTTTTACTGCCGCTTTCTGGCAGCGCGCAAACCTCACCCTCTTTTTGGTTAAATCCAAGCAATAACATCAACTACTCAATACAGGTGCAAGCCCCTCAGGCAAAAATTGAATCACTGGATGATTTATTGCGTTTACCTGTTGGTCCATCTACTGCGCCCGCCTCGATTGCCTATGCTGCCGCCAATACGCTTGGTGGTCGCGGCCCACAATTACTGGGCAACTTAGTGACGGTTACCCCGACCGCTGAATTTGCGATATTGACACGCTACAACATTCTGCCCTCGATCAATATTTATGCAAACGTGCGTGGTCGCGATCTTTCGGGTGTTGCAACGGATATTCAAAACATACTAGACCAAGCTCGAGCAGAGCTTCCCAAGGGCAGCAGGATGGTCATGCGCGGACAAGTTGAAACCATGAAAAACTCGTACACCGGTCTGGCGATCGGTCTGTTGGGTGCCATCGTCTTAGTCTATCTGTTGATCGTAGTGAACTTCCAATCTTGGCTAGATCCGTTCATTGTGATTGCTGCGTTGATCGCGGCTTTGGCTGGCATCGCCTGGATGCTCATTCTGACCGCGACCAACTTAAGCGTACCGGCACTAACTGGCGCCATCATGACCATGGGAGTGGCCACGGCCAACAGTGTTCTGGTGATTTCGTTTGCACGACAACGTCTTGCCGACGGTCTGCCCGCCCTGTCGGCGGCGCTTGAAGCAGGCTCCACACGCTTGCGGCCAGTATTGATGACCGCTTTAGCAATGATTTTAGGCATGATTCCGATCGCGATTGGCATTGGCGAGGGCTCAGAGCAAAATGCTCCTCTAGGCCGTGCTGTCATTGGCGGTTTACTATTTGCCACGGTCTCAACCTTGCTATTTGTGCCGGTTCTTTTTGCTACTTTCCATCGAATGCTGGCGCTACGCAACGAACAACGAAGGGCTCTGACATGACCGAAGAACGCCACGCCCATCAGGGGATTCCTGAATTTCATAAACACGGGCCCGATCACGATTTAAGTCGTGCAAAAGTGGTAAGAAAAACAAAAATTATTGCCGTCGTACTTTTGTTATTGCTGGGCTTTGGAATGGCCAAGACTTTGTTTTCACGCTGGTCATACGGAGATGTGCTCGCCCAACGCGCAGAACAAAATACACTGATGCACGTCTTAGTCACCAAGCCAGCTCTGCCCGCCAAAAACGGCCCCAACACTAAACTAGTGCTGCCGGGGACCTTGCTTGGCATGAACGAAGCGCAAATTTATTCGCGCGTGAACGGCTACGTGAAGCAATGGCTGAAAGACATTGGCGACACTGCCAAAAAAGGCGAGACACTCGCCATCTTAGATATTCCTGAAGTCAACAAGCAAGTCGAAGAAGCCACTGCCAACTTTCAACTTGCCAAAACCGCCTACGACCGCTGGAAACGCCTGCGCGCAGAAGATGCTGTGTCTCAGCAAGAGTTAGACGAGAAAACCGCCTTATTTAGACAAACCGAGGCGGTCTTAAAAAGGCTACGCGATCTCCAAAGCTTTGGCACGGTGATCGCGCCTTTTGATGGCACGATCACCCGACGTAACGTCAACATGGGGGACTTGGTGAACGCGGGTAACGTTGGTATGGCCCAGGCTCTGTTCACGATGGCGCATGTCGACAAGCTTCATGTTTATATCTACTTGCCTCAAGACCGTGCTGGCCAGATCAAGGTCGGTGACGAGGTCTTAATTACGCAAAATAGTGCGCCTGACAAACCAGTAAAAGGTCGTATTGCACGTACCGCTGGCGCCATTGATCCGAGCACCCGTTCGCTTCAGGTTGATGTCGAAGTGCCAAATGAAAATCGCCTTCTGCTACCCGGTGCTTATGTCGAAGTGGCCTTAAATATTGCGCTGGGCAGTGCGCTGATTATTCCGACGAACTCGTTGATTTTTGGCGCAGGCGGGCCCTTTGTCGCAACGGTGAAAGACAATAAAATTTTAAAGAAAAAAGTTTCGCTAGGGATCGATTACGGCTTGCAGGTCGAGATTCGCTCTGGTCTGACTGCCGACGAGGACATCATCCTGAATCCCTTGGATTCGATCACGGATGGCCAAACTGTCAAAATCGAAACACCCCCAAAGCGCCCATGAAACGCTCGTTCTCTCTTTGTTTGCTTGCGCTGGCTTGTGTGGGTTGCTCACCAATCGGACCCGATTATGAGCGTCCAGCACTTGAGATACCCGCCAACTGGAAGACGCTGCCCGGTGCAAACCCTGCCTTATGGAAAACTGCCGAGCCGTCAGACGGCGTACCTAAAGACAGGTGGTGGACAAGCTTTAATGACAAGACGCTGAACCAGCTCATTGAGCGTTGTCTTGAAAACAACAATACTTTGCAGGCGTCGCTAGCAAGGCTTGACCAAGCGATCGCGCAAAGCGAGGCACGCGGTGCTGCCCAGTTTCCGGTGCTTAGCGCTGCAGGCACTGGTTCGCGCACACTAACCTCTGCCAACCGCCCAACGACAACTTACGACAGTGTCAATATCTCGACGGTACAAAACGACTTCAGACCGATCGCGCTGATGACCTACGAGATCGACTGGCTAGGCAAGATCAGGCGCGACGTCGAAGCCTCGCGCAACACCGCCGAACAAGCCGCTGCCGACACCGAGAACGTACGTCTTCTTTTGGCGGCACAGGTTGCTAACTCTTATTTTTTGTTACGGCAATACGATGAAGAGATTCGCGTCTTGACCACAATTGTCGGATTGCAAGATAAATTGCTAAGCCTGATCCAAAAGCGTTATGACTTGGGCGCTGCTGGTCAAACCGAGTTGTCGCAGCAAAAGGCACTGACGCAATCGAGCGGCGCACAACTCGAGTTGCTTAACAATCTTCGCAACCTGCAAGAGAATTTACTTGCGACCCTAACCGCCACCCCTGCAGCCAACTTTAAACTGGCAGCGGGTTCGTTACCGCAAACCTTGCCTGCGTTTCCGGTCAGCCTGCCTTCAAACCTGCTTGAGCGTCGGCCCGATGTCGCCGCTGCCGAACGTGCGATGGCTGCAGCCAATGCTCAGATCGGTGTCGCAAAGGCGGCGTTTTTTCCGACTCTTTTGATCGCGCCAGCATTTTTGGGTGGCGATTCAAACAATATCACGACCTTGCTGAATTTACCTTCGCTGCTGTGGTCGATTGGCCTGACCGCGACGCAAACGATTTTTGACGCTGGGCGCACGAGCGCCAACTATCGTTTTGCCCAAGCGGGGTACGCAGGCACTCTGTCGAACTATCGGCAGTCTGTTTTAGTGGCGATTCAAGAAACACAAGATGCGATGAGCAATATCCAGCAATACTCAAAAGCAGTGCTCAAACAAGACGAAGCCGTCACGAACCTGAATCGTGCGCTCAGAATCAGCAGCATTCGTTATCGTGAGGGTGTCGACACCGCGCAAACGCTCGCCCTACTCCAGCAAAATCAGTTGACCGCCGAACGCATCAAGTGGCAAATGCGCGGCAATCAGTTTTTAGCCAACATCGCCTTGGTCAAAGCCCTGGGCGGAGGCTGGGAAGGTTTCAAAACGCCCGAGCCAGAGACTGCAAGAGGTTCTAACGACCTGGCGTGGCTCACACAAGGCGCCGATTAAAACTTGTTTAATGCCCAGTTTTAGCAGTCTCGTGCAGTTCGCTCAACTCAAGGTTGCGTAGTTTAGGCGCGGCGAACCAACACACCAGCACCACGAATAGCGTGACCACCCCCCCAAACACGATCGATGTGCTCAAACCCAGTGCACTGGCTGCCAGGCCAGATTCAAGTGCGCCGATCTCGTTTGACGATCCAATAAAAATACCATTTATCGCCGAGATCCGACCTCGCATTTGATCGGGTGTCATAAGTTGCAAAATCGTCGACCGCAGCACCACTGAAATCCCATCAAAGACACCGGTCCAAAACAAAAAGAAGGCGGCCAGCCAAAAACTCGTTGACCAGCCAAAACCTATTACCGTCGCGCCAAACCCTGCGACCGCGATCAACAAATAACGCCCGCCATGCCGCTGAATGGGGTGACGCGCCAACCAGGCGCCTGCAAGCACTGAACCAATCGCTGGCGCCGCGCGCAACAGCCCAAGCGACTCTGGGCTACCTTGCAAAATCTCGTCGATAAAGGCTGGCAGCATGGCCACCGCGCCACCAAAAAGCACCGCAAACATATCCAGCGCCATGGCGGCCAACATAATTTGCTTTGAGAAAACAAACCGAAACCCCTGAACAATGCCTGCCCACATCGAGAGCTCACTCGGCGCGAGTGCCTCGTGACTTGTGCGCAAGAGCGCGACGGCAATCATTGCGAGCAAGGCAAATACGCCCGACGCCAGGTAGGCCGACTCCAAACCGGGCCAGGCGATCAGCAGGCCACCCACGACCGGCCCAATGACCTGAGCCGCTTGATAGACAACCGTGCCAATGGCCGAGCCCTGCGCAAAATCTTCACGCCTGAGCACTTGAGCAAAAAGCACTTGATAGGTGGGCCGGATAAAGGCGCGCGCCAGGCCAGCCAGGCCAACCGCGACATAAATCAGCCCGTACATCCCCACACCCAGACCGCTGAAGTGCCCAAGGGCCACGGGCACCATGAGCAAGGCGATCAAAACGTGCAGCGAACAGCCGAATAAAGCAATACGCTTTTTGGGTTGCCGATCCACAGCATGACCTGCAAACAGCGCACTACAAAAGTACGGAATTACCTCAGCCAGGCCCACCAGACCCAGGGATAACGGATCTTTGGTGAGTTCATAAATATGCCATCCAGCTGTCACCGCCAGGACTTGATAACTTAGGGTCAGACAGGCCCGATAAAACATTAATTCGATAAAAGCACGCGACATTTTCATGGGCAAGAGAGTATCACCTTGCCTGCCTGCCATCACTGTTCGGATGTTCGCAGCAGGTTTGTTACAAGTGTAAGGTGAATTTTATTATTGTTTTAAACTCATTTAGTCAAATTTAATGGATTTTAACGATATAATCTTCTAAATAACGACAAATATACTTTATTTGTTACTAAAATCACAAATATTCAGGCTCAGAATCACCCATGAAACTGTTAGATCAACTCACGCGCCCCCGTCAACTCACAAAAGCGTTGGCAGCGGCGCATAATTTGGTGTCTGAGCGTGGCGAAGCCAATGGCTCAAGCATGGCGCAAGAATTGATTAGTCAATACCAACTGCTCGACGAAGAGCAGCGTAATGTTTTTTATACAGCCTTAGCCGAAAAATTCAGCCCCGACCCAGCCGGCGTGGTGAAAGCGGCGCAAGCCTATGCAAAAGAGCCCTCGGCGCTCAATCTGATTGCCCTAACCAAAGCGGCTGAGGCCCCCAGACAAGAGCTTTTTAGACGTATGAATCGTGCGCCTGGCGGCACCAAGGCAGCGCTGATGATGCGTCGCGAACTGTTGCGCTTATTAGACAAACGCCCCGATTTGGCTGCGCTTGATTACGACATCCGCCACTTACTGTCGTCTTGGTTTAACCCTGGCTTTTTAAAAATGCATCAAGTCGACTGGCGCTCGCCCGCGCACGTTCTTGAAAAAATTATTCAACACGAAGCCGTACACGCGATTGATGGCTGGGATGATTTGCGCAGGCGACTACAGCCTGATCGACGCTGTTTCGCTTTTTTTCATCCCCAACTACCCGACGAGCCGTTGATTTTTGTCGAGGTCGCCCTGTTAACCGAGATCCCTTCTGCCATCGCTCCCCTCGTTGACAAAAAATCACTCCCTTCTGCGACGCAAAAATTCAAAGTCGCAGTGTTCTATTCGATCAGTAACTGCGAGGCCGGCTTACGAGGCGTCTCGATGGGCAATTTTTTAATCAAACGCGTCGCAGAACACCTAAAAGCCGAGTTCGCAAGCCTAAGCACCTTCGTCACTCTTTCTCCCATACCGGGCTTTATCGAATGGTTGAGCCGCAGCCCAAATTTGAATGAAGTCGAAGTCCCGCTTGCCACGCGTACCCGCTTTGAGCACGCGCTTGAAACCTTGCAGCTAAAAAACAAAACCTGGGCGCAACGCTTGAGCGAGGGCTGGACACCCGACAAAAGCTCTGCCAAAGAACGCGAAGCGCTCACCTCACTCTGCGCACTCTACCTGACGATTTTTTCTACCCGACGCGGGGGCAGCCCAGTTGCCAAATTTCATCTGGGCAACGGTGCCGAGCTCTATCGCCTAAATTGGGCGGCCGATTTATCCAAAAAAGGCCTTAAAGAGTCGGCAGGTTTGATGGTAAATTACCTCTATAACCTTGGCGCAGTAGAAGAGAATCACGGTCACTTTGCGCAGGGTAAAGTCATTCATGCGCGGGCCGTGGCAAAACTAATCTAATCAGAAGACCATGGGTAAAATCATCTTAGTTATCATTGGTGTGGTGTTGCTTGTAACCAACCCCACAAAAATCGAGTTCGAAGGTTTTGTCAGCACTCAGATCAGCGCTAATATGCCAAGCAAAAATCAACCTGGCGACCGGTTTACCAATCAACTGGTGGGTGGCTTGGTCTCAAAGCTAGCCTCTGAAGCGACGCAACGCGATAATTACTATTTATTCTCGATGTACACAGTCGATTTGGCGATGCTTCGTTTCTTTAAGCCCGAATTACCACCGTCGGTCAAAATAGTCGGTATCGGCACCAAATTTATTCCACTCACCGACAACAATGTTTTTAAATAACTGCGCGCTTTAGGGCTTGGCAACCCAGCCTCCGCCCAGCGCTTTAAATAAATCCACACTCGCTTGCAGTCGCGCCGACCGATTGATCACAAAGGCCAGGCTCGCTTCATTCGCAACACGCTGGGCTTCAAGCACGTTTAAAAAATCCACATACCCCGCCTCGTAGCGCAGCGCTGCAAGCTCTTGCGCCTGCGTTGCCGCCTTCACTTGCTCAGTCAAATACTGTTCGGTTTGTAAGGTCTGACGCACTGAAGTCAGCGCCTCACTGACTTCGGCAAACGCGGCCCTGACGACTTTAACGTAAGTGCCAAGTACCTCTTGTTGTTGCGCCTTCGCATACTCAAGACGCGCCTGCAAAAGACCCCCCGAAAAAATAGGCTGCAACAAACCAATACCCGCAGACCACACCGAGCTTTGGTCTGTCAAAAACGAACTAAAAGCGACGCTTTGCGCGCCGAATAAACCCACCAGCGAAAAAGTCGGAAACAAACCCGCCGTCGCCACACCAATACGCGCATTCGCCGCCTGCAACTCTTGCTCAGCACGGCGCACATCGGGTCGGTTTTCAACGATGCTAGCGGGCAGACCTTCCGGAGGTAAAGGTGGCGCGGGCAAGGCACGCACATCGCCTGCGCTCAACGCCAAATCAAGCCTTCCGGTTAAAACACCCAACTGACTCTCGGCAATCGCCCGTTGCCGTGTCACTTCAGACAGGTTCGCCTGCGAGGCAGCCAGCGCAGCCTTGCCTTGATTAACATCGATGGGCGACACCAGCCCCCCCTGTAACTTCGCTTGCGAAACCTTCAAAGCCTGCGTGCGCGTCAGTACAGAATCCTTCAACACCAACAGCTGCGCATCTAGCGAACGCAAGCGTAAATACAAATTTGAAACTAAGCCAGCGACTGTCAAGCTGACGCTGTCTTTTTCGTAACGGCTCGCAGTGGCCAGCGAGCTAGTCGCCTCGATATTACGCCGCACACGCCCCCAGACATCGAGCTCATAAGAAGTCACCAAGCCTACTTGCGAAGTGTTGGCTTGGACGCTAACGCCCGAAACAGAGACAGAGGGTCCCGACGTTGCCCGCGTAGCGCTAGAGGTGAGGTTTAACGTTGGATAGAGCGCTGCACCAGCCTGCACCGCGAGCGACTGCGCCATGGCGATTCGTGCAAGTGCGACCTGAATATCAGCATTATTTTGACTGGCTGCCTGAATCAAATCAGTAAGCGTCGCATCACTAAAAAGCAGCCACCATTGGGCGTTAACGGGTCCCGATTCAGCCTGCTGCGCGATGGCGACTGACATGCCACCGGACGCAGCAACGGCATTGTATTTTTCCGGCAGGGCGAGCTCTGGCCTCTGATAATCAGGCCCCAGTAAACAGCCAGACAGAAAAACCGGTAGGCTCAGTGCAACAAAAAGTCGTGAGCCTACGCTCAAACCACGCGCGCCACTCATGCCTGACCGCCAGCTTTAGGAGCCACAGGCTGCTCAGGCGCAGCCGCGTCTGTTGACACCGGCTTGCCCTGACGACGCGATAGCCAGGTAAAAAACATTGGCACAAAAATCGTCGCGATAAAGGTCGCGGCCAACATGCCGCCAAACACGCCCGTGCCCATCGAACGGCGCGCAGCAGCGCCAGCACCCGACGAGATCACCAACGGAAACACCCCCAGAATAAAAGCGAGCGAGGTCATCACGATCGGCCTGAAGCGCTGCTTGGCAGCGGTCAAGGCGGCATCGATGTTGCTAAGCCCTTGGGCGCGTTTTTGTGCCGCAAACTCAACAATCAAAATCGCATTTTTGGCCGAAAGACCCACCAGCACGACCAAGCCAATTTGAAAATAAATATCGTTGGGCATGCCACGCAAAAAAACCGCCAACAACGCGCCAAAAAAAGCGAACGGCACCGCTAACAAGACGGCTACAGGCAAGGACCAGCGTTCGTATTGCGCAGCGAGAATCAAGAACACCATCAAGAGCCCAAACACAAACGCCACAGCCGATGTCGTGCCTGTGCGAATTTGTTGGTAGGCCTGACCGGCCCAAGCCAGCTCGTAGCCAGGGGGTAACGAAGCCAGAGCGATATTTTGTACCAGCTCAATCGCCTCGCCTGAACTCACGCCTGGGATGGCGTTGCCCAACACCTTGGCGGCTAAAACGCCGTTGAACCGTTCAAGCTGCTCTGGACCGACAATTTGATTCACCTGGATTAGTGCCGAAACCGGCACCATACTGCCGTTTTCTGCGCGCACATAAATTTGACCCAAGTCTGTCGGCTGCGCGCGATATTGCGAATCGGCCTGTAACTGAACCCGGTACGTGCGCCCGCTCAGATTGAAGTCATTGACATACAGCGTGCCCATCGTCGCTTGCAGACTCAGATAGACGTCGGCGATCGGAATGCCAAGCGACAAGGCTTTCGCTTCGTCTACCTCGACAAATAACTGGGGTGCGGTTGGCCGAAAGAAGGTGTTGATCCCGGTGAGCTTAGGCTCTTGACGCAAGGCCTCGGTAAACGTGCCAACCACCTGCGCCAACTGCTGGGGTGAAGGTTGCACTTTAGACTGCACGTAGAACTCTAAGCCACCGGCAGAGCCCAAGCCACGAATGGGTGGCGGATTA
>CAMCZQ010000111.1 GCA_945887835.1 Bordetella parapertussis | reverse complement strand
AACCTGACACGCATCATCCAGGAAACACAGCCCGACGAAATTTACAACCTAGGCGCACAGAGCCATGTGGCTGTGAGCTTTGAGAGCCCCGAATACACCGCTGATGTGGACGCAATGGGTACCTTGCGCATCCTGGAAGCCATCCGCATTCTGGGACTGGAGAAGAAAACCCGCTTTTACCAAGCCAGCACCAGTGAACTTTACGGCCTGGTGCAAGAAACACCGCAAAAAGAAACTACGCCTTTTTACCCCCGTAGCCCCTACGCCGTGGCCAAGCTGTATGCCTACTGGATCACAGTCAATTACCGTGAGGCCTACGGCATGTATGCCTGTAATGGGATTCTGTTCAACCACGAGAGCCCACGGCGTGGCGAAACCTTTGTCACCCGCAAAATCACCCGTGGCATGGCTAACATCAGCCAAGGCTTGGAGAGTTGCCTGTACATGGGCAACATCGACGCCCTGCGCGACTGGGGCCACGCCAAAGACTACGTGCGCATGCAGTGGATGATGCTGCAACAAGACAAGCCCGAAGACTTTGTGATCGCCACCGGCAAGCAGTACAGCGTGCGGCAGTTCATCGAGTGGACTGCCGCTGCGCTTGGCATGCAACTCCGGTGGCAAGGTAAGGGCGTTGACGAAGTCGCCTACTGTCATTCCCGTGAAGACGGGAATCCATGCCCACTAGATCCCATCATCCGCATCGACCCCCGCTATTTCCGCCCCGCCGAAGTTGAAACCCTGCTGGGAGACCCTGGTAAAGCCAAGCAAAAACTGGGATGGGTTCCCGAGATCACAGCACAAGAGATGTGTGCCGAAATGGTTGCCGAAGACCTGGCCCAATCTAAGCAATACGCTCTGCTGAAGCAGAACGGTTACAGCATAAACGTTAGCGTCGAATAGCTCATGAAAATCGCAATCGCCGGACTCGGCTACGTTGGGCTTTCAAACGCCGTATTGCTAGCCCAGCACAATGAAGTGGTGGCCGTGGATATTGCTGCTGAAAAAATAGCAATGCTCAATCTCAAGCAAAGCCCGATTGAAGATGCCGAAATTGAATACTACTTGGCACACAAGCAGTTAAACCTGCGCGCCACGCAAGACAAGCAAGTGGCCTACTCCGGTGCAGACTACATCATCATCGCCACCCCGACCGACTATGACCCAAAGACCAACTACTTCAACACTCAATCCGTAGAAGCTGTCATACGGGACGTGCGGACCATTAACCCACAGGCCGTTATTGTTATCAAATCTACGGTGCCCGTAGGCTACACCGCCAAGCAAAACGACCTTAACTTGATCTTTTCCCCCGAATTCCTGAGGGAAGGCAAAGCCCTTTACGACAACCTGTACCCCAGCCGTATTGTCGTTGGAGAGAAATCAGCAAGAGCCGCGACCTTTGCCAGTTTGCTAGAGCAAGGCGCCGTAAAGAAAAATATAGATGTACTGCTGACTAACAGCGCCGAAGCCGAAGCCATCAAGCTCTTCGCCAACACCTATCTGGCCATGCGAGTAGCCTACTTCAACGAGCTTGACACCTACGCAGCAACCCACGGCCTGGATGCCCGTCAAATCATCGAGGGTGTATGCCTAGATCCGCGTATTGGGAGCCATTACAACAACCCCAGCTTTGGTTACGGCGGATACTGCCTGCCAAAAGACACTAAGCAACTGCTGGCTAACTATCAAGATGTGCCGCAAAACATCATGCAGGCCATTGTGGATAGCAACACAACCCGTAAAGACTTTATAGCCGCTTCCGTGATTGCGAAGTGCGAAGCAAATTGGCAATCTAGACCAGCTGTTATCGGCATATACCGCCTGGTTATGAAGGCTGGCTCCGACAACTTTCGTGCTAGCAGTATTCAGGGTGTCATGAAACGCATCAAAGCCAAAGGAGTGGAAGTCATCGTTTACGAGCCCGTGTTTAAAGAAGATAGGTTTTACAATAGTCGCGTGGTGAACAACCTTGAACATTTCAAGGCAGAGGCGGATGTCATTGTCGCAAACCGCATCACGGCGGATATCAGCGATGTGGTTAATAAGGTATACAGTCGAGATATTTTTGGACAGGATTAAAAATCAGAGCAATTTTTTTGTTCCAATTACCTAGGCAGGCAATTATTAATTTGAATGAATCTAAAGGTAATATTCTTTCGAATTCCAAGGCGTTTATTGTGCAATTATCAAAAATAAATCCACCGCGATTAACAATCATCACGCCCAGCTATAATCAAGCCACCTTTCTTGAGAGAACGATAGATTCAGTCTTGTCCCAGGGGCATCCTAATCTTGAGTACATGATCGTTGATGGTGGCTCCAAAGATGGATCTGTTGATATCATTCGTAAATATGAGCGGCACCTTGCTTGGTGGGTTAGCGAAGCAGACCGCGGTCAAGTTCATGCAATCAACAAAGGTATAGAGCGAGCAACTGGCGTTTGGGTAGGCTGGCAAAATTCTGACGATATTTACCTGCCGGGGGCTCTTGCTGTGGCGGCATCTTTGCAGTCCAGATTGCCCGATCACACAGGTGTACTCGCTGGTGCGATGCTGATGGTTGATGCCGCTGATCAACCATTGCGCGAACTGCGTTACGTGACTCCGACCTTCAGGTCCCTTCGGGCTGAAGGCATGGTGATCGCGAATCAGAGCACATGGTGGCGCAGAAGTTTGCACGGAGCGGTTGGATTTCTAAATGAGCAATACGACTGTTCATTTGACTACGATTGGTTTTTGCGTTTGCTAGGCCATACAAAAGCCTACTACATAGATAAAACACTAGGGGCTCTTCGCCTGCACGGTGAAACCAAGACTAGTAGCCTCGCTCACAAGTTCACTGAGCAGAACGAAGAGATTTTGAGGCATTTCGGGAGTCCGTCGCAATTCGAACGCCACGCTTATCAATTGCGACGGGCATTGCGCACTTTGGCTAATGGCCATCTCACTTACCTACTGCGTGGGCTGCGTGCCCGCAGCGCATTGAATGCAAAATGATTAGATTTATTAAACAGTTAATCAAGGCTATTGCCGCACGATTGGGTGTGGTGATGTTCAAACGGAGTACAGGTCTTTATCTCCCGGAGGACGAAATGCCAAGTATGGTCTATCGGCTCTGTGGCAAAACGACCCCCTTGATCGTTGATGGTGGGGCGCACCACGGTGATTTTGTGCATGCAATTCGGCGCGAGTCGCCAAGTGCACGCTTTATATGCTTTGAGCCCACGCCAGCCTTAGTGTCTAACTTAAATGTGATGTTTAGAAACGATGTAAATGTCACCGTACTTGCGATCGCGCTCGGGGATAGCGAGGGCATAGCGAAATTTCATCTCAACAGTGCGCCGTCGACAAATTCGTTACTGACAAGTGCAGGTCAAACTACGGGTGACCTTAGCGCCTTGATCAATACGCAGGCAATGGTTGACGTAGAGGTCGCGACGATGGATGCAGCGCTCACAAGGTTAAATCAGACGGATGTAGACATCATCAAGCTTGATTTGCAAGGTTACGACTACCGAGCTTTGCTTGGTGCTACGCAGACTCTAAAAAATGCTTCGGTCGTTGTAGTTGAGGTCTGGTTCGCGCCGGTCTATGAGGGTGCCGCCGACTATCTCCAAGTTTGCAGTCTAATGAATGACAAGGGCTTCGCTCTGTACGCCCTTACAAGTCTTCACTATGGTAATACGGACAGGCTGTTGTGGGGCGATGCCATATTTGTTCCTCGCCACTCGCCCGCTTGGCGAGCACTAATTAACAACTGAACCGAAACTAATTGGGAATGGCGCTGCGCTTCGCACCATTACTGTCTGCTACTGCATTTTTACGTGCAATTCTGGGACTCGCTTTTTCACTTCTGGCTATTCGTATAGTTGGCGCCGAGTCTTTTGGTTACTTTTCGCTCGTATGGGCTTTTGCCGCAGCATTTCTATACATGTACACCGGTATCAATACCGTACTTGTTGCGCGAATAGTAGAAACCAGAGTTGGAAGTGGTGATAGGGTTTGGATATCTGCAGGATTCCAGTTAACGTTGACGGTCGTTGCCTTCATTGTCGTCGTCGCGGCGGCAGCAGCAGCCCTGGCGCCGAAGCATAGTGGACTTTTCTTGGCGTTGATGATCGCACCTTTCGCGCTTGCCTGCCAGATTGCGACTATGTTTGGTTGCGCAGTACTGGAAGGACGAGGCCATATTACCCGCGCAACACTTCTGCCTAACTTCGGAATTTTGTGTATTGTGGCGTTGCTCGTCGCAAGCCTTGTAACTTCTTGGCCGGTAACTGACTTGTCCTCCTTGTTGGCAGTAGTTCTCCTCGCATACGTCCTTGAGATGATGATAGTGCTGGGTGCGGCATGGCATGTGTATGCCAACATTGACTCGCGACAATGGCAATTTACTGTAATGAAAAAACTCATACTTGGTGGCGTGAGCACACAAGCAGCGAACATTGTGAGCTTTTTGTTGGATCCTTGGAGTAAAGGCGTGCTCGCCCTTTATCTTGGACCAGCGTCAGTAGCTGTATTCGATCTATCGATGAAAGTGGGTTGGGGCCTAAACGCGGTGTTTTCGGCTTACTCGAGGCTGTTCCTGCAGATCCCTCCCTCGGATCAGAGCAGACGGATCGCTTCGCTAGCCCAAGCGGCGAACCTGACATGGGTGCCATTGGTTTTGAGTGGGTCTATCGCAATAAGCATATTACCGCCATTACTGGGCTATTGGCTGCGAGTGGACCCAATAACGCTTGCGCAGGGCATGACTATGGCTATTACTGCTTGCATATTGATGGCGGCGGTATCATCGGCATATATAAGTTTGATTAGCTTTAATGACCATTCCTTTATACTGCGGAACCAATTGATACTAGGGTTGTCCAACGTATTGGCGGCCCCGGTCCTCGTGCCGCTCATCGGCTTCACTGGAGCTTTCTTGGGCACACTGGTTGGTACGGTTGTCAATGTCGGGTTGATCTCGACGCGTCTGCGGCAGCATATGCCTGCATTCTCTGGGCTCACAGGTCTTGCTCGCTTAATTTGCAGTCGGCTTGCCTTGGCAATAGCGGTCTACGTAGCCTCTTGCGTTGCGTCCGCGTGGGCGCCGTCTGCTTTGTTTTCAGCAGCGCTGGTTTTAGGTGCTACCGCACTACTCTTACATGAGCCACTAGCGCGCGCAACTTGGGAAAAAATCAATGGAAGGTAAGGCTCAAATGAATTGCACTTTAAGCTCTCCTGCGAAGCAAGCGGGAACTTCGTTTAATTGGATATGGATTTTTCTGTGGCCTGTTCGTTGCTACTTACGATATTTCCCGCTGCATCGTGGAAAGGGCCTATTGCTGCATCGCTTGGTATTGCCAAGCCTACCTCCCTCGCCCGCGACGTTCGAGACGGTACTGGCTGGTGGAGCACGTATTCGATTGCAATATCAAGAGACTATCGGTTGGTCGACCCTTCTGTACGGTCCTTTCGAAGATACTGAACTTCGCTATCTTGCTGAACTTGTCCGGCCTGGCGATACGGTTTTCGATATTGGTGCAAATGTCGGTCTATTTTCAGTTGTTCTCGGCCGTGCCGTATGCGCTGAAGGGCGTGTAATTTCGGCGGAGCCGGTTCCGATAAATGCACTTCGTGCAAAAGAAAATTATGAGTTAAATCACCTATTTAATGTGCAACTTGTTAATGCTGCGATCGGTTCTGCTGAAGGAACTATCCGGCTGAATCTGGCTAATGATTTAGCTTACCCGTCTGTTGTTAAAGTAGCAGAGTCACGTGGCTCAGGTGAGTCTATTGAGGTACCGTTGCGTACTTTAGATAGTCTATGGTTCGAAATTGGCGCGCCGGAAGTACGCTTCGTGAAAGTCGATGTAGAAGGTGCTGAGTTGGATGTTTTGCGTGGGGCGGTAGAGATGTTAAGTCGTACAAAACCAGTTTTTCTGCTCGAGGCAAATAGTCCCAACGCTCTCGGTGACCTAAAGAAGGAGCTTGAGCCAATTGGCTACACATTTGTACAACCGGCCGGTTTTGTAGTTCATAACTATTTAGCTATTCCGCCGTTGGACATCCCGCACGATTCGCAGTTGCGATCTGTGAATGTTGCTGTTTCGGTGACCTGACATGTGTGGCATTCTCGGCTGGGCGGGGCCCGGCTCACCCCCCTTCGACTCAGCGGCGTTCGACTCAGCGACGCGTTTGCTCTCTCACCGCGGGCCAGATGACCAAGGTGTCTGGACCGCTGAGGGCGTAATGCTGGGCCACCGGCGCTTGTCGATTATCGATCTCAGCGCTGCTGGCCATCAGCCAATGGCTTCTTCCAGCGGCCGTAACCATATAGTATTCAACGGTGAGATTTATAACCATATTGAACTCCGTCGCGACCTTGAGCGCGATGGCGTTCAGGTGCGGGGCGGGTCAGACACGGGTGTGCTGATTGAGATGCTGGAAGCCCGCGGCGCACGGGCGCTCCAGCTTCTAAACGGCATGTTTGCATTTGCGCTGTGGGATAGGTCAGCACGCCGCTTAATGCTTTGCCGTGATCGTTTTGGTGTAAAACCGCTTTATTACCGCATCGGACAGGACGGCATTGCATTCGCATCTGAGCCCAAGGCTTTGCTTGCGTTGTATCCCGCGCATCGGCAGTTGGATAGCGGCACATTACTGTCGTTTTTGGCACATAACGATCTATACGGTAGTGATTGTTCGTTTTATGACGGTATCAAAGTTTTGCCCGCTGCTCACATAGCAGTCTTTGATGCAACCACAAACCGGTTAAATGTAGAGCGGTATTGGGGCTATCCTCGGGCTACGGAGTGCACTGAGAATCTGGACATAACGCGGTCTTGCGAGCAGTTTGATGCGTTATTTGATGATGCTGTCCGATTACGCATGCGTAGCGACGTGCCAGTTGGTATCACGCTAAGTGGTGGCCTGGATTCGACGGCTGTGCTTGCAGCAGCTACGCGACACACTAACGCTCCTCTACACTGTTTTACATCGGTGTACGGGTCCGATAGCGGACTCGCAGGTTCGGGCGAGTTGATTTGGGCGAAGAAGGCTAGCCAAGCGGTTGGTGCACCGCTCATTGCGGTGCATGCACCCCGCAGTAATTGGTTGCAGGTAATGAAGAAGGTTGTCTGGCATATGGATGCGCCAGGGTACTCGCCAGCCGTGTATCCCTTGTGGTGTCTTATGCAAAAGGCCCGTGCTGACGGGGTTCCGGTTTTGCTCGAAGGGCAAGGGGCCGACGAAGTTTTGGCTGGTTATCCCCAGTATGCGGTTCTTGAATTGCTGTCTTTTTTGCGCGAAGGCGGGTGGGCAAAGCCTAGTGCGATATCGGCACGCTTACGCGGCCTGCGGGGCACCTTCTCGTGGCGCTGGGCTCTTGCTTGGATCGCGCGTGAAAGCTTTCCCGGCCTGCTGACTTGGCATCGGAAACGCGCCGGTTTTCAATCACTGCTGCGAGTCGGCGTTAAATTGCCAGCCGCGCGGGAGTTTCAGGTGGAGGGGCGCGATACAGTGAGTCAGCGCTTGCTGGAAGACCACTCGCACGCCATTCTGCCTGGCTTATTGCATTATGGTGATGCAATCAGCATGGCGCATTCGATCGAGACACGCAACCCGTTTTTGGACTACCGGCTCGTCGAGTGGTTGTTTCGTTCTCCCACAGGTATTAAATTGCATGAGGGCCAGACCAAATGGGTTTTGCGTGAATACCTGCGCTCGCACGGTCAGGCGGTTATAGGTAATCGCCGCGACAAGAAAGGTTACCCGACGCCGGCGGGTACTTGGCTCGCCTCGGAGGAGGGTCGTCAGCTTGAAGCCATGGTACTAAAACCCGGTAGTCCATTGCACCAATGGTGCGATCCACTTCGCTTGGCGCGGTTGTTCGAACTTAACCGGCGCGGGGTTATTGGTACTGAACACCATCTGTACAAGATAGTGTCGACTCAGATGTGGATCGATCACTGTCTTAACTCCGCTGGGGGAGCCGCATGAGTGCCAAGCTGGCCCCGGTGGCGCTGTTCATCTTCAACCGACCCGAACATTTACGCCGTACAATCGAGAGTCTGAAGCTCTGTGACGGGTTTACAGACAGCCCGGTCATCGTTTTTGGAGATGGTGCCCGAGGTGCGCATGACGTGCCGACCGTCGAGGCCGCCCGTCGCGTTGCGCGCGAGTTGCTCGGCGCGCATGTCGAATATCATCTTTCGGATATTAATCGAGGCCTTGCTCGCTCAATCATTGATGGTGTCGAGCTATTGCTCGCGCGTCACGGCCGCGTTATTGTGGTGGAAGACGACCTGATGCTCGCCCCTGGCTTCCTTCGCTTCCTCAATGAGGGGCTTGACCACTACGCTGCCGACGAGCGCGTTTACCAAGTTTCTGGACATATGTTTGATGTGCGCGAATTCGTTCAGCGTCGGGAGGCGGTGTTGTTACCCCTAACGACCACTTGGGGCTGGGCGACCTGGGAACGTGCGTGGAAAGCTTTTGATCCCAAGGCAAGTGGATGGCAGTTGCTGCGCCAAGATCCTGCACTGCGCAAACGTTTCAACCTCAACGGTGCATATGACTACACCCAAGTGCTCGAAAAGCAGATGTCTGGACAGCGCCAATCTTGGGGTATCCGCTGGTACTGGTCGGTGTTTATGCGCGCTGGACTCGTCTGCTTTCCTCCTCGTTCGCTAGTTGCCAATACTGGTATGGATGGTACTGGAACGCATGGCCGCGGGGCCTTCCGCAGTTTTGAAAGCGGTCCGCTGCCGATGGGATCAGTACCTTTCGTTGCCCCCCAGGAGGAATTGCTTGAAGCTGAAGCCTGGGCCGCGGTGCGTGGCACTGTCTGGCGGCAGAACGGTAGGTGGCTTGGCCGCGTTGTGGACTGGGTTCGCAGAGCGCGCTGGGTACTCGGTGGTCGAAGATGAGTGCGTTAGCGTTGGCTTGGGAGCGTCAGAATAGTCGCCATGCGAACTATGGTGCCCTGCTTTTTGCCATTGCACTTTTTGGTTATCCCATCGTGGGCAATCTCAACTCGTTGCTCGGTATCGAAGATCGACAGCTTTCAGTAATGTTTCGCCTGTTCGTCGGGTCGCTGAGTCTGTTTTTCTTTGCTACGTTGGGCCAGATACGACTCGATAACTGGAGTTTGTTGATCCTGCTCATCTGGTTTGCGCTGGTGCTACGCCTGAGCTTTGACACTTTGATTGCTGGCATCGACGGCGCCGACTACGCCCTACAGCTGTTTATCTTAGGTTCCGTGCTACCAGTCTTGGCGCTGTGGAAATTGGATGCTTACGACCAAAAAATTTTTGCACTTACAGCGTTTATAGTCACGTCTATCGGCAGCCTGACCAGCCTATTTGCCAACTATTTTGAGGCCTTTGGCGAGTCTGATTTGACAGAGTTGACTGGTCGACTATCCAGTGTTTCATTAAACCCGGTCTCACTTGGACATCTGGCCGTAAGCGGCTTTTTTTGCGGTTTGGTTCTGATGCGACAGACGGCGCTTCGTGTACGGATTCCGATTGCCGTCGTAATGGCTGGCCTGCTTTTTGTGCTGGTGCAGACGGGCTCCAAAGGGCCTATGCTGTCATTAATAATCGCTTTGCTGATGTGGGCAAGCCAGCGCGGTATGGGCGGCCGTTTGATCGCGTTAGCGGTGCCTGCAGTTGCTTTGTTCATGATTTACAGCAGTAGCCCACTGTTCGAAAGACTAGCAGCCATTAACGAAGACCCGTCTACCCTTGATCGCGTCATTTTGATACGGGACAGCATACAGCAAATAATCTCATCCCCTTGGCTCGGCAGTGCGTCCATCGAGCTAAATTCCGGCTACTACCCGCACAATGTTGTGCTCGAAGCGGCAATGTCTTTTGGGCTACCGCTTACGGCAGTACTTGTTGCCGTTCTAATGCGCGGCCTTGTTGTAAGTTGGCGTCTATTGAATACAAAATATGATCTTGTTGCACTACTTTTTGTACAGGCGCTAGTTATATCCCAAGTGTCCGGCGCATTATTCGCAGATAGCATGCTGTGGGTTTGTTTAATCCTAATCCTCAATTGTGAACCAACTCCATCTATAGTTGATGAGATTTAAATTAGAAATTTTTTTGAATGGCGCTGTAGATATGGCCGGTCAAGACCGCGGCAATATGCGTTGCTTCGAGGCCATGGGATGTGGCAGTCTTCTGTTGTCCGACGAAGGCAACTACCCGGCGAGCATGGTCGCCGGCGACAACTTGGTCACCTATTCCGCACCAAATATTGCTTTAGGGAAACTCTGCAAAAGTCCGCCTCATTTATGTTGACAGAACCAGACGTTTGCTATAAAATACGTAGCATGAAACAAGCCTCTTTAAATCTCGATCTTTTGTCCAAGAAAACCCGCAAGCAAACCTTTCTCGACGAGATGGAAAAGGTTGTCCCGTGGGCTAACTTGGAAGCCTTGATTGCCTCGTACTACTGCGAGGGAGTCAAAGGTCGGCCACCGTTTGCCTTGCAAACCATGGTGCGCACCCACTTCATGCAACAGTGGTTCACCCTGTCAGGCCCGGCAATGGAGGAGGCGTTTGTCGATACACCGCTGTACCGTCATTTCGCACAGATCGAGGAGTTCATCCGCTTGCCAGTGAGAGCAATATTTTGCGTTTTGGCAAAACCCCAAGTCCACGTCATCGGTTGGAGAAGCACAAACTGGCAGAGCAGATCTTGGGTGTGGTGAATGACATCTTGGTTCAGCGCGGGCTGTTGCTCAAGACCGGCACCGTGGTGGATGCCACTTTGATCGCTGCCCCGTCATCAACCAAGAACAAGGACCATGCCCGCGACCCCGAGATGCACTCGAGCAAGAAAGGCGAGCAAATGTACTTTGGCATGAAAGCCCACATCGGCGCAGATGCCGAGTCGG
>CAMCZQ010000110.1 GCA_945887835.1 Bordetella parapertussis | reverse complement strand
TACGTCTTCTTGTGCTTGAATTTTTTCGTTCAACTCTTTTGCAGTAATTCGTGGCGTGCCGAAAGCGTGTTCGGCTAACTCGCCAAAGGCCTTGCTGGGTACGTTAACGCCTGCAAAAACTTGGTAACCAGCGTGCTTCCACGCAGTGTGTCCGCCCGCCAAAAGGTACAGCTGTGTATAACCGAGCCCCGCTAGACGCTGTGCGGCGCGGCGCGTCAAGCGGTTCTCGTCGTCGCCGATCAGTACCAGCCTGACGTCCTTTCGAGGTACCAGTCTTAAGGCCTCTGCTTCGAGTTTGCTGTAAGGCGTAGACGTCACATAAAACAAATGTTCTTCGCCATATTGACCGTGTTCGCGCACGTCGAGCAACGCGATTTCATGGCCATCATGTAGCCACTTTTTAAGCGTTTGAGCTTCGATTGTTTTTAAGTTTGGATTCATGACTTTGATTATTCTCTCAACTTTACGTGCCCGCTTAGCGAACAATGGTGGTTGACGGAGCTTATGGTTAATGGTTGCCTGCGTGAGGCTTAAGCATCGAGCTCTTCTTTGAGGTGTAGTTTTTCGATGAGCGAAGAGCAATGAGCCCAACCATGAAAATCAATAATAAGCTGGCCGCGGTCTTTGCCCATGACCTTTAAGCTCACTTTGGTGCCAAGCTGATCAGACAGGGTTTCTTCAAGGCGCAGGACATCGCGCGGGGCCGGTTTGAATACCGCAGGCAACTGAGTATTAGGCTCTTTGATTGTTCGCGCCACAAGGGCTTCGGCGTCGCGCACTGAAAGCCGCTTGGCAATGATTTGATTCGCGGTTTGAATTTGCTGCGCAGCGTCTAGTGCAAGCAGGGCGCGCGCATGGCCCATATCGATGTCGCCAGCCAATAGCATGGTTTGTACAGGGGCGGCTAAATTCAACAGCCGCAAAAGGTTACTGGTGGCAGAGCGCGAGCGTCCAATTGCGGTGGCTGCTTGTTCGTGGGTGAGTCCGAACTCATCGATTAAGCGTTTGACACCTTGTGCCTCTTCGAGGGGATTCAAATCTTCGCGCTGAATATTTTCGATCAACGCCATGGCTGCAGCATGTTGATCTGCAACGTCTTTGACTAAGACGGGAACCTCGGTCAAGCCCGCGAGTTGAGCCGCGCGATAACGCCTCTCGCCCGCAATAATTTCGTACTGCCCGGGTACCGCATGCAAGGGACGCACCAGAATTGGCTGCATGATCCCTTGTGCACGAATCGAATCGGCCAACTCGCTTAGAGCTCCTTCGTCCATGCGGGTTCGCGGCTGATACTTACCCGCACGCAATTGGCTCACTGCGAGCGTGCTGGGCGCAAGCGCGTCGACCGTCGCCGTGCCTAGGGATCCTAGATTGGTTGCGTCGGCCCCAAGTAAGGCATCGAGCCCGCGACCGAGGCCCTTTGTTTTTTTGGATACCATGGATGTTTCCTTTTTTGGGCGCGCGCTAACAACATGTCACGCCAGATTGAGTTAGGTTTTTATGGTGCGAACGCGATCGATGACTTCTGCTCCAAAGGCGATATAGGCTTGTGCGCCTCGCGAGCTAGGGTCATAGACCACACCTGGCATGCCGTGACTGGGCGCTTCGGCGAGACGAACATTGCGGGGCACAACGGTCTTAAATACTTTGTCGCCAAAATGTGCCTCGAGCTGCGCGGATACCTGCTGTTGCAATGTCACTCGGGGGTCGTACATCACGCGTAATAATCCAATCAGACTGAGTTCTGGATTGATATTTCGGTGTACGCGTTTAATGGTGTTGACGAGATCGGACAAACCTTCGAGAGCGAAGTATTCACACTGCATCGGGATGATCACGCCGTGCGCTGCAGCTAAGCCATTGAGCGTTAAAAGCGACAGCGTTGGGGGGCAGTCGATCAACACAAAGTCGTAGTGGAGCTCGACTTTAGCGAGGGCGTGTTTAAGTTGCAGCTCACGTGCGTCCATACCGACCAGATCAATTTCTGCTCCAGAAAGCTCACGGTTTGAGGGTAAGACATCGTAGCCGCCTGAGGGAGAGGCGATGACGGCCTCTGCAATAGTTGCCTCACTGATCAGGACTTGATACAAGTTATGTGCGAGTGCGCTTTTGTCAATTCCACTGCCCATCGTCGAGTTACCCTGAGGATCGAGGTCGATGAGTAACACGCGCTGCTTGAGCTGTACCAGTCCAGCGGCGAGGTTGATCGCGGTGGTTGTTTTGCCGACCCCGCCCTTTTGGTTAGCGATGCAAAATACGCGAGCTTTGATCGTAGCGTTTGTGTTCATTGATTTCCTTCGCGACGCATCCAAACTAAGCAGCGCTCAGCTTGAAGTTCGGGAACAGTGAGGGGCTCAAAGCGATCAACACGCCAGCGCGTATTGGTTTCGAGTTCAGTTATTTCACTGCTGGATACCTTGGCTTTCATGGCAACTAGGTGCCCAGCTTGTGCGACGTGCGCGCCGGCGAGGTTTGCAAAGTCGCGCAAGGAAGCGAAGGCTCGTGAGATGACAACGGTACTGTCTGAGGGCGCAAGGTTTTCAACACGGGCGTGACTCGTGGATAAGTTGTGCAGTGCTAAGACGCCGATCATTTGCTTAATAAAAGTCGTTTTTTTTTCGACGGCATCAATACAATTGACTGGTACATCGGGCAACATAATCGCACAAACAATCCCCGGAAGCCCAGCACCTGAACCGACATCTAAGAGGGTCGTGCGAGCGGAGGCTCCAGGCATTATCAGGCGTTGAATCGGCGCAACAACGGCGAGACTGTCAAATACGTGCTGAACGAGTGCCTGTTCGGGATCGCGGATTGCAGTGAGGTTGTATGTTTTATTCCAGCGCAAGAGCTGTTGAAGAAACTCGAGCAAGAGGTCTTGCTGTTTAGCGGTCGGCGACAAACCAAGTGTCGCCTGTGCCTGAGCGAGGCGCTGGTGGGCTGTTTGCGGGCGCTGGCTTGTAGCAAGCGTCATGTTAAGCGGCTTTTCCATATTGATGTCGCTTCAGGTGTATCAGGAGTAAAGAGATTGCTGCTGGTGTGACACCTGAAATGCGAGACGCTTGTCCAACGGTTTCCGGCCTGTGTGCGGAGAATTTTTGGCGCACTTCAATGGATAGACTGACAACGGTGTTGAAGTCGAGGTCTAGCGGTATTGGCAGAGACTCTTGCGTTTGTGTGCGCTCGACTTCTTCTTGTTGGCGGGAAATATAACCCTCATACTTTATTTGAATTTGTACTTGCTCAGCGGCATCGCCGGGGGGTAGTCCTGTAGGAAGTGCGAAGCCAGGTTTTAGTGGGATATTAACCAGCGACTGATATGAAACGTTAGGACGCTTCAGCAAATCGGAGAGTAAGTACTCGCGCTCAATCTCTTTGCCTAATTGAGTCAGGGCGACTTGAGGTTCAAGCATGCGCGGATTAAGCCAAGTTCCTTGGAGACGTGCCACTTCTTTTTGGACGGCCTCGCGCTTCGTGATGAAGTAATTCCAACGTTGATCGTCAACCAGACCAAACGTGCGACCAATCTCAGTTAAGCGCCAGTCAGCATTATCTTCTCGTAAACTAAGGCGATATTCTGCCCTTGAAGTAAACATCCGATAAGGCTCAGTCACACCTTTGGTAATTAGGTCGTCGATCAAAACCCCCATGTAGGCTTGGTCACGCCGCAAAATAAAAGGGCTTTCTTGGCGCGATGTACGCGCCGCGTTAATGCCTGCGATCAGGCCTTGAGCGGCAGCCTCTTCATAACCTGTTGTGCCATTGATCTGACCAGCAAAGAATAAACCTCGAATACTCTTGGTTTCGAGAGTGGCTTTGAGCTCTCGGGGATCAAAATAATCATATTCAATTGCATAGCCTGGCCGAACGATATGTGCCGCTTCAAGACCAACCATAGAGCGGATCAACGCTAATTGAATATCAAAGGGTAAGCTCGTTGAAACGCCGTTTGGATAAACCTCATTCGTCGTCAAGCCTTCTGGCTCGAGAAATATTTGATGAGAGTCTTTGTCTGCAAAGCGATGCACTTTGTCTTCGATCGACGGGCAATACCTTGGGCCAACTCCTTCGATCACGCCGCTATACATTGGCGAGCGATCTAAACCGCTACGAATAATTTCATGTGTTCTAGCATTGGTATGCGTAATCCAACAAGGTACTTGTCTAGGATGAAGCGCTTGATTGCCCAGATATGAAAAAACAGGAATCGGGTCTAAATCGCCAGGTTGCTCACTAATCACAGCATAGTTAATCGTCCGGCCGTCAAGGCGAGGCGGGGTACCTGTCTTAAGCCTTCCCTGAGGCAGTTTCAATTCGCGCAACCGTGCACCCAAGGAGCTTGCTGAGGGATCTCCGGCTCTGCCAGCAGAATAATTCTGCAAACCAATATGAATCAGGCCATTTAAGAAGGTACCTGCAGTTAATACCAAAGCCTTTGTTTTAAAGGTGATTCCGGATTGCGTAACGGCTCCAGCAATACGATCGCCCTCGAGTAGTAGGTCATCGACTGATTGCTGGAAGAGCCACAAATTCGGTTGATTTTCGAGGCGACCGCGTATTGCCTGCCTGTACAGAACGCGATCTGCCTGAGCGCGGGTCGCACGAACGGCAGGGCCTTTTGATGCATTTAGAATTCTGAATTGAATGCCAGCTTCGTCAGTAGCAAGCGCCATTGCACCGCCGAGTGCATCTATTTCTCGTACCAAGTGTCCCTTACCAATGCCACCAATCGAAGGGTTACATGACATTTGGCCTAGTGTTTCAATATTATGTGTAAGCAGGAGCGTCTTTGCACCGCTACGGGCAGAGGCGAGGGCCGCCTCTGTTCCGGCGTGTCCGCCACCAACGACGATTACATCAAATATTGTTGGATGATTCATTTTTAATACAGCAGTGAATAAGCTTGGGGGTTGGATTATAGACTTGCTGGTCAAGTTTAAGTATTTTGTTTCACGTGAAACATTAGGTACGGCAAAACGAGGCAAAAATGGAGCGCCACAATAGCGCTCGGCAACATCCGCGGCAATTCTGTGACCTCTAGATAAACAATCTACTTTCCTTACTAATAACAGAAATCATGCGTTCCTAGCTGAAAGATCGAATCCGAAACAAAGGCGGCCACCCCTGAACTTTTTTTTCTGCCGATCGTGCACACGAAACTTGTTTCACGTGGAACATCGACTTAGAATCTTGTTGGGGATATTTCTGTGGATAACTTTTGTATAACCGTCTAATAACAAGGGATAACATTGCACAGCTGACATCGCTTTCGTCTCACTCCGCCGGCTTGTGTATAACTCTGTGTATAACAACCACCAACTCGTTGTATAACCTGTGTACAGTCTGTGTATAACGAATACACTGCTAATCAACCTCAGAAGACCTGTCAATTAAGCATGATTAAAAATTGATTAAGTCCATGATAAATATAATAAATATGTCCACTAATGTTCGCTCTATGACAATCAAATCGAAACTACCCGCGATTGGCGCCACGATTTTTACAACAATGAGTACGCTAGCGCTTGAAAATAAAGCGATTAATTTAGGCCAAGGGTTTCCAGACTTCCAAACCGACCCCAAACTACTTAATCTTGTGACGCAAGCGATGGCTGCTGGGTTTAACCAATATCCACCAATGGCTGGGGTCGTGGCGCTACGGGAAGCCATCAGTCAAAAAGTAGCGGCCCTCTATCACCACGCATACAACCCAGAAACCGAGGTCACGATTACAAGTGGCGCCACACAGGCCATTATGGCCACCGTGCTTGCCGCCGTCGGACCGGGTGATGAGGTCCTAGTGCTGGAGCCCTGTTATGACTGTTACATCCCTGCTATTAGACTTGCTGGCGCCACGCCTATTACCGTTGCAATGACTCCACCTAGCGACGCTAATCCAGTCTATACCGTCGACTGGCAGCGAGTAGCGGCCGCCATCACTGCACGCACCCGTTTACTTATCATCAACTTTCCTCACAATCCCACGGGTGCGGTCTTTAATCACGAAGATCTCAACCATTTAGAGCGCTTAGTACAAGATACAGACATCTTGTTACTTTCCGACGAAGTTTATGAACACATTATTTATGATGGTGTTAAACATCTAAGCGTTGCTACGCGTCCTGCCCTCGCTGAGCGTGCGTTTGTGATTTCTTCATTTGGTAAAACAACACATACCACCGGTTGGAAAGTCGGCTATTGCTGTGCTCCAACCGCTTTAACTACCGAGATACGTAAAGTCCATCAATTCATGGTTTTTACGGTTCCGTCTCCGTTTCAACACGCCTTGGCGACCTATACCTCTAATGCAGCCACCTATCAAAACTTACCCGCGTTTTATCAACAAAAACGCGATTATCTAACGAAAGGGTTACAACAAACTCGCTTCAAAGTTTTGCCAAGCCCTGGAACCTTTTTTTTACTAGCCAATTACAGTCAGATTTCCGAACAAAATGAAGCAGACTTCTCCATCTGGCTTACCAAAAACCACAAGGTTACGGTCATACCCGTTTCAGCGTTCTACGCGCAACCCGACGCACCTGCTGCAAACCATCAACTCGTTCGCTTTTGCTTCGCTAAGGAGGCCACCACCCTTGACCTAGCGATCGCACGTTTAATGCAGGTTTAATTTAATCACGCTTTGCTTGGTACACAAGAACCTTTTTATTTGAATATTTTTTTGAGTGACGCGTCTAAGTACTCTTATCTCTTTTATTGTTTTTATATATAACAACTAATGGATAATAAGGGCTGTGGATAACTTGTATAACTCAGATTTATGCTTTCGGCGGAACAAGTTACTTGCGTTTTAGCCTGTGGGTAAACTCTGTTTAAATTTGTGCATCGAGTTGGACAACTTTTTGCGCAATGCCACTTTACAGACTTATGCCAAATTGACACACAACTTATACACAGCCCTGTAGCCCTTGCTATCCACAGGATGAATTTTTTTATTTATTTTTAAAATGATGTTTCAGTACAACGTTCTGAGTCAACACAAATTACCCAACCCATCGAGAACTAGATGCTACGAAATAAAACAGTTTTAGTAACAGGCTCTATCGCTGGTTTGGGTTACGCAATTGCGGAAGCGTTTGCGCAACAAAAAGCTAACATTGTTTTGCATGGTTTAGAACCCGTTGAACAAATTCAAACCGTCGTCGAGTCGTTGCAAGAGAGGTACGGCGTTGCTGTCATGTACAGCCAAGCAAATCTAACAATCGTTGCAGAAATTGAAAAGATGATTCAAGACATCAACGCTCGCTTCTCTGGTGTTGACATCGTGGTAAATAACGCCGTTATCAGAAACTTTGCGGCAATTGATAAGCTTGAAACAATGAAGTGGGATGAGTCTATTGAAGTAAATTTATCTTCTGCATTTCATACAGCGCGACTGACAATACCACACATGAAGGAAAAAAAATGGGGACGAATCATTAACATTTCGTCTGTTTACGGCACAACTGCAACACCTAACCGTGTGACTTACGTTACAACGAAAACGGCTTTAATTGGTTTGACCCGTAGCATCGCGATGGATGTTGCAAAGGATGGTATTACGTGTAATGCGTTATGCCCAGGCACAGTACCGACGCCTCCAATTTTAGAAAGACTTGCTGGCTTTGCGAAAAGAGATGGCGTAACGCTTGAACAAGCAGAACGAGATTACATCTCAACGCGCCATCCTACTGGCCGCTTCGTGGCACTTAAAAGCGTGGCTTTGTTTGCAGTGTTTTTATGTGGAGAGGCTGGAGTAGATATTACCGGCGCGATTTTGCCAGTGGATGGTGGCTGGACCATAGAGTAGCGGTGGTTAAACGAAACAGGTAAATTGCCTAGTTTTACTTGCCAATACAAAAATGTGAAAAAATTTCGCCAAGCAGCTCATCCGGCGTCATTTGCCCGGTGATCAAGCCCAAGGCTTGGTGTGCGAGTCTAAGCTCTTCGGCAAATAAATCAAGCATTGCATCGCTTTGAACGCAGTATTCTTGCGCACGCAGCAGATGGGTTTCTGCACCCATCAACGCGTCAACGTGACGCTGACGTGCGAGCCATGGCGATTCTTGACCTGGGTTCCAACCAGCGAGTTCGAGTAGCTTTGCGCGCAACACATCTAGCCCAAGCCCAGTCTTAGCTGAAATCCCCAAAACCTGATCGGGCAAAGAACTGCTATCTATCACTAAATCTATTTTGTTATGAACCTGAAGCACGACCGAGCGCGGCGCTCGGCGGGCTTGTAGTTCGTGATCTAGCGTGAGTTGCTTTGTGAAACAGTCTGTTAGATGCAAGATTACGTCGGCCTGCTCAACCGCTGCCCAAGTTCTTTGAATCCCTAAGCCCTCTATCAAATCGGTCGTCTCACGTAGCCCTGCTGTGTCGGTAATCGTAATCGACACACCATTTAACTCAATCACCTGACTAAGTTTGTCGCGCGTTGTGCCGGCAATATTTGTCACGATCGCAAGGTCTTGGCCGACAAGCGCATTTAAGAGACTGGATTTTCCGACATTTGGCTCGCCTGCCAAAACAACCTGCAGCCCCTCTCTGAGCACCGTTCCTTGCTTTGTTGTAGCAAGTACTTTGGCAAGCTCACCGAGGATGTGCGTTAATCGACTCTGCGCCTGATATTTTTCAAGAAACTCTATTTCTTCTTCAGGAAAATCTAGCGTCGCCTCTACCAGTAAACGTAGCGTCACAATCAAAGTCGAAAGTGCATTGATTCGGCTAGAAAACTCACCGGTCATAGAAATGACCGCAGCGCGGGCCGCCGCCTCTGATGAGGCGTCAATCAAATCGGCGATTGCTTCAGCCTGCGCCAAATCGATTTTGTCGTTTAAAAAAGCGCGTAACGTAAATTCGCCAGGCTCGGCGATCCGACACTTGAAAGCCGCTCCGACGGCGAGACATCGACGCAACAATTGTTGTAGCACAGCGGGGCCGCCATGGCCTTGCAATTCGAGCACGTCTTCGCCCGTGTATGAGGCGGGTGCGGCAAAAAATAAAGCAATCCCCTGGTCAATCGGCTTACCGTCTTCATCTGGAAATCGACAATAAGTTGCTACCCGTGCCCGTAAGTGGCAACCTAAAAGTGCATAGATAAAAGGCCCCAAAAGGGGCCCTGAGACGCGTATGACACCAATGCCACCCCTACCAGGGGCGGTGGCAATGGCCACGATCGGCTGTTGATCTGAGCGCTTCATGGCGCGAACGCGATCAACGATGGGCGACGACAGCCAGATCGGCCATCTTTTTAGTGATGTACCACTGTTGCGCGATCGACAAGATGTTATTGACGCACCAATATAAAACCAAACCGGCCGGGAAAAAGAACATCATGCCACCAAAAACTAAAGGCATAAACATCATGACTTTTGCCTGAACTGGGTCTGGTGGCGTCGGATTAAGCCGCATTTGTAAGAACATCGTCGCCATCATGATGGCAGGCAAAATAAAATATGGATCACGTACTGCCAAATCATGCACCCAAAGAATCCAAGGAGCGCCTCTTAGTTCAACGCTAGACCCTAAAACGTAATACAACGAAATAAAGACCGGGATTTGGATCACAATTGGCAGACAGCCACCGAGCGGGTTAATTTTTTCGGTGCGATACATCTCCATCATGGCGGTATTTAGCTTTTGCCGATCGTCACCAAATTTTTCTTTTAATGCTTGAAGACGTGGCGCAACCATTTTCATTTTTGCCATCGAGCGATAGCTGGCCGCCGACAGGGGATAAAACGCGGCTTTAATCAAAACGGTTAAGGCAACAATAGTCCATCCCCAATTTCCAAGCAAAGAAAACAACCAAGTCATCAAAGCGAAAACGGGTTTAGCAATAATGGTTAATAAACCATAATCAACCACCAACTCAAGCCCGGGCGCTAAGGCCTCTAGTGCGACTTGGTCTTGTGGGCCGACCCAAAGCTTTGCTACAACAGAAACGCTACTGTTCGGGGCGACCGCGCCAACGGACTCGATACTGCGCAAAGCGTACAGGTTTTTTTCGAGCGCCAGCATCTCATAGCTGCGTGCTTTACCTTGCGGCGGAACCCAGGCAGTTACAAAATAATGTTGAATCACAGCAAACCAACCGTTGTCTGCCTGCTTGATATGAGCTGCCTTGCGCTTTTCAATTTCGTCGAAAGTCACTTTTTGAAACTTTTCTTGCTCAGAATAAATTGCGGCACCGAAAAAGTTAGCAGGGCCGCTTAAAAAGCTGGGAGCACTACTTTCGCCCGCTGGATCTGCGCCGTCGCGGGTAATTTGTAAATAGACCGACGGAGCCACTGGCTGAGCGGACAAGTTCTCGATACGATGATCGACTTCAACAACGTAGTTGCCGCGCTTAAGTGTAAAAGTCTTGGTGAGCTTGACTTCGCCCGAGGTGGAAGAAAACTTAATCACTAACGACTCACCGGTAAGCTCACGCGCCTCGGTTTCGAGTGTAAAAGGTGCTAGGTGTGTTGGGAACAGTGTGCCCGCCGGTGCGCCGGTTAACCCAGACTGAACAATATAAGTATGACCGGCCACACGCTCTAATAAAGTAAAAGGCTTTGTTGGATCGTCAACAGACGGAAACGCCAGCAAGTCCGTACGAATGAGTTGGGCGCCCTGCAAGTCAAAAGTTAACGACAACACGTCGGTTTTGAACGTTACGCTTTGCAGGGGCGCAGCCACTTGTGCGGCCAAACCAGGAACAGTAGACGCCGTAGTCGTAGGCGTGATTGCCACGGGCGCCACCGGCACACCACCTGCCGCGGTAACGGGGTCGCTGACCGGCGTGCTCGGTTTGACCACAGTTGGTGCTCCAAACAGCGGCGGGTTCCCTTGGTGCACTTGCCAGTTGTTCCACAGCATGAGCAACGAAAACGAGAAAATCATCAACAGGATGGTGCGACGGATGTCCATTCTTGCCTAAAAA
>CAMCZQ010000109.1 GCA_945887835.1 Bordetella parapertussis | reverse complement strand
GACGTCTACGCGAAGTAGTCGCGCTAGTTCGTGTTGCGGCGTTTTAAACAATTGAGGCCTTATACAACATTACTAGAAAGCAACAACGCTGTTCGCCAAGATGATTTCATTCACGAACAGGTGTTTGGTCATCTAGCGCTAGAACCGCTGTCTGCGGCAGAAGCAGCTGAGTACTTAGAAATATCGTTGCTAACTTTGCATCGCCATGTTCAAGCAGGTAAATTGCTACCTAGTCAAATCGTTGGCCGTAGGCAAATGTTCTCGGTCAACGATCTGAGGGCGTACAAACGTAATCGCGATTGATCTCAACAATGGTCCAGAGCCAGTCTTTAAACTCATTTTTCTTTTGAAGCGCTAAGATTGAACTGGGTTTAGGAGTGTCTTGCCCCGCATCAATAGCATCTTTAATCCACAGTTCAATGGATTCTTTCGCGTTATCGATCGCTTCGTCGATTCCGCTGTCAGCAGCCGAGAAGCATCCTGGTAGATCGGGTACAACGACCCCCCACGCAGTGTGGGCGTTGCCTGGTTCAATTGCGATTGGATATCTTAAGTGGGTTTGATCCATTCTGGAGTTGATGGTTTCAATTTGATCGAGTACGGCGATTGAGTAGTGATGAGCCTCATAAGCCTGAATAAGGTCCACTAAGATGTCTAACCGGTCGCCCTCAGGGGTGCCTAACTCTGGGTCGGTATCTATTAGCCTAGAGATTTCTTTGAGCGCCGTTTGATAGGATTGCTCGTCGTGAATGGGGTGAATATTGATGATTACTCCTACTTACAGTTCAGCTTCACTGCGATATTGCATCTGTCTTTGCGCAAGTCGTAATTGTAGTTTTAGATGAGATCTAAACACACGGGCGACGGGACTATTTTGTGTATCAAATTGTTTCAAGATATCCGAGTTAAAGATGCAACGGTATTGCAGCGAGTCCTGAATCAATTAGTGCATTGGTAGATTTCGCTGGGCGTACGTATGACAATCACTCTCGTACCCATAAACTTGATTAAACTTGATTTCCATCGGTTACTAAGCGATAATCAATAGCTATGGAAAAAGTGATTGATCGCGAAAAAATTAAAAAAGCGCTACAGGCGCGTGGGTGGACGCAGAAAGATCTTGCGCGTGAGCTTGATGTGACAGCCCAAGCTGTCACCAATTGGCTCAAGGGAACCGACTTTCCTCGGCCAAATAAGTTATTGAAGCTTGCCACAACCTTGAAGTTGGGCTTCGCCGATCTTGTGGTCAGCTCAGCCGAGGGGCATCCGGTCATTGCTTTTCGTAAGAAAGGCGCAGCCAAGACCACTGATGCTCATATTCTAAAGGCGATTGCGATGGGTTCGTTGCTGAGACCCTTGGTGCCATTCTTACCAAAATCGCCTTCGCTGAGGGTACAGATTTCGCAGCCGACGACTCAATATGACATGCTGCAAGCAACCGCGCTTGAAGTGCGTAAACGCCTCGGGCTCGATGGTCAAGCCGTCTTGTCATACGGGCACCTTATTGAGCAATTCGTCACTAACGGTGCCGTAATTGTGCCGGTGTTATGGGGCGAGAAGCAAAATCACAAAAATGCCTTGCATATTTTGCTTCCTAAAGAGCAGGCCACGTTCATCTTTTTGAATCTGGATACGCGACTCGAGGACTTTAAATTTTGGATGGCTCATGAGTTAGCCCATGTTTACACCCCAGATCTCGCTGGATCAGAAGAGGGCGAGGATTTCGCTGATGCCTTAGCGGGCGCTCTGCTTTTTCCTAAGTCGATCGCAGAGGCCGCGTATCCGCATGTGGTCCGGCAGAGCTCTATACAAGGTGAGATTCGGGAGTTGCAGCGGCACGCTAAAGCACACAGCATTTCGTTGTTCAGCGTGTTCTGCGAGATCAAGCGTTACGCAAAGGCACACAGCCTACCCACACTTCGTTGCAAAGATGCGGACATCCATGCCGTTCGAAACAGTCAGCGTGGTAAGTTGATTAGCGAAGTACTTTTTGATCCGACTCCACCCGAGCCCGCAGCCTACATCGCGGCCGCTCAAAAGGTTTTCCGAAGCGTATTTTTTATCGCAGTCCAAAAGATGATCAAGGAGCAGGGCACAGGTCCTGGCTATCTGCAGCAGATTATGGATATTCCGATGTCAGACGCGGCAATATTGCATCGAGAGCTTAGCCGTTGAGTCTGAGTGCGATTAGTCTTGAGCCAAGCTGCGGTTAAACGTCAAGCGGCCTGCTGCGCACGAGGTCTAATTTCTTGCTTGATGAGTTGACCCACATCTTGTTCGGCTTGCTTTAAGTCAAAAGCACTTTGTAGATTTAACCAAAACTGTGCCGTTGTATCGAAATAGCGAGCAAGCCGTAAGGCGGTGTCAGGCGTCACGGCCCTTCGTTCGCGAACGATATCGTGAATTCGTGGGGCTGGTACGTGTAACGCTATCGAAAGAGCGTGGGCTGACATATCTAGCGGAATAAGAAATTCTTCTTTCAAAATTTCACCTGGATGAATCGGACGCATTTTATTCGTGGTCATGCTTATATGTCTTTCAGTGATGGTCGATAATTTCGACATGGCCTGGACTTGAATGAACCCTGCAAGAGGCGGACTCAATTTTAGTATTTGAAAGATCTAAAACGGACCGAGCACAAAACTATTTTATGTATCAAATTGTTACAGCATCGCCCATCACCAATTGCCGTAGTAACGCTTTTTATGCTGCGATGGGATGAGTGTCCTCTTAGAGCGAGATGCGTAGATATTCGATAAGTCGCTGGTCGATTTTCTCGATTGAAAGGCTCCAGAACTTACTCTACTTGAAGGATATAATTAGGTCATATCAAATCTCTTTTGTATGCCTCTATCTTCTGAGGGATAAAACCATGAACTCAACTGCAATAAACTTCAGCGACATTGATTCTGATGTAGACCGACTTAGCAAAAGCTTGGACAGGTTTCGCCTGCTCGGCAAAACTATGTCTGCTCGATGGGCACTGGATTTTCTTTGCTGGGGCGCCGCTCTAAGAATAGAGCGCATGATTAAAGACCTTCAAAGTCACTTTTCAGCCTTGAAGTCGTTAAAAGAAAGATTAGAGCAAGGTAATTTCCCACCAGAAGCAATTGATGAGGATTTTTCTTTAAGCGATCGCATCTTAATGCTAGAGGAGAGAGTCTCTTGCGTCGCAAGTAAGTTGCAGCAATTTCGATCAAAAATCCGTCCAGAAGCTAGACACACTATGAACAGCATTGATAGGTCGCTTGCTGCGTTCTCACAAATATACGGATTCACTTCTTCAATCAGATGGGAAATAGGCACTCACGATGCTGCTTTTTTAGGGCGTGCAGAAAACCTCTCCGGTGATTCTGCGGAAGAAATACAGCAAATTCTTGAGAAAATTAACGCTGTAACTTGATGTCTGCGAATATCATTTATCGCATAGATGCAAGTGCCGCTACGTTTGTGAAGTCATACGGTAGTTTGCCGGATGAAGTGTTGCGCGAAGCCAAGAAAATTATTGGTCACTTGTTACTTCTAGATGTTACTAAGGCGCCTGCAAAACTTCATCTTCATAATTTACAAAATAGAACTGCCTGGTCCATCGAAAATCCAAAAGTTAAAGTTAAGTGTTACACGGTACATGTAACCCCTGACGATAACTACAAAGCAAGCTTTACTCTTGAAAATGGTACGGCCTACATGCGCTATGCCGGAAAACACGACAGTATCGATAAAAACCCCTAGGCGAACTCCATCGATGCCTACCCATTGCGCTAGCATCTAGCGCAACAGTACCTGCGACAAGAAAAAAGCTAAGGATCCGTAACATGAACCACGCACTGACGGCACAAGACCTGTTTTCTGAAATGCGGCGCATGCCTGCGACCGAGCGCGCCAAATTCTTTTTGCTTCTAAGCACTAATGCATTTCGTGACGATGATTTCAGCCACGAACAGGTTTTTGGTCATTTAACGCGAGAACCCCTGTCTGCGGCAGAAGCCGCCGAGTACTTAGAAATATCGTTGCCAACTTTGCGGCGCTATGTTCAGGCAGGTAAATTGATACCTAGTCACGTCGTCGGTCGCAATCAAATGTTCTCGGCAAATGATCTAAGGGCGTATAAACGAAATCGCAAGTAACACCCACCACTACCCCCATTCCCCCACCCCCAAATCAAACCTCAACCTCAGCCTCTGCACCCGTACCCCTGCATACACCGCTTCAACCCCCGCACCGCCACCCACCAGCGGCAAGCTTGCTTGCGCTTCAAGCCTAAACCTTTCGCCCAGCACCCCGTCATACGCTTGCGCCCACCAGTCTTGGATGCGGGTTTGTGCCCCAGAGAGCATGACCTCGCTGGGTACGCGGTCGCTCTTTTGGCGGTTGAGTTGCGACGAGGCGGGGAGCAGGTAGGTTCCATAAGTCACTAATAAAGTAATCACGGGGCCAGGCGTGCCAAGGCAAACAGTGATCGATGTCGAGCGTGTTTGCAGTTAAACGCTTGCCGCTATACACACACTGCAGCCCACCGCCTTGCAGCAGTTGCAGCGCCTGCCCGCGGGCAAGGGTGACGTCGCGTGCGGGGTCTGACCAGGCCAACGCAGCCACTAAGGTGTTTTCGTCAACCGTGCGGTGTTGGCGCAGCGCATAGCCTTTGATCAGCCGCGCCCACTCAGCCAGTAAGGCCGGTTCGATCCACGCGTCAAAACGTTGCAGGGCGGTGTGAAGATGTTGCGGCAAGCGCAAGTGCCCAAAGCTTGATAGATACGCCTCGTCAAGCAGCAGATGCTTAGGCGCCGCCACACGACCATGGCGCGTGACCGCCAAGATGTTGCTGCCATCTGGGTGCGTCAGATAACGCGCAGGCATTTTTTGAATCGTTTTACAGACATCGCGCAGCGCCTGATGCAGCAGTTGCGCACGCTCGCCCTCAAAGGGCATGCCCACCCGCAGATCAAGCGCAGAGGTATGACAGGCCGGCGCAACCAAGCCCCTGAAAGCCTCTTTGACAAACCCCAGGCCGTCAAGCCCCCGATTGTTAGGTTGCTGCGGCAACCCCGCCTTGAGCAGCGGCATATATTGCCGCAACCAAAACAGCGCCACCAGCCCTAGCGGAAGCTCGACCCAGTTGGGCGCGCCCTCAACCACACGGGCATAACCGGCCGTACCGTCGGCGATGCGGCACAGCACCCGCAGAAGCGCCAGCTTGTAGGTAGACGATTTGTCGTCATTGAAAATAATGTGACGCAACAAGGGCAGGGCACCGGTGCCGTCATCAGGCAGTCGAACCGCCAATTGCACCCAGCTAATTTCAGAGCGCCCACCTTGGTCACTAGACAGCACACGCCTTTCAACGAACGCGCCATGATTTTTAGCCAGCGTTTCGATCTCGTGCTCAGACACCTCAAACATCGCGCGCTCGGGCGCGGCGGGCCCCAGGCGAAGCGTAAGTGCCAATAACCCACCGGGCTTGAGCAAGGTGATCAGCTTACGAAACGCACGCGGGCGGTCTGCGGGCGGCAAGTGCATCCACACCGCGCTGAGTAGGATGACATCAAAGCTTAAGCCTAAGCGCTGCGTCACTTGAAAATTAGGTAACGAATCGTCTAGCCATTGGATGTGCGCCGAGTGATGCAAGCGTTGTGCCTCGGCTCGCATGCCTGCCGAGGGTTCGACCGCGATCACTTCGAAACCGAGGCTGGCTAACCACGCTGCGTCACGCCCTGAGCCTGCGCCTACGTCTAAGGCTAGGGTTTTGGTTTTGGGGAGTAGGTCGATTAGCCAACTGTGGACTGAGGCGGCAGGGAGGGACTCGTATTGTTGCGAGGGCTGGGACGTTGGTGTTGTAGTAGGGGATGGCGGTCATGCTGGTCGGCTTAAGAGCCGTGCTTTGTAGTCAAGCGCTTCAAGCTCTACGTGCGCGCTTAAAGGCCCGCGTAAGATGAATAAATGTGGCTGCTTTGCAAAATTAAAGATCCGATACAGACAGAACGCGTCCTCTTGTTCCTCAGAAAACTCAACCTCATTACGCGTGACTATAAAAGGATTAGTCGCGCCGCTGTTGGTCGTTTTGACTTCAATGAAGCGACTTCGTTCTGTTGAAGCTCGGTGGGTTGAGTCGTAGGACAAGATGTCATAGCCCAAGCCGTCACCTAAACGGTCTGCAACCCAGTCTATTTTGTTGGCCAGATCCAGTCTATTGTCGTCGCCGAGTCTGATCTTTTCATACTCAACCGCCCAAGCTTCACCGTTGCGACCTAATAGCCGATTATGGTCTTCGCGTGCGGCGTAGTCGAATTTTTTAGCCGTTCGCACTTTCAAGGCAGGTGGGGTGTAGCGTTCAACTATCGGAGTATCAACCAATACCCCTCTAAATTGTTGCGCACCGCTTGGTGTGAGCACATCAAAGTTATCCATGACCTCAAGTAGGCTAGTGCGATGGGTTTCGATATGTTCTTGCACCATCTTGCGCAGCAAGTCTTGAACGTTTGAGCGTGGCTTGTAACCAAGAATATACGGCAGGCCGAGTTCGGCCAAGACGGCTGAGATATTGGCATGTTTAAATTCAATCGAACCAGTGCTGCGATTTGGAATGCGTTGTTGCAGTTGCCCGTTGTGCGCAGATTTGTTGTACGCAACGCCTTGCGACTCAAGATTAAGCATTTCAAAATAATCTTCGATGATTGCTTGTACCTCGGCCTCTGACCAATCAGGCCTGCCTTGGCGCACTTCAAACCCTAGGTTTTGCAATACCCGTTGCACAGTAGCCTCGCCGCCTGAAAAGTCTGCGGCGCGCAAGGGCCCTTGCTCTGGAAAAGCGTACCCATAGGCGGCCCCTACGATAGCCTTTGAGTCATAGAGCTTGCCGGTGGTTGGGTCAAAGAGTTGATATTCGCGCGATTTTCCGAAACCGTATTTCTTTAAGAAGGCTGTTTGGCCAAGTGCGTCGAATTCTGCTAAGGCTGCTATTACTGCGTCTCGGTTGCGGAGGTCGGTAATAGGCATTGGGGGTTAGCGGAGGTGGTGGGCGAGAGAGGGCTTCGGTTACTAATTTATACATCGTAAACTAGTTGTTACAAAGGGGTTTTGTTTGGCGCTTATAGTTAACTGCACAGTTGACTGACTGCGCGGCGCCGCGATTGACACTAAACCGAATTTTCGCCCCTGCAAAGAGGTTAGACTAATTGCGTAAGCGTCTAGGAAATTCGATTGCTAGCTCATAATTTGAGTCTGTGTTGAGTCACTCCATTTCCTTGGCAGGCCGTCCAATCATTAGGAGATTTGTGTGATGAGTGCTGTCCCGAAGAAGTTAAAAATCCCTATGCGTCTAAAAAATGGATGTTGGGAGTTTGCGTATGGAGGATCCGTGTCGGTAGTTGATGGGGCTGAGGCGGAACTGGTTATTAAAAGTGCAGACATCGCTGATAAACAATTCTTGAAGCGAGTTGCTCAAAAGGTTGTGAGCCTTTGTCTCCCACGCGGAACTCAGTTAATGGTTGCGTTAAGCGTTCAAGAGCTGCCTAGCAACAAGATTTGCTATTACCGAGCCGATGGCTGGCAGGCCAATCGAATTATCGTTAACGCACGACATCTGCCATCGGCGTCTGCCATTTTTCTACCAGTTACTTTGGGACCATTAGACAAAACAAAGAAATCAAACTTGTTAGCAGAAGACGGTGGTCTTTGGATGATCGTGTCAGGGCTAGGCGAGCACGAGTTGTTTTCAAGCTCGGTGTATTTCCCTGAAGAGCTGGAAATGGAACCAGCTCAAAGCTTGAACCATGCCTTCACAAAATTGTCGGAGCGATTTGAAACGCATCGACTTTCACATACTGGTAGTGTTTATTCACGAGTGTTTTACAAGGAATCTGACTCTCACTGGTATCCACTTGAAGAGTTGAAAAATCCCGTCTTGGGAAATGCACAATATGCAGTGAGGGCTGCTGGGTGGAAAGCAATTGAGAGTCAACTAGATTGGGGTATTTTTCGTCGGTCTAGTCACAAGGACTTAGGTGATAATTAATCATTAAGGGATGAAACATTTGTTAGGAGTGGGTAAATCAAGCTTTGCAACTATTGCACTTTAAACAATGATCTTTGGTCAGGCTGTCGGTAATCTATCTTGCTGTGGGCGGTCATGGGTTCGTGGAGCACGCCCCATTTTTAGTCGATGTTCATAAAGCGCTCGTGGAGTTTACAAATACTATTTTTTGAAAATGCAAAATGAAATTATGAGATTTTTAAAAATTTTCGTCAGTTTGATTCAAAAGCCTGTGTCCTTTCGATCACCAAACTTACCAGATCCGCAAATTGGGGCTCTCGTCGGGCCAGATCAGAAACGTTGAAATAGAAGCCTTGCATGACCGTTCTCTTAGTGCCTTTAAAGCGAACGGAAATTTGATCAGCCCCCAGGCCTGGCCCAAGAACTACCGCCCACCCAGTAGGGTGTTGCCATAAAAGATCACCAGTTTGAGTTTGTATGTGCGCACCTTGACGCATCGCTAATTCTGCACTCCAATATGGTTTCAGCTTGAGCTCTAAGTCTTCGAGCGCACTGACTATTGATGGGGCGTGTATTGTTAATATTTCAGTGGCATTTTTTGATCGTAGTGCCTTCGCATAACGCAGTAAATCTGCAGCACTAGCTGTTTTGATTAGGCTTGGCTCACGAAATAGTTGACGCACTGCCAAGGCTTTCTCAAATTCGGCACCGACCACTTGCCAGGGCGCATTCACCAAGCTGGCAACTAAAGCGGCCCATAAAGATCCATCACCAACCGCTGCTTCAAATATTTCAGCCTTGTCAGCAGCCTGATACCGTTCTTCAATCTTATTTAGCAGCCCTATGCCATGGCCAAAATGCTCAAATAAAATGCCGAATAATCGAATGGTCCACTTGCTAGCGTTCTCTGTGCTGACCCAGCCTTGCTGCCTGCCTAATGCCGCGACAGCGAGTGGAAAGGCAGTGGCCTGCACAAACTGAACTGCCGTGCAAGTTTTCATAAAATCTTGAATGATTAGTTTGTCGATGGAGCCACCGACCTGATTGGCTAATTGTTGAACATACCTCTCACCTAATTGGTTACGGGCGGTCGCTCGAGCGACAGGTTTCTGAGAATCATCTTCAGCGTCGCCAACTTCTTCTTCGTACTCAGAAGTACTACGACCGTTACCTGCTAAATACAATGAACCGAGTATTCCCGACACCGAAACGGTGCCAGATGCTGCGGCGATCATTTCAACAGGTGTGTCACGATCAGAGTCTGTTTCTGATGGTTGATAAAGAACCTTTAGTGGATCCAATGCCTGAACAGGCACAGTATTATCGCGCTGGGCTTCTCTTGCGCTTTGTCGATTAACAGCATCAGGATCTGGGAAGTGCCCAGCGTCTGAGAAGAGAGTTTGAACTATTAACTGGATAGCTTTGACTACCTTACGCTGCCCATTTTTATTGTGATCTTCTTCAAGTGCGAATAGTGGGTCAACAATTCGTGCTGCAGACCTTGATTGCTCTAACTCAAAAATACAGTCAACCCAGCGCTTGGATGATTTGTGCTGTAGTTCGCCGATCGTCACAACTGCAAATCCGTAAAGAACGACCGACGAGGTAAAGGTCTCACTAAAATTGGCTTGAAATCGACCACTGCCGATCGCGCTGCTCTGGGCCTCTGATGAAGTTTCACTAATGACCAACGTCACGCGTGCGGTAACGGGCGGTGGTGGGGTGATGACAAAAGTGGCGATTGAAGCGCGTCTATCCCAGTCTAATGTGGTGATTCGATATACACCCGCATCGTCGACGCCAGTTTCGTTCTCTAAATCTACAGATTGATATGCAGAGAGAACGGCAGCTGGGTCTGAAGTTTCGCCCGCAAATAAAGTTAATGGTTCAGAGAAATCATTCAGTTTGGGTTGATCAAAACAGACAATAGTTTCAATATTGCCACCGTTAGCCGGATTGAGTAGCCAAGCTGCCGCTGAGCAGTTCGCTGAGCCGAAAACGACCGCTGGGCCTGCAGAACCTTCAAACCAATAGAACTTGGCGTGCAAAAAGGGGGCTTCGATAGCTTTGATCCTAACCGTGCAGGGTAAGGCGTCTAGCAAGGCAGGATCAAATGACAACGATGAAACGGTGCCGGCCACTATAACTTCGGTAACACCGAAGGTGTCATGCGCCCAGCGTAGCATTGCCCCTTTATCGTCAGATGATCCCGTTGCTATCAATAACTTCTCAAACCGCCGACCGCTCCAGCGTGCTTCTAGCTGTTGCGCCAATGTGCTACCGGCCTGACTATAGAGAAGTGACGACGGCTTGTTGCTATTAATCGTTTTCAGCGCCTGAATCCATGGGATCAACTTTGCGCGAGAAATTACTTCGCGTTCGCGGTCGCCAGAGCACCAACTCTCAATACTGACAAGCAACGGAATAATCCAACTACCTTGATCATCCTGAGTCGGGCCGATTTTCCATTGTGTACCCAATTCACGGTTTCCACCCCACCCACCTCGTGTTAAGTTTCCCGATCCTACGAGGACTTGACCATCCTCATTCCCTAGCCTCAATGTAATTTTTGGATGAAACGCGCCCTTCGAATGAGTCGCCTGGGATAGCATGTAGCGCCTGCCAAGATGCTCTAACGGCAGCTGCGCATTCGAGATCGCGGTAGTTATTTCGTGTGGATCGCCGACAACGAGAACACTTCCGCTTTGTCCTGTACGTAAATCGTGAAGAACCACCTTTTCAAAGAAAAGTGGGTCAAACGAATAAGTCAGAGCGATGGTGAAGTCGTACCCAGGTTCTCGAGCAAAATCACGCGGATTCATTGTTTGATCTCCCAGCGATTTCAAAGGCACGATCCGCGTAGAGCCTACCCTTTTCTGTAACTCCGTTCGCATCAATCCAGCCGAGTTGCGACATCCAGCCGATTGACTGATCTAGCCTTGAAACAGTGCGGCCTGCAGCGATTTTTTTGCCG
>CAMCZQ010000108.1 GCA_945887835.1 Bordetella parapertussis | reverse complement strand
TGGCGGAGCGGACGGGACTCGAACCCGCGACCCCCGGCGTGACAGGCCGGTATTCTAACCAACTGAACTACCGCTCCGCAGCGATAAACTAATGAAAAACTGGCGTCCCCAAGGGGATTCGAACCCCTGTACTCACCGTGAAAGGGTGATGTCCTAGGCCTCTAGACGATGGGGACTAGATTTACTACGTTCTTCGCGTTGACTGGTGGAGGTAAGCGGGATCGAACCGCTGACCTCTTGCATGCCATGCAAGCGCTCTCCCAGCTGAGCTATACCCCCAAAAAACTAAAGCCAGAACATTTAACAGCCTGTAAAACCAGCTATTTAACTGATCTGACTTCGTTCTTGGCACTGAGAAAAAAGCACACAGTGTGTCTACAGCGAAGAAGCGAGATTATGCCTAAGTTTTGGCTCTTATGCAAGTCGGGTGACAGGCTGTGGCCTTGCGGTAAAGCCCCTATGTCGAGCGATCGGCAGTCAATTGGCACTGAACGCTGTGGCGCTCAGTCGCCGACCTCAGCGCGAAACGGCGAATTGAGTCCTTGCATATACTGCTCGATGCCCGTGCGCTCTTGTTCTAAGAAGCGTTCGACGGCGTCGGCGAAGGAAGGATGCGCCAGCCAGTGGGCCGATTGGGTCTGCACGGGTTCAAACCCGCGGGCGAGTTTGTGTTCGCCCTGTGCGCCACCCTCGATGACCGCGATATCGTTTTTGAGCGCCCAGTCAAGCGGGGTGTAGTAAGCCAACTCAAAGTGCAAGCAGTCAATGTGCTTGAGCGCGCCCCAGTAGCGTCCGTACAACCTGCGTTGGCCGTTGGTGGAGTCAAGCCATAGCAGCGAGGCGGCGATCGCTTGCTCGTCTTGATAGGCCAGTGCGATCACACAGTGCTTAGAAAGCGTTGCGCCCACCGCCTCAAAGAAAGCGGGGGTCAGGTAGGGCGGGTTGCCGCGCTGGTGATAGGTGTTGGCGTAGCAGCGATAAAAAATATCCCAGTGTTCAAGGGTCAGCTCGGCGCCCGTAAAAACCTGTGTCGTGACGCCTGCATCTTTCACCTTGCGCCTCTCGGCGCGGATTTTTTTTCGTTTCGGTTGGGTGAGCGATGCGAGAAAGGTTTCAAAGTCTGCCCATCCGCGGTTAAACCAGTGAAACTGTGTGTGCTTGCGCGGCATGCAGCCCGCCGCACACAGTGCGGCTGTGTCAGCCTCGTTGGTGTAAAGCACATGCAATGATGACAACTTGCTTTCTTTAGCCCATTGCAGCAAGGCGTGAGCGGCGGCCGGGCGATGCGCATCGCTGGTGAGCAGCCGCGGGCCTGGCACCGGGGTAAAGGGCACTGCCGCCAGCCATTTTGGGTAGTACTGCAGGCCGTGACGCTGATACGCGTCTGCCCAGGCCCAGTCAAACACGAACTCACCGTATGAATGCCCTTTTGCATACAGGGGCACAGCGGCCACAAGCGTGGCTGTTGTGGGGTCAACGGTAGGTTCGCCGTGGGTATCCCACAGCAGCAAGTGTTGCGGATTCCAACCGGTGTCGGCTGCGACACTGCCAGACGATTCGAACGCTTTTAAAAATGCATGCTGACACAACACCGACCCACCACTTTGGATGACCAAGGCGTTCCATAAAGGCGGCTCGATCTCATCGATATGGTTAATGATTTGCAGATGTAGCGGCCGCGGTGAGGTCATTGCGCTGGGTGCTTGTGGCGGCGATAAAAGCCAGTGAGCAAAATAAATCCCGCCAATAACAAAACAGGTAGGTTACCCGCTGAACTGTAAGGCGTGAGCCCACGTTGGCCTTGCACACTAATATCCAACACGGCTGCGCGATGGGGCGGCAAGCTTGCGAGGGTGCGGCCTTGTGGGTCGATGACTCCCGTCATACCGGTATTGGTGGCGCGCAGCATGGGGCGTGAGGTTTCGAGCGCGCGCATACGCGCCATCTGCCAGTGTTGCCTTAATGCCCACGACTCTCCAAACCAGCCTAAGTTGCTGAAGTTAGCCAAGATCGTGGCTCCTTGTTGTGGTGCGGCGCGGTTGCCCACATCGAGCGCCGGTAAAAGCTCTTCGCCAAACACGTCTTCGTAACAAATGTTGGGTGCGATGTGTTGATCGCCCACGGCAAACGGGAGTTGCTGTGCCGACCCTCGGTTGAAATCGCCCATCGGGATGGCTAACAGATCGACGAACCAACGAAACCCCCAGGGCACAAATTCGCCGAACGGGACAAGGTGCTGCTTGTCGTATCGCAGCGCGGTGTGACCACTTGTCAGGGCCTCAAGTGGCGTTGTGTGATCGATGCCAATGACGCTGTTGGTGTAAGTGCCCGTTGCGCGATCAAAGAGTGCTGCGCCCATCATGAGGGTGCTCTGTTGTTCGGTGGCTAAAGCACGCCAGGCGTTCCAGACGCTTGGGTGTAGTTGGTGTTGAAAAACTGCTAAAGCGGTCTCGGGCAACAAGACGAGCTCAGGCGAGGGTGCGTTTGGCGTTGAGACCGAGGCTGCAAGTCTGAGGTGTGTCTCAAGCGTATGTTGAATATGGCTAGGCGTAAATTTGATGTCTTGTGCGATATTGCCCTGCACCAGTCGCACCACTAATGGTCGCCCGTTGTCGGTCGTCCAAGTGTGCTGTGTGAGGCCCCAGCCCGCGCCTGCAAGGCTCAAGGCGACGAGCGCTGCCAGTGCCTGCCTAGGTTGGTGAGTGGGCGTGCTTTGCGCCGCGCAAAGTAGGGCGGCAAGAGCGGCTGCGGCAAACGCGGAAAAAAAAGTCACTCCGTAAACGCCTAAAACAGGAGCCCAACCGGCAAACCAACTATCGATGTGGGCATAACCGCTCGTTAGCCAGCTAAAACCCGTAAACAAAGTGCCACGCAGCCACTCTGCAAGGGTCCAGATGGCCGCCCAAATTGTAGCGGCCCATAAAAATTCAATGGAGGGTTGTGCGCCAAGGCCCAGCGACCGAGCGCTAAGTTTGTGCGCCACTGCGCAGGCAAGCGCAGCATAGAGCGCTAAAACGGCACTCAGTGCAACCAAGGCGATCAGGGCCAAAGGAAGCGGCATCAGTCCGTAGGTGTGCATGCTAATTGTGAGCCAATACAGCCCCACAACAAAATGCGCCAGCGCAAACAGCCAGGCGCGACGCGCTGCGATGAGTGCCGTTGGTGCTCGCCAAGCGCAATGCACCAGCCAAGCCATTGTCACGAGTTCAAGTGGGCTCAAGGCCCACGCGGGAATTGGGCTTGGTGCAAAACTTAACGCATGCAGCCCACCACCCAACAACAGGCTAACTGCTAAGCGCCATTTTAGCCCCCAGCCCGCCACGATTTATTCGGCCTTTCGGTTGAGCGAGGCGTCAATCAGAATACGTCGCTTCACACGCAGCCAAAGTGCGCGTCGTGAATCGGCACGCATCACCTCGATGCGCAGGTCATTGTGCAGGCAAAAATCGCCACGGTGGGGGATTCGTCCGATGACGTGAGCCAGCCAGCCACCCACGGTATCGTAGTCGCCCTCTGGAATGTTGGTTGCCAACGTCTGATTGAAATCGGCGATTTCAGTAGTGGCCAAGACTCGCCACGCAAGGGCGCCATCCGAAAAAATTGTCTGTTCGCCTGCGACATCGTACTCGTCTTCGATTTCTCCGACGATTTGCTCAAGTACATCTTCAAGGGTGACAAGGCCCGTGATACCGCCGTGCTCGTCAATCACGATTGCCAGATGATTGCGTTTGCTGCGAAACTCTTGTAGCAACACGTTCAGTCGTTTAGTCTCTGGGATAAAAACGGCGGGGCGCACCAGATCGCGCAACGTGAGCGTTGGGTCAAGCATGTGCCGCAACAGGTCTTTGGTCATCACGACGCCCAGAATATTGTCGCGTGACTCTTCGTAAACCGGAAATCTGGAGTGCGCGGTTTCGATGATATCGGGTAGTAACTCGGCAATCGACGTACCAACCTCTAACAAATCCATTCGTGCGCGCGGCACCATAACATCCATCACGGTTTGTTCAGAAACCGCGAGGGCGCCCTTTAGCATCGAGTACGAATTTACGTCGATCAGATTGCGGGTGCGTGCGGCCTCGAGTACGGCCATAATGCCCTCGCGATCCTCAGGCTCGCGCCTGACAAGCGACAGCAGACGATCAAGGAGTCGGGGGCGTGAGGTTTTGGCTGGGGGGGTTAACGGCTCAGCTGCAGGATAGGGATCTGACATCGTCCAAAGACAGAGTGAAGGGGGGTCTAGGATAACCTGAAAGCGCTGTCATACACGCACCATTTTGGCGCGGCTTAACAGCTTAAGGGAGAAGATAGGGATCGTGAAACCCTATTTGCGCCAAAATCTTTGTTTCTAAGACTTCCATATGCTTGGCTTCGCGGGCTTTGAGGTGATCGTAGCCTAGCGCGTGCAAGGTGCCATGAAGCGTCAGATGAGCAGCGTGTGCTAAAAATTTTTTGTGTTGTTCTTTTGCTTCTCGTTTTAAGACGGGCACGCAAATCACGATATCGCCACTGAGGTAACCGTCAGCCTGTTCGCCATAAGTAAACGTTAATACGTTGGTGGCGTAAGCTTTTTTTCGGTAGGCCTGGTTCAGGCTTTGCGCTTCGGGCAAGCCTACCAAGCGAATACTTAAGTGAGCACCACGAAAGGACTGTTGTTGATCTTCGTGCGCAGCGTAAAGCGCGCGTTGCACCCAAGCGCGCAGGCGCCAGCGCGGCAGGCGCGACTCTGCCTGAGCGTATTGCACCGCTAAAGAGAGTTCAGGCTTTTGTTTGCTCGTCTTGTTCATAGGCGTCAACAATTCGGGCAACCAAAGGATGCCTGACAACATCGCGACTAGTGAAGTGTGTGACGGCAATACCTTTGACGTCTTTTAGCACTTTGACCGCGTGGGCAAGGCCGCTTTTGTGACCCTTTGGCAGATCAACCTGAGAGGGGTCGCCGGTAATGACAGCCTTGCTACCAAACCCAATACGCGTCAGAAACATTTTCATTTGCTCGGGCGTGGTGTTTTGGGCTTCGTCCAAAATCACAAAGGCGTGGTTGAGTGTGCGACCGCGCATATAGGCCAAGGGTGCGATTTCGATTGTTTGTTTTTCAAACAGGCGTTGCACACGCTCAGCACCCATCAGGTCATACAGAGCGTCGTAAAGCGGACGCAGGTAAGGATCAACTTTTTGCGCTAAGTCACCAGGCAAAAAGCCTAAGCGCTCGCCCGCTTCAACCGCCGGACGCGTGAGGATCAGACGCTGAACGGTTTCGCGCTCAAGGGCGTCGACCGCACACGCGACGGCCAACCAGGTTTTGCCGGTGCCCGCAGGGCCCACACCAAAGGTGATGTCGTGCTTCAGGATGTTGTTGAGATAATCGCGTTGACGGGGGGTGCGTGGCCGTAAATCACTGCGGCGAGTGCGCAAGGCAATGGCGCCGCTTTGATCGTCAAGCGGTGGAAATTCGCTTGGATCAAACTCTTGCTTGGCCGTGCTTGGCGAGCGACCCACGCCAATTTCAACAAGGCCTAATTGAATATCATCAATCGAGATCGGATGCTTGGCGGCGCGTTGGTGTAGCGCAAACAGCATCGTGCTCGCTGTCTCGGCCTGCGACCCGTACATGGTAATTTTGTTCGCCTGGCGTTTTAACTCAAGGTCTAAGCCGTCAGCAAGCTGACGTAAGTTTTCGTCAAGCGGACCACACAAATTTGAAAGCTGTTGGTTGCTGCCCTCGAGGTTGAGCTTGACGGGATGCGGTCGCGCGCGCGAAGAGGTCTTGACCGTGGCGCGTGTCATGCCAAAGCACCATCGCTTGAGTGCTCGTGCGTCACCACGCGCCCTCTGAACGTGTTAGTCATGGCGTCAGTAATCCGCACATCAATCATTTGCCCGATCAGGCGCGGGTGTCCAGCAAAATTTACGATGCGATTATTTTCAGTGCGAGCGCTGAGCTCGTTGGCATCACGGGCTGAAGTGCCTTCAACCAACACGCGCTGGGTTGAGCCCACCATGCTGCGAGCAATCGCATTTGCCTGCTCGTTAATCTTAGCCTGTAGGCGTTGCAGACGTTGTAACTTAATTGTTTGAGGTGTGTCGTCGACTAAATCCGACGCGGGCGTACCCGGGCGGCGCGAGTAGACAAATGAAAACGAAGTGTCAAAGCCAACCTCGTCGATCAGCTTCATGGTTTTTTCGAAGTCTTCTTCGGTTTCGCCCGGAAACCCCACAATGAAGTCAGACGACAGGGTGAGGCCAGGACGTGCAGCGCGTAATTTTCGTACCACCGACTTGAACTCAATTGCTGTGTAGCCACGCTTCATGGCTGCCAACACGCGATCGCTGCCCGCTTGCACAGGCAGGTGCAAAAACGATACCAGCTTAGGCAGCCGCGCATAGACTTCGGTCATGCGGGTGGTCATCTCTTTGGGGTGCGAGGTGGTGTAGCGGATACGCTCAATGCCTGGGATCTCGTGCACGTATTCAAGCAGGGTCGCAAAGTCGGCAATCTCTGCCGAGTGCGTGTGATCCAAACCATCAAGCGTTTTATTGCCGCCGGCACTGCCGGTGTGCCCGCCCATTTTGCCGCGGTAGGCGTTGACGTTTTGCCCAAGTAACGTCACTTCTTTGACGCCTTGGTCGGCAAGATCGGAGACCTCGGTTAAGACGTCTTCAAAGGGGCGCGAGATCTCTTCTCCGCGTGTATAGGGCACTACACAGAAGCTGCAATACTTGCTGCAGCCTTCCATGATAGAGACAAAGGCTGAGGCACCTTCGATCCGTGGCGGCGGCATAGCGTCAAATTTTTCAATTTCAGGAAAGCTGATATCGACTTGCGAACGCCCTTCGGCATTGCGTCGCGCAATGAGCTCGGGCAGGCGGTGCAAGGTTTGCGGGCCAAACACAATATCTACGTAAGGTGCGCGGTCAACAATCGCCGAGCCCTCTTGGCTGGCGACACAGCCGCCTACGCCAATCACGAGGTTTGGATTCAGCGCTTTGAGGTGCTTGATACGGCCAAGATCTGAAAAGACTTTTTCTTGGGCTTTTTCGCGAACCGAACAGGTGTTAAACAAAATAATGTCGGCCTCATCGGCGCTTTTGGTCAGCACTGCGCCATGCTCTTGTCCGAGAACATCAAGCATCTTGGCGGAGTCGTACTCATTCATCTGGCAACCAAAGGTGCGGATGAAGACTTTCTTTGGTTGTGCGTCGGTGTCAGGCACCGCACGTGTGTCGAGTTTTTGCATGAGGACGCCGGTGCGGGTGTTGATCCCGGGGGCTAAGAAGATAAAACGCTAGTGTAACGCCGATGCGCTGCAGGATACTTTCAGGCCGTCCCAAACTCGCGACGGGCAAAAGAATCGTCTCGGATCTACTCTTCGTAGATTTCGTCAGCCTGCTCGGCTTTTTTGACCGGTTTAATCAGGTCTTCGCGTTTGACGCCAAGCCACATCGCGATGGCAGCTGCCACGAACACCGATGAATAAATACCAAACCAGATACCGATGGTCAGTGCGAGGGCAAAGTAGTGCAGGGTCGGGCCACCAAACAGCAGCATGGCCATCACCATCATTTGCGTACTGCCGTGGGTAATGATGGTGCGTGAAATAGTCTGCGTAATCGCACCATTGATGACGTCGGCCACCGACATCGTGCGTTCTTTGCGAAAGTTCTCACGGATTCGATCCATGATCACCACCGACTCGTTGACCGAGTAACCCAGCACTGCCAATACGCCTGCCAGCACCGAGAGCGAAAACTCCCAGCCAAAAAAGGCGAAAAATCCCAAAATAATGACAACATCGTGCAGGTTTGCCAGCACGCCTGCAACGGCGAACTTCCATTCAAAGCGAATAGCCAGATACAGGACAATGCCAATGATCACAAATAGCAACGCGAGCAAGCCATTCTCGACAAGTTCACGCCCGACCTGAGGGCCGACGAACTCAACGCGGCGCAAGTCAGCGGTCGCATCTGCGGCCTTGAGCGCCTTCATGACCGTTTCGCTTTGTGTCGCCGAGCTTTGCCCTGGGGTAAGGGGTAAACGGATCATTAGATCGCGCGAGGTACCAAAATTTTGTACCTGAAAGTCGGTATAGCCTAAGCCAGTGACGACCGTACGCACTTGTTCGATCGGCGCAGCCTGGGTGTAATTGACCTCCATCACGGTGCCGCCGGTGAATTCAATCGACAAATGAAAGCCGCGCGTCACGATGAAGAACACCGCAAGAATGAAGGTGATAAAGCTAATCGCATTCAAGACCAACGCGTGGCGCATGAAGGGGATGGTGCGACCGATTCTGAAAAATTCCATGATCTTTTAGGTACTAAGCAGTTGCCGGTAGCGCGGTTGCGCCCCCGAGCGTGAAGTTCAGTGTTGCATTCAGTCTTTGGGTTTCCAGACGGTGCCGATCGAAATCGCTTGCAGTTTCTTTTGGCGTCCGTACCAAAGATTTGCTAAGGCGCGCACACCCACCACCGAGGTAAACATCGAAGTCAAAATCCCCAGGCAATGCACCACAGCAAAACCGCGCACGGGGCCAGAGCCAAACACCAAGAGGGCAACACCCACAATCAGCGTGGTGAGGTTTGAGTCGAGAATTGTGCCCCAGGCGCGGTCAAAGCCCAGGCTGATCGCTTGTTGCGGGGCTTCGCCATTGCGTAGCTCTTCTCGGATGCGCTCATTGATCAGCACGTTTGCATCGATCGCCATCCCAAGTGTTAGGGCGATCGCAGCGATACCCGGCAGGGTGAGTGTGGCCTGCAACATAGATAGAATTGCTAGCAGCATCAAGACGTTCAGCGCAAGGCCAACCGTTGAAAAGATTCCAAACAGGTGGTAGTAAAGCAGCATAAAAACTGCGATCGCAAGAAAGCCGTAGAGCGTTGAATTAAAGCCCTTAGAGATGTTTTCGGCACCCAGACTCGGGCCGATCGTGCGCTCTTCGATGATTTCCATTGGTGCGGCTAGCGAGCCTGCTCGCAGTAGCAAGGCAGTGTCAGCAGCTTCTTCGGCTGACATGCTGCCAGAGATTTGTACCTGACCGCCTGGGATTTCGCCGCGAATGACCGGGGCGGTGACGACTTCGCCGCGACCTTTTTCAAACAACAAAATCGCCATGCGTTTGCCGATGTTATCGCGCGTCACATCGCGAAAAATACGTGCGCCCTTTGAATCAAGTGTGAGATGCACGGCTGCTTGTTGCGATTGATTGTCTCGTCCGGCTTGAGCGTCTTGCAGGTTTTCACCCGTCAAAATCACTTGGCGACGCAATAACAGGGGCCGGCCATCGCGATCTTGATAGCGCTCAAGGCCAAAGGGCACTGTGCCCGCAGCTAAGGCGCTTTGAGCCGCCTGCGAATCGTCAACCATGCGAATTTCGAGTGTCGCGGTGCGTCCCAAAATAGCTTTGGCCTTGGCCACGTCTTGCACGCCTGGCAACTGCACCACAATACGATCGGTGCCTTGTTGCTGAATCACCGGTTCTGCGACGCCTAGCTCATTGATACGGTTATGCAGGGTAGTGATATTTTGCTTGAGCGCGTTGGCCTGGACTGCGGTCATCGCGGCCTGGCTAAGGGTGGCCACGATTTGCAGACGGGTGCCGTCTGCGCGTTCAAGCATCTGGAGGTCGGGGTTGCGAGTACGCAGGCTGTTGATCGCGCGGTCTCGGCCGGCGGCACTTGAAAACGACAGCACGACAGACATCGCGCTGCGCTCGACGCCGGTGTTTTCAATTTTTTGATCACGCAATGCTGCGCGCAGGTCGGTAACAAGCGAGTCGTAGCGCGCAGTGAGCGCACCTTGCATATCGACTTGCAACAAAAAGTGTACGCCACCACGCAAGTCAAGCCCTAGATACATCGGGTGCGCGCCGATAGCGCTGAGCCAACTCGGTGAGGCCGGCAGCAGATTTAATGCCACGGTGTAAGTGGGGTCGGCGGCGTTTGGATTGAGTGTTTTTTCAATGGTGTCGCGCGCCAGAATTTGTTGGTCTGTATTGGCGAAACGTACGCGAACCGTGCCCACTGGGCCGTTTTGTTCAAAAGTCGCGCCCGTGCTGGCAAGGCCAGCTTTTTTCAAGATGTCTTGGGCGCGATCCAACATGCCCGCATCAAGCTTGACCGTAGACTTCGCGCTTGAAATCTGTACCGCGGGGGACTCGCCGTAAAGATTGGGCAGGGTATAGAGCAGGCCGATCACAATCGCGACCAGCACCGTCAGGTATTTCCAAATAGGGTAGCGGTTCATGGCCGACAGGAATTAATAAGAGTTTAGCCCCGACGCAACATGCGACGGGGTCTTCAACCAAGGCCTTATAGCGCTTTGATCGTACCTTTTGGTAATACTGTTGCCACTGAGGCTTTTTGCAGCACGACCTCGATGGGCGTTGTGCCGTGCTCAGAGATTTGAACGGTGACATAGCTGTCACTCACTTTACTGACCGTGCCAAGCACGCCACCGGCGCAAATCACTTCATCGCCTTTTGACAGCGCAGCCAACAGCGCTTTGTGCTCTTTTTGGCGTTTCATTTGCGGACGAATCATCAAAAAGTAAAGCACGACAAACATCAAAACAATGGGGGCCATGCCCATTAACGAACTAGCAGTATCAGCGGCTTGAGCCAGCACAATGCTGGAAATTGCTTGAGCAGACATTAAGGTCTCCTTTGAGTAAATGTGAAACGCTGGCTATTGTACCGACTTGGTGGCGCGATCTCTTGCAAACTGGGCTTGCCAAGCGTGAAAGCGGCCATTCTCTATGGCTTCGCGCATTTCGGCCATGATTGTCAGATAAAAATGAAGGTTATGGACAGTATTTAGACGCGAACCGGTAATTTCGTTCGATTTTTGTAGGTGGTGCAGGTAAGACAGTGAAAAATTCTTGCACGTGTGACAACTGCAACTGGCGTCCAGGGGCAAGATGTTGTCGCGATATTGGGCATTGCGGATCTTGATATCCCCAAAACGGGTGAACAGCCAGCCATTGCGGGCGTTGCGGGTAGGCATCACGCAGTCAAACATATCGATGCCTTGAGCAACCCCTTGCACCAAGTCTTCGGGGGTGCCGACCCCCATCAAATAGCGCGGGGCGTTAGCCGGCAGGCG
>CAMCZQ010000107.1 GCA_945887835.1 Bordetella parapertussis | reverse complement strand
GATCAAAACTAAAAACAAAATCAGGCCACAGCCAAAACAACAGCTTTCGTTAAAACCCCGCAGCACTGCCGACTAATAAAACCGCCGGAATCATAGCAATCCAAAAAGATAAAACTAAGATGTCGGATAACATGCCCTTGGTGCTAGGCGAACTCGCATTTGCAACCGAAGATGCAAAAGCTGGGGTATGGTTGGGGCGTGAGGCTTGGCTCAAAGTAGGTTGACGCATGTTAAGGCTCCTGAAGATGAACGACTGGCTGAGCGCTAGGGATCAGCGCGTCTGCGGTTTAAAAAAAATAACGTTTTAAATCAAAGTACTAGCGGTTGAAATTACCACCCTCGACCGCCGAAGAGACCGCGGGTGGTTGCCGGGGACCTAGAACCGACAAAACTGTTTGGTTAATAACCATAAACAGTACTGTACACATAAACAGTACTGTTTGCAAATACAGTTATTTAGTCGGCGGCTTTTTTACAACATCGCTAGGGATGCTCTACGCCTAATTTCAAGCCAGAGGGGTCGCGCTATGCTAATTTTCGATCTTCTTAAATTTTTTGTTTGACTCACGCGATGACAACTTTCACCTCGAGCCATGCCTTGTTTAAAGTGTTTTCTGACTACGGCATGGACAGACTATTTCTGGTGCCAGGTGAAAGCTATTTGGGCCTGCTTGATGCACTGGTTGACTTTCCGCAGATCGACGTCGTCACCTGCCGCCATGAGGGCGGCGCCGGCTACATGGCGGTCGCCGACGGGCGTCTGACGCGTCGCCCCGGCCTGGCCTTGGTGAGTCGGGGTCCGGGCGCCTCGAACGCTGCAATCGCCGTACACACCGCTCAGCAAGATGCCGTACCAATGATTCTGGTGATTGGTCAAATCGCTGCGCGCGATTTGCGCCGCGAGGCGTTTCAAGAAATCGATTATCAAAAAATGTTTGGTTCGGTAGCAAAATGGGTGTTTGAGTGCACGGGTCCCGAACAAATCGCCCAGGCCGCCTTCAAGGCGATTCGGATGGCGACCTCAGGTGTGCCGGGCCCCGTTGTGTTGGTGCTGCCCGAAGACATTCAGCAACAAGCCGTGTCAGAGCCGAGCTTCAAACAAACGCCACATGTGTTTGGCTTGCCCCCCGCCGACACGCTGGCAAACATTCTCCAAAAACTGAACGCTGCGCAACGGCCGGTGGTGATCGCCGGTGGCGTGTTCGACTGCCCGGGTGGTCGTGAAGCGCTAGCAGCCTTTGTGCACCACTGGCAACTCCCGACAATGGTGTCGTTTAGACGTCATGATATTTTTACGAATGACGACGCACTTTTTGTGGGCGACCTAGGGCTTTCAAACCCTGCAGCGCAAATGGCGACCTTACAAACCAGCGACTTTATTTTGGCGCTAGGCACCCGCTTAGGCGACATTACGACACAAAACTATCAGTTCCCCGCCTACGCGCAGACGTCGCAAACATTTCTGCATTGCTATCCCGATTCGCGCGTCGTCAGCTGGGATACCGTTGCCGATTACCCGTTGGTATGCGACCCCATCGCACTGGTTAAAGCCTTCACGCAGGCACCCGCTCCCACCATCAGTGCCGCGCGTGTCAACTGGCTCAAAGCGCTTCGTGAACACTCTGAGTCGTGGGCGGCCTGGCCCGCGCGCCAGGCAAAAGCAGGCGTGAACTTCACCGAGGTCGTCCGTGCCCTAAAGGCCTATGCACCGCCCGACACGACCATCTGCCTGGACGCCGGCACATTTGCGGCTCCGGTGTATCGCCACTTTACGTTCACCACCGGACAGCGTCTGATGGCACCTCTGGCGGGTGCCATGGGGTATGGCACGCCAGCAGCCGTGGCCTGCGCCCTACGCGAACCAACACGCACCACGATTTGTATTGTCGGAGATGGCGGATTTTTAATGACAGGCAACGAAATGATTCTGGCTGTTGAGCGCAAGTTGCCCATTATTTTTATCGTCTCAAACAATGCCAGCTACGGCTCGATTCGTTTGCACCAAGAGCGCGGCTACCCAGGGCGCGTCAGCGGCACCTCGCTTTTTAATCCTGATTTTTATGAGTTGGCGCGCAGCTTTGGCATGGCCTCGGCACGCATCACGCACAAAGAAGAAATCGCTACCGTGATCCAAGCCGCATTTCAGTCAAACGCGCCGATTTTGCTTGAAGTCAATACAAGCTTAGACGCGATCCTGCCTTGACGGTCTGCGAAGCTGTTGGCTGACCAGACGCGTGCGTGCGACTTGTCAGCCACTTGAATGACACCACTGGATCCTAAACCACCAAATCCGAACGAGTCAGCACCTCAGACAAGACAGACCCTTGAGATAACGCAAGGTTGAGTGCCTGAACCCGCGGCAAGACCGAGCCAGCATAGAAAACGGCTGTCGCAAACTTATTTTGAGTAAACGGCGTGGCACTCGCCGCACGCTGAGCAGCGCTACAAACCAGTGCCGCGCGTGCAAGGTGCCAGCCGCCTAAGACATAGCCCGTTAGCATGAGGTAAGGAACGCTGCCGGCATATACGGCGCGAATATCGTTCTTGGCGTAATCGAGTACGTACTGCACCGCTGCACGATAAGACTCGACGGCCTGTGTCAGGCGTAGGTGAATCAAGCGTAAGCCTGCGGCATGGTCAGCGTCTGCCACCGCACTCTCGGCCTCGAGTTCTGCGAGCGTTTGCTGCATCGACTGCGCCAACCCAAGGGCTGTCGCGCCCGCATCGCGCAACGTTTTACGACCCACCAGGTCGTTTGCCTGAATCGCTGTCGTTCCTTCATAGATCGTCAAAATTCGCGCGTCACGATAAAACTGTGCCGCCCCGGTTTCTTCAATGAAACCCATACCACCATGCACCTGAATACCCAGAGATGTCACCTCAAGCGCGCATTCAGTCGAAAACCCTTTAACGATTGGCACCAAGTAGTCGTACAACGCCTGATTGGCACGACGCACCGCTGGGTCAGTGTGTTCAACACTTAAATCATCAGCGACTGCCGCCACACAGGCAATCGAGCGCGCCGCCTCAGTCAGGCCACGCATCGTCGACAACATCCGTTGCACATCGGGGTGCTGCACGATCGGCACAGCTGCCACCGAGCCTTCGATGGCGCGGCTCTGCACTCGGTCGCGCGCATAGGTACGCGCTTTTTGGGTGGCCGCTTCGCTCACGCCAATTCCCTGAACACCCACGGCAAAACGCGCCGCGTTCATCATAATGAACATATATTCGAGGCCACGGTTTTCTTGGCCAACTAATGTACCTATCGCACCTGCACCGACTTCGCCTTTATCGTCGCCAAACAAAAGAATTGCCGTAGGACTGCCGTGAATACCTAACTTATGTTCGATAGACGCGCACCAGACGTCATTGCGCGCTCCCAAAGAACCATCGTCCTTGACCAACACCTTTGGTACAACAAAAAGCGACAAGCCCTTAACTCCGGGCGGCGCATCGGCCAGACGTGCCAAGACCAAATGCACGATGTTTTCGGCCAGATCATGTTCACCAAAAGTGATGTAGATTTTTTGACCAAACAAACGATAAGTGCCATCTGCCTGAGCAACCGCTCGCGTATTGACTAGCGACAGATCAGAGCCCGCCTGCGGCTCAGTCAAGTTCATCGTACCTGTCCACTTGCCTTGTACCAATGCTTCGATATAAAGCTTTTGCTGCTTGTCAGAGCCCGACAACAAAAGCGCCTCGATCACGCCATCGGTTAACAAGGGGCATAACGAAAACGCGACGTTTGCTGCGTACAGATTTTCGGTCGTCGCCGTAGACAACAATTTGGGTAAGCCTTGCCCACCCCACTGCTCGGGATGGCGCAAGCCCTGCCAACCACCTTCTACAAATTGCTTGAAAGCGTTTTGATATGAGGCCGGCATGGTCACAACACCCTTGCTGTACACCGGTGGGTGCTGGTCACCATCCCAGTTTGTCGGTGCCACGACCTCGGCAGCAAACTTCGCGTTCTCATGAAGCACCGCTTCAAGCAAGTCGGGCTCAAGCCCGGCAAAGACCGGCAGCTTTAAGAGTTCGGGCAACGCAGCGATATGCTCAAACACAAAACGAAAATCATCCACTGGGGCACGGTAAGTCATCTGGCTCGCCTCGTTACAAACTCAAACAAAAAACCCCGTCGCGGGGACGGGGTCAGAATACTCTGTGATACTTGACCCAAGCTTACAGAGCGGTCACAAGTTCAGGCACAGCCTGAAACAAGTCAGCAACCAGGCCATAATCTGCCACACCAAAGATCGGCGCTTCGCCATCTTTGTTGACAGCAACGATCACTTTTGAATCTTTCATGCCGGCCAGATGTTGAATCGCACCTGAAATTCCGATTGCCACATAAAGTTGTGGCGCAACGATTTTTCCGGTTTGGCCCACTTGCCAGTCGTTCGGCGCATACCCCGCATCGACCGCAGCGCGCGAAGCACCCATGGCCGCGCCAAGCTTGTCGGCCAGCGGGTCAAGGATTTTAAAGTTTTCAGCGCTGCCCATCCCACGACCACCTGAAACCACTACGCGGGCACCCGCAAGTTCGGGACGATCGTTTTTAGCAACTTCACGTCCAATAAACGTCGACAGGCCTACAGAGGACACGGCGCTGATGACTTCAACCGTAGCGCTGCCTCCTTCAGGTGCCGCATCAAAGCCCGTGGTGCGCACGGTGATGACTTTGACGGCCTCGTTAGACTGCACCGTGGCAATCGCGTTACCGGCATAGATTGCACGTTGAAATGTATCCGGCGAATCGACAGCTTGAATTTCTGAAATCTGAGCCACATCTAGGCATGCGGCCACCCGCGGCGAGACATTTTTGCCTGCAGCCGTTGCCGCAAACAAAATATGACTATAACCACCGGCTAACGCCAAGACTTGCTGGGCCAAGTTTTCAGCCAATCCGTCTGCCAAGGCAGGCGACTCAGCGAGCAGCACTTTTGACACACCAGAAATTTTTGCAGCATGGTCGGCGATAGCGCGTGCGTTGGCGCCAGCCACCAAGACATGAATGTCGCCGCCAATTTCTGCAGCAGCTGCTACGACGTTATGCGTCGCACCCTTAAGTTGAACATTATCGTGTTCAGCGATGACAAGTATTGACATAGTTACACCACCACCTTTGCTTCGTTTTTTAGTTTGTCTACCAAAGCCGCAACGTCTTGCACTTTGATACCAGCCGAACGTGCTGCAGGCTCAACGACCTTTAGCGTTTTGAGGCGCGGCGTCACATCGACGCCGAGTGACTCAGGCGTCACGATATCAAGCTGCTTTTTCTTGGATTTCATAATATTGGGCAAGGTCACGTAGCGCGGCTCGTTTAAGCGCAGATCAGTCGTCACGATTGCAGGGAGTTTGAGTTCGATGGTTTCGAGTCCGCCATCGACTTCACGGGTCACGCGAGCGACGCCGTCACCGAGTTCGATTTTGCTTGCAAAGGTCGCCTGCGACCAGCCTAGCAACGCGGCCAGCATCTGACCTGTCTGATTTGAGTCGTCGTCAATCGCCTGTTTGCCTAAGATGATCAGTTGCGGCTGCTCTTTCTCGGCCAGCACTTTAAGCAATTTTGCAACGGCCAGAGGTTGAAGTTCGACCTCGGTTTGCACCAGAATGCCGCGGTCAGCACCAATCGCCATGGCCGTGCGCAAGGTTTCTTGGCATTGCGCCACACCACAAGAGACTGCGATCACCTCAGTGGCCGCGCCCTTCTCTTTTAACCGCGTTGCTTCTTCTACCGCGATTTCATCAAAGGGATTCATCGACATCTTGACGTTGGCAATATCAACGCCCGTGTGATCCGACTTGACGCGCACTTTGACGTTGTAGTCTACGACGCGCTTAACAGGAACAAGCACTTTCATCCAGCGATCTCCATATCAAAAATATAGCTTCATCAGGTCTGACGCCCGACAATCAACCTCTGATTCTACCGGAACTCACGCCCAAGCTCAGGCAGTCGGTATGATATTGACTGCTTTCACAAGGAAATCCTGATGCTCAGCGCTTATCGATTGCTTCAATTCAGTTTGCTTGCAGCCCTAATCACCGGTTGCGCGACCTCGCCGACAACGGGACCAAACACGGTTGGAGCAAAGCAGCCCAGTCCAGACACTCAGGCCGCTCGCAGCCCCAGTGGTGGCGCAACAAGCACTGGCACACCAACTACCGGCCTTGGCGCCCGCGGGGGGGTTGCCAGCACAGACGGTCGCTTTGACCCAGCTTCCAGACCGCAAACCGACGCCGCCCGCCGCGCAACCATGCAACGCTTTGGCGTTGAGCTTGCCGCAAATCGTCAACTAGCAGAAACAAGCGTACTGGAATTGCTGAGCGAGGCGCGTTATAACCCCACCGTGGCGCGTATTGTGGCCCCACCCGCTGTCGGACAGCCGCGCGCACCTCGCAGCTGGGCCACTTACCGCGGGCGAGTGGTTGAACCGCTTCGCATCGCACAAGGCGAAGCCTTCATGCAACAGTACAGCGCCGAACTTCAGCGCGCCAGTACGCGCTATGGCGTGCCACAAAACATTATCGCTGCCATTATTGGCGTCGAGACCCTCTACGGCAAAAGTCAGGGCAGCTTTCGTGTGCTCGACTCACTTGCGACGCTCGGCTTTGATTACCCTGACGCAACACGCCCCGATCGTGCCGAGATGTTCAGGGGCCAGCTTGCCGACCTGATCGAACTTGACTTAACGGGCCGCCTTGACGCGCGCACGCTAAAAGGTTCTTACGCAGGCGCGGTAGGCATTCCGCAATTCATGCCAGGCAGCATCAAACGCTTTGCCGTCAGCGCCCGAGGGGCTCAAGCAATCAACCTCAGCACCAATATGGCAGATGCAATTGATTCAGTGGCGAATTTTTTAGTTGAACACGGGTGGCAACGCGGGTTGCCCGTCTTTGTGCCCGTCAGGCTCGCCGCAGGCGCAGACAAACTCGTGGAAGGTGGCTTAAAGCCTACCCTTGACTGGCCTCAACTTCAAGCTGCAGGCGCCACGCTCGCCCCAGGAGCCAAAGACGCTCCGTGGATGCGCACAGCACTAGGAGTGATCGACTTGCCCGAACAAGCCGCGGGCACCGTTGAATTGCGTACCGCCACACAAAACTTTTTTACGATTACTCAATACAACCGAAGCTATTTTTATGCCGCCTCGGTGGCGGATCTTGCCCGGGCCTTGGCAAGTGAGTAGTCTTGCTGCCTCAGTCGCGTGGCCTAGCGCTTAGGGCTGAGAATCAAACAGGCCGGTCGAGAGATAGCGATCGCCGCGATCGCAAACAATAAAAGCAATCGTGGCGTTGCGAGCGGTTTCAGACACCCGTAAGGCTGCAACCAAAGCACCCGCGGCCGAGACCCCGGCACAGATGCCCTCTTCGGCGGCTAGACGCCTAGCCATGTTTTCTGCGTCTTTTTGCTCGATCGATTCAAACTGATCGACTCGCTTGGGATCATAAATTGCGGGCAGATAAGCTTCAGGCCATTTTCGGATACCCGCAATCTGCGAACCCTCGGCGGGCTGGGCACCCACAATCGTAATAGCTGGATTTTTGGATTTTAAATAACGGCTGACACCCATGATCGTACCCGTGGTACCCATCGCACTCACAAAGTGTGTGATCGCGCCGCCCGTTTGCTCCCAGAGCTCGGGGCCCGTAGTTTTAAAGTGCGCTAAGGGGTTGTCGGGGTTGGCAAATTGATCAAGGACTTTACCCTGCCCTTGCGCCTGCATTTTGCCTGCGAGATCACGCGCCAATTCCATGCCACCGCCACTCGCGGGTGTCAGAATCAACTCTGCGCCATAAGCAGCCATCGAGGCGCGACGTTCGACCGAGAGGTTATCAGGCATGATCAAAATCATTTTATAGCCGCGCATCGCTGCGGTCATGGCCAAGGCGATACCAGTGTTGCCGCTGGTGGCCTCGATTAGTGTGTCGCCCGGTTTGATCTCACCACGCGCCTCGGCGCCCAAAATCATAGCCAAAGCCGGACGATCTTTGACCGAGCCCGCTGGGTTGTTACCTTCGAGCTTACCGAGCACAATATTGCCACGCTCGAGAGCGAGCTTTGAAAGTAAGCGCTGCAAGCGTACCAGCGGGGTGTTGCCTACGGCATTTTCAACGCTAGGATATGTTTTCATGTGCACAATCATACCAAAGCCTAGCGAACCGGCGTGCCTGACTCAAAGGGGATCACTCACAGTTTGGGGGATAGCCGCAACCGGGCCAGCCCCCGTGTTCTGACGGCACGATCTGCAAAGGCTAAAGCGCTGGCGCAGGATCAATTGTTGGTGTCGCAACGCCGCCTGCTGCAGGGGCACGCGCGCGCGAACCTGCTGCCTCAGCGCCCGGCGCCCCCAACGAAGCGTCTTGTGAGGCGCGCGCGTTAATCCCTCGCCCCTCACCCGAGACTCGCAAGCCTGCGGCCTGCAACGCCTGAAGGCGCTTGGGGCCAATGCCTCGCACGCGGTCAGACAAATCCTCAAGCGATTCAAACCGACCGGCGCGGTTGCGCTCTTGCACAATAATTTGCGCAGTGCGAGGACCCACACCCCGCAACGATTTAAGCTGCTCTGCGGTGGCTGCATTCAAATCGAGCGCGTGCGCCGACAAGCCAACCCCCATGCCGGCGAGCATCGCCGCCACGCTGGTGCGCCGCGCCACACGATCGCGCCCCTGAGGCATAAACGGAAACGCCCAGCGCGCCGACGCACGTTTTGCAGCCTCTGGGGGAAGTCTGGCTGGTTTGAGAGAAGTGAGTGCGGGACGCTCAAGCGCCAAAGGCAATGCAACGGTTGCATCGATAAAAGGGTTCATAACGCTGCCTCAAAAACAAAGGTGACGCGAACCAGACCAGGCTTTAGGCTACCAAGTCTGTCGCCACGCTATCTTGAGGGATCGCGCTGCCTGACAGTGCAAACGAGCCTCACGTTGTCCAAGCGTAGTCACCCTAGGGACTTAAACCCTTCCCTGCTCATCAGGCTGAACAGGTCAGAAACACGCGTCGGCTGCGCCGAGGTTGGCGCGTGACATTACTTGACCACAGCACTTGACGCGTGCAGGCCGCGAACGTATTCAGCGACTCCCGTCTGCACATCGCGCATCGGCGCAGTAAAGCCCGTGGCGCGCAACGCCGAGATATCGGCTTGGGTATAGCTTTGATAACGCCCCTTCAAATCTTCAGGAAACGCCATGTAACGCAGTGAACCGTGCTTGACAAGGTCAACAAGTGCCATCGGTGCCTGCCCACTTAATGCGCGCAGCGTGTTCACCACCGTGCTGGCCACGTCATTGAACGGTTGCGCGCGTCCCGAGCCACAATTAAAGATCCCTGACACTTCAGAGTGGTCCAAAAAGTGTAAATTGACTTCGACCACATCGTGCACAGAGATAAAGTCGCGCAACTGTCCGCCGTCAGCATAACCATCCCAGCCACCGAACAGGCGCACATGGCCTTCGTCGATAAACTGATTCATATTATGGAAAGCAACCGAAGCCATGCGCCCTTTATGCTGCTCTTGTGGGCCATATACGTTGAAGTAACGCAAGCCAACCACCTGAGAGGTTAAAGACGCCATTCGCGCGCGCAGCACCTGATCAAATAAAAACTTTGAGTAGCCGTACACATTAAGCGGCTTTTCGTTTTCAAGCGCTTCGCGGTAATGCGGGCCGGCCCCATACACGGCGGCTGAGGACGCATATATCAAGGGAATTTTGTGCGCCTGACAATAGTCAAATATTTCAAGGGTGACACGATAATTATTGTCCATCATAAAGTGCCCGTCTCGCTCGGTCGTATCCGAGCAGGCCCCCTGGTGAAACACTGCGCGTACGCTGGGCAAAGAGCCGTTCAGCACGCCACGCCGAAAATCATCTTTGTGCATGTAGTCGGCGATTTTGCCCTCAACCAAATTCACAAACTTATCGCCATCGGTGAGATCATCAACCGCCAAAATATTGGTCAGACCCCGACGGTTTAAGCCACGAATGATATTGCTGCCAATAAAACCAGCGGCTCCAGTCACTACAATCATGCGAGTTCTCCGGCCGTTACGATAGAGGTTCCTAGTTTACCCACCACGATGCCGCCCGCGCGATTGGCCCAACGCATGGCCTCTGGCCAGTCGACCCCTGCCGCGCGCATGACCGCCAAGGTTGCCAACACAGTGTCGCCGGCGCCCGAAACATCAAACACTTCGTGCGCCTGTGCCTCAACGTGGTCGTGCCCGTTGGCAGTAAAAAGCGTCATGCCCTGCTCTGAACGTGTCACTAGCAAAGCCTCGAGCTCGAGCTGATCGCGCAACCCTTGCGCGCGCTCGGCTAAATCGGCCTCACTGATCCAATGCCCAACAGCTTGTTGCATCTCGCTGCGATTAGGTGTGACAAGGGTCGCGCCACGATACCGCTGGTAATCACTGCCCTTGGGGTCGACCAACACCGCAATGCGATGCTGACGTGCCAGCGTAATCAACGCCTCAACGTGCGCCAAGGCACCTTTAGCATAGTCTGAAAACACCACGACATCGTGTGCGGCAAACAGCGGTGCCACTCGCTCATGCAACGCGTCAAGCAAGGCGGGCGTCGGTTTTTCTTCAAAGTCGATACGTAATAATTGTTGTTGACGGCCCAGTACACGCATCTTGAGCGTTGTCGGATGCGCCGCATCGGCAATTAAATGGGCCTGAACCCCGGCTTGAGCCAGCAATTCGTGCACCCGTGTGGCTGCCTCATCAGCGCCCACTAGCCCCACCAAAGTGACTTGCGCACCCAAAGCCACGGCGTTGCGTGCCACGTTGGCGGCGCCCCCCAGGCGATCTTCACGACGCACAACATGCACCACGGGTACAGGCGCCTCGGGCGAGATTCGCTCAACCTCACCAAACCAATAACGGTCCAGCATCACATCACCCACCACCAAAACACGGGCGCGAGCGACAGCCTCTTCAGGGAATATATTCATTCAAGTTCTTCCATACGACGTGGTTTATAGGTTTCCCACGCGTTGCAACCGGGGCACTGCCAATAATAGCGGCGCGCCTGAAACCCACAACTTCGACAAACATAGCGATCCAGGCGCTGACTATGTTGGTTAATCAGACGTCTTAATAAGGTCAAATCTGCGCCAGGAATCGGACTTTCAAGAGGTGTTTGCTGTTCGGCCGCGTG
>CAMCZQ010000106.1 GCA_945887835.1 Bordetella parapertussis | reverse complement strand
CGCAGCGCAAGTATTGCGCTCAAAACATCAACGGGTGGTGATTTTAGATACCGACGTGCATCATGGGCAAGGGGTGCAAGAAATTTTTTATGAGCGTGAAGATGTTTTTTATATCTCAGTTCATGGCGACCCCATGAATTTTTATCCTGCGACTGCGGGCTTTGATGATGAGCAAGGTGCGGCTCATGGGCGGGGCTATAACTTGAATTTACCTATGCCACATGGTTCGAGTGAGGCGGTATTTTTCAAGCAGGTCGAGAAAGCCCTCTCAGCACTCAAGGCTTTCAAGCCTGATGCGCTCGTTTTGGCGTTGGGTTTCGATGTGTATAAAGATGATCCACAGTCAAAGGTGGCCGTGACGACCGAAGGTTTTGCCAAGTTGGGTGGATTGATCGCAGGCTTGAAATTGCCAACAGTGGTGGTGCAAGAAGGTGGTTATCACCTCGAAACGCTGGCAGTCAATACCGAGAGTTTTTTTAGCGGGCTACTTAAACCGAAGACATGAGGCAAACGCTTGAACAGAAATACTAGTTGCTATTCTGCCAAGTGGTAAATAACTTATATACCGAGTCCATATAGTCTTCTCGGTAGCTTGTTATAACAATAATCTTTTCAGACGCGGGCTCAATGCCGACGCGTTGCCCGCCGAAGCCGATCCACCAGTAGCTAGGTTTTCTACCGAAATCAGCGATCCAGGTTTGGTAGCCATAGCCTTTAAACGCTTTGCCGACGCGACGTGCCGAGTTTGGTAGCTGGCTCGTGGTGGCTTCTTGCATAAATTTTTGAACACAGGGACTGCCATGCTTAAGGTCTTTAAGTGACTGCATGGCTAATCTTGCCCAGTCACGTCCCGTGGCGCTTACGCCAGAGGCAGCCTGCGCGTGTTGACTGCTGTCCGTTAACCAGTACCCTTTACTTTCAGTGCGCGCTTGTTGCCAGATCGTGCGCTCAAAGGACTTGAGAAATCCAGCAGCACGATCGGCGACGTGCTCTAACGCATACGTGTCAATGGCTTTATATCTAAATTCTGTGCCGCCCGGCAACGGATTTCCAAAGAGAGTGGTATCGCGTTGACCGTATTTTTTAATGACGTCAATGGTTGAAACGCCTTTGTACGCAATATCTGTCCATTCACCAACATAAGTTTGGCCAGACGTAATGCCATCCTTTGCTCCGCTACTCATGGTTAATAGGTGTTTAATGCTGGCCTCGCCCAAAACGGTGCCTGTAAGCGCCGTGGCATAGGTGTCGGCACGGTCATCGAGCGACTGAATTTTGCCTTCGCAAAGCAAGTGCCCGATTGTATAAGCAGTCAGGCTTTTACTCATTGATTGAGAAAATAACGGACTGTTTGACGTAGCAGGTGCTTTGTATTTTTCAAAAATAAGTTTGCCCTTTTCGATGAGCAAAATAGAGGTTGTTGCATTGGCGTCAATCAATTGATTCGCAAGCGCAGCGATTTCTTTATCGGCGGGTGTCAGCACCTTAGCTTCGAGCGCAAGGGGATTGTTGCTTGCCGGAAACACGTGATTATTTTTTAACTTGGCGAGCCCACCAGAATGGGTTTCGGGATTAACTGAGGCTACCTCTGCGGCCCAAATAAGACTCATCACACCTTGGAGAAGTACAAAAGCAATGAGTTTGAGCATGCTTGAATTTAATCCGGCAAATAGCTTTCGCCGCGAATCAAGTCGGCGAAGGTTTCCCGTTGGCGGATCACATGAAATTGCTCACCATCGACCATGACTTCGGCGGGACGGGGTCGGCTGTTGTAGTTGCCGGCCATGACAAAGCCATAAGCACCGGCCGATTCAATCGCCAAAAGATCGCCCTCAGCTAAGGCAAGCTGTCGGCCACGCGCAAGCCAGTCGGCGCTTTCGCAGACGGGCCCAACCACGTCATACAACGTTGCCTCGGTTGTGCGCGGTGCAACCGGCAGCACACCGTGCCAGGCCTCGTACAACGCCGGACGCATGAGGTCGTTCATGGCGGCGTCAACAATCGCAAAGTTGCGCGCTTCGGTGTGTTTGAGATATTGCACCGTCGTAAGCAACACGCCCGCATTGCCAACCAGCGAGCGGCCCGGCTCAAGCACGAGCTGCAAATGACCATAGCCGCGCTCTTGCAATTGTGCAAACACCCGGTCAAGTAACACTTTGGGTGCCAAGGGAGTTTCATCGTCGTAACGAATCCCCAGGCCCCCGCCTAAATCTATATGCTTGAGCGCAATACCGATTAATTTAAGCTGATCAATCAGCTTGAGCAGCTTGTCTAAGGCATCAAGGTAAGGGCTCACTTCCGTGATCTGAGAGCCAATGTGACAATCAACACCCACAACTGAGAGACCCGGCAAAGAGGCTGCCAGTGTGTAGGCCTTTAGTGCGTCTTCGATGGCAATACCAAACTTATTTTCTTTAAGGCCTGTTGAAATATAGGGGTGTGTTTTTGCATCGACATCTGGATTGACGCGCAAAGACACCGCCGCGGTTTGACCAAGCGCCAACGCGACCTCAGACAAGCGCGTGAGTTCGGAAAGTGATTCGACGTTAAAGCATTTGACGCCAGCCTCAAGCGCGGCCTGCATCTCCCAGGCTTGCTTGCCCACACCCGAAAAAACGACCTTGGCGGGGTTGGCGCCCGCTGCCAGGACGCGCGCAAGTTCGCCGCCCGAGACAATATCAAAGCCGCTGCCCAGTCGTGCAAATTCTTTTAGAACGGCTAGGTTTGAATTGGCTTTCATGCCAAAACACACTAAAACATCATGCCCTACGCAGGCGTCTTGGTAGGCGGCCCAGGCCGTCGCAAGCGCCCCCCGTGAGTAAACATACAAGGGTGTGCCGAGTTCTTTGCCCAGTTTGGCAAGTGAGACGCCCTCGGCATGCAGTTTAGCGGCGCGGTAATGAAAAAACGGAGCCCCTGTGGGCAAGGCGGTTTGAGCGGTCATGTTGTGGCTATGGGTATTCAGGGTTTGGCACGTGATTTAGGCAACAATGCCTGCAGTAAGCGCGCTGAGGGTCAGTCAACCCGCAAAAGAGTAACAACGACAAGCGATTGTAAAAAAGTATAAGTTAGTTATTCAATGACAATCGGGGTGGGGATGAGCATTAAATCTTCATCAAAGAAAGGCACCACCATGTCTTGTTCGTCAGGAATCACCCCGTACATCGAAAAAGGTGTCGTGTAAGGGCGGATCTCGGCGGGCTTGGCGGGTAAGTAGAGGGGGCCTTTGTAGCCACAGCCAGCGACCCACACGGCAAGTGTCAGCATCGCTACAATGCGAGCACTTTGGTGGTTGTCGGTTTTGCTGATCACTGCGCGCTCCGTCAAACGTGAGGATAAGGATTATGAACGATACTGAATTTTATGCTCGGGTGACCGCATTGTTAGATGCGATTGAAGCCCAAGCCGACCACTGGTTTGATCAACTCGACCTTGATGTTGAAACTAAACGTCAAGGAAATGTTTTAAATCTGATTTTTGAAAACGGCCATCAAGTCGTGATCAATAGTCAGGCCCCGCTGCACGAAATGTGGCTTGCCGCCAGAAGCGGAGGCTTTCATTATCGCTTTGACGGCCAACACTGGAAAGATACCCGTGGTGGCGCCGACTTGCACGATACCTTATCTAAGGTGTGTTCAGAGGCCACCGGCAAGCCCCTAACAGTTGTATTTTAGTTAGCTGGCGTCGAATTGCTACGGTTGCTACCAATATTGTTCAAAAAGTCGCCCAAGGAGTCGTTTTTTTCGGGAGTGCCAAGCTTCATGAGGGCTTGCCCGGGCGGAAACTCGCTGAAATACATGTTGCCTCCCTCGGTGATTAAGCCGTCTGGGGGAGCCGCCCGCTTTTGTTCTGGAAACGCCTTAAGCGCATTTTGCATATAGCCCAACCAAACCGGCAGCGATGCCCCACCCCCGGTCTCGCGCGAACCCAGTGACTTGGGCTGATCGTAGCCCATCCAGGCGACACCGACTAATTGTGGCGTATAGCCTGCAAACCAGGCATCGACCGAATCGTTGGTGGTGCCTGTTTTGCCAGCCAGATCGTCTCGTTTAATGACTTGTCTTGAGCGTGCCGCCGTACCCGAGGTGGCCACCCCGCGTAGCAAATCGTCCATGACGTAAGCCGTGCGGGCATCAATCGCGCGTGCGGCAGCGTCGCCGGCGATGGTGGGCTTGGCCTGCATGATGACCTGTGCGTTTGCGTCGGTGACCCGGTCAATTAAGTAAGGGGTGATGCGATAGCCGCCGTTCGCAAAAACCGCGAACCCTGAGGCGAGCTGCAAGGGCGTGACCGCGCCAGACCCAAGCGCCATCGGTAAATAAGCGGGATGACGGGCCTTGTCAAAGCCAAACCGCACGATATAGTCTTGTGCATATTTAGGTCCGATTGACTGCAGAATACGGATCGACACCATGTTTTTTGAGCGCGCGATGGCCTCACGCATCGTGAGTTTGTCGTCATACTGCCCACCGTAGTTTTTGGGCGCCCACGCCTTAGAACCGGTTTGCTCGGCAGTCAGCTCAAAGGGTTGATCCGAAATGACCGTGTTCGGGGTAAGCCCGCGCTCGAGCGCGGCCGCATAAATAAACGGTTTGAAAGCTGAGCCTGGCTGGCGCCAGGCTTGGGTGACGCGGTTAAAGTTGCCATGATAAAAATCAAACCCCCCTACCATTGCCCGTATTGCGCCGTCTTGCGGGATCATCGACACAAAGGCCGATTGCACGGTAGGCAGGTTTAAGATCTCGGGGTACCCAGCGCCTTTATAAACGTAAACGACAGAGCCGCGCTGCAAGCGCAAGTCGTTGGGCGCTTTAGGATTAAGCGCGCGTGCGATCACACTGAGTGCCTTTTTATCTTTGATCGAAACAATATCGGTTGAGCTGCGCGCCACCCTGACTTCATCAGGCTTAACGGAAAGCACCACGCCAATGAGCATCTCGGTGCGGTCAGGATATTTATCGAACACGCCATCCAAGAACTCATCGAGTTTTGCGGGATCGTTTTCAATGCCAGCAGGCATCGTTAGCTGCGCTTCAGGCCCCGGAAAGGGCGCACGTCGCGTGTAATCCAGTACGCCTTCGCGCAGCGACTCGTACGCCCATTGTTGATCTTTAGACTGAATGGTGGTGTACACGTTTAAACCGCGCGAATAAACGCTATCTGGGTACACACTGATCATTAATTGACGTGCCAACTCAGAGACGTACTCGCCATGGATGGCAAAGCCGCCCGCCGGTGTGCCTTCAGCCGATTTGATGATCACGGGCTGATCGAGAGCCTTTTTGTACTCAGCGTCGGTTAGATAGCCCAGAGAGTGCATACGGCCCAGCACATAACGCTGGCGCACGACCGCGCGCGGTTTGTTCGCGATCGGGTTAAAGCGCGAGGGCGCTTTCGGGATGCCCGCAAGCAACGCGGCATCGGCCGGCGTGATCTCAGCAATTGATTTGCCTAAGTATGTGCGTGAGGCAGCTGCAAAGCCATATGCGCGATTGCCCAAATAAATTTGATTCAAATAAAGTTCAAGAATTTGATCTTTGCTGAGGTTGGCCTCGATTTTGAAGGTGAGCAAAAGTTCGTAAAATTTACGCGAATAGGTTTTTTCAGACGAAAGGTAAAAGTTGCGGGCGACCTGCATGGTGATGGTGCTTGCACCTTGCGTTTTTTGCATTGAGATCAGGTTTGCTAAGCCCGCGCGCACGACGCCAAACCAATCGACCCCGCCGTGTTGATAAAACCGGTCGTCTTCGGCTGAAAGCACAGCAGACTTCATGACATCGGGGATTTCGTTAAAACGCAGAACATTGCGACGCTCTTCGCCAAACTCGCCAATCATCACTTTATCGGCGGTAAAAATACGCAATGGCACCCGCGGACGATAGTCAGTCATGGCGGTGAGTTCGGGAACATTGGGCCAAGCCAACGCCAGCGCCATGCTAAACAGCAAGGCTCCACATAGCGCTAAGCCTGCCGATAGAATCGCCAGCTTAAGAAAAAACCCAATCAGCCAGGAGCCTAGGCGCTGGGGCTCTTGGGGTTCGTCGTCGTCGCGGTGGGTGGTAGATTTGCTCATTACTTTGTATTTTAATGGTTTTAAGTCGTTTTGCCGGATTCAGTTTGAGCTGTACTGCAGTCAATGGGATAATCAGACGATGAACAATGCGTTGACCCCCGAGTCGCATACTCCGAGCGATCCTGAGCGCTCAAGTCTGACGCCGGCCTTGCCTGCGCAAAGGCGTGCGCCTGTGTGGGTCGAGTCCACTCCGGTTTTTTTAGTTGGAATGATGGGAGCGGGTAAAACGACCATCGGTAAAGCTCTGGCAAAAGTGCTATGCCGCGAATTTCTTGATCTTGATCATGAGCTTGAAGCGCGTTGCGGCGTCAGGATCCCCACCATCTTCGAGATCGAAGGCGAAGTCGGATTTCGTAAACGCGAGTGTCAAGTACTGGATGACTGTTCGCTGCGCCCCGGGTTAGTAATGGCCACGGGCGGCGGGGCCGTTTTAGCCGCTGAAAACCGTCAGGCGTTGCGCACGCGTGGTGTAGTGATCTATTTGCGTGCGAGTGTTGATGAACTGTATCGGCGCACCAGTCGCGACCGTAACCGCCCCTTGCTGGCAACCCCCGATCCGCGCGGCACCCTGCGCAGTTTGCTTGCATTGCGTGAGCCACTCTATCAAGAGGTCGCTGACATCGTCGTAGACACCGGCGCGGTCTCGGTATCGCAGTTGGTCGCGCAACTTGTCGAGCGGCTCAAGCAGATTGATAAAGTGATTGATCAACAGGCGAAACGCCAGCCCGAAAACTCTTCAGAGAACATGCGAGCAGATTTTACTGCCAGCCATCCACCCGAGAATAAGCCATGCACACCGTAGCTGTCGCGACCCCAGGCGGGCAATATCCCATTCACATCGCCCCGGGCAGGCTCGAAAGCCTCGCCCAAGCCATCCCCACCGACGCCACCTCGATTGTGTTGATCACCAACCCCACGATACAAGAGCTGCTTGGCGAGCGAGTGCGTCAAGTTCTGGCAACAACCGGTAAGCGGCTGGTGAACGTTGTGTTGTCCGATGGCGAAGCCCACAAAACGCTTGAGACGCTCAACCAGATTTTTGACGCCATGCTTGGGGCGCAACTCGATCGGCGCACCGTGATCGTGGCGTTAGGCGGGGGCGTCATCGGAGACATGGCGGGTTTTGCAGCGGCGGTTTATCAGCGCGGCGTCCGCTTTGTGCAAGTACCCACCACGTTGCTGTCGCAAGTGGATTCCTCAGTGGGTGGCAAAACAGCGGTGAATCACCCGTTAGGCAAAAATATGATCGGTGCGTTTTATCAGCCGATTGCCGTAGAAATCGACACAAGCGTCTTGAGTACCTTACCTGATCGCGAGCTGTCGGCCGGCCTGGCTGAGGTCATTAAATACGGCTTGATTCTAGATTCAGAGTTTTTTGAATGGTGCGAAAAAAATGTTGCCGGTTTGCGCGCACGCGACCCAGAACTGTTAGCAGTAGCGATTCGTCGCTCTTGCGAGTTCAAAGCCTGGGTCGTTTCAAAAGACGAGCGCGATACCGGCCTGCGTGCCATCTTAAATTTTGGCCACACCTTTGGTCACGCGATCGAAGCGGGGCTTGGTTACGGCGAATGGCTACATGGCGAAGCGGTAGGTTGCGGCTTGGTCATGGCGGCTGATTTATCGGCAGAGCTGTTTGGCTTTGCACAGACCGACGTGCAGCGTGTGCGCGCGCTGGTGCGCGCCATTGGCTGCCCGGTGCTTGGGCCGCGTCTGGGCGGCGTAGAGCAGTGGATGCAACTCATGCGAGGCGACAAAAAAACGGAAGCAGGCGAAATCAATTTTATTTTGATGCCAAAAATTGGTGAAACGATTCGCCGCACAGCGCCCGCCGACTTAGTGTCGCGCGTGATTTTGCGCAACACGGCCTAGGCGAACACGATGTCCGAACTTGCCACCTATGCGTCGCGTGCCGATCAAAGCCGAGGCCGCAGGCACCAAGAACCTGCGCCTTCAAATCGCAGCGAGTTTCAGCGCGATCGCGATCGCATTATTCACGCGGGCGCCTTTAGGCGGCTTGAATATAAAACACAAGTTTTTATCAATCATGAGGGTGATCTGTTTCGCACTCGCTTGACGCACTCTCTTGAAGTTGCGCAGATCGCGCGCGTGCTTGCGCGAAGTTTGCGGTTAAACGAAGACTTAACCGAAGCGATCGCGCTGGCGCACGATCTGGGCCACACCCCGTTTGGCCATGCCGGACAAGATGAACTGAACGCGTGTCTGCGCGAGTTCGCCCCCGAGGCAGGTGGGTTTGAGCACAATTTGCAAAGCCTGCGGGTCGTAGACGAACTCGAAGAACGTTACGCTTCGTTTAACGGCTTAAACCTGTGTTTCGAGACGCGCGAAGGCATCTTGAAGCATTGTTCGCTGGCGCACGCCAGGCGCCTGGGCGACGTTGGGCAGCGCTTTATCGACCGCACGCAACCCTCTCTTGAGGCGCAACTCGCCAATCTGGCCGACGAAATCGCCTACAACAATCACGATATCGATGATGGCCTGCGTTCTGGGCTCTTGACCCTAGAGCAGTTGCAGGCCGTGCCGATTTTTGCACGCCATTACGCCCCCGTGCTGACGGCGTGGCCTGGGCTTGCTGCGCGCAGGCTCGTGTCAGAAACGATTCGCAACATGATCAACACCTTAATTATCGACGTGACTCAGACCACCTCAGCGAAGTTGGTCCAAGCCGCGCCGGCGGATGCCGGTGCAGCGCGTCAGTGCGGCGCCTTGGTCGCGTTTTCGAGCGAAGTCCGGCATGAAGCGGACGCGTTAAAAAAATTCTTGTACGAAAATCTTTATCGTCATTACAAAGTTATGCGAATGACTAACAAGGCTCGGCGAATTGTGCGCGAATTATTTAGCGCCTTCATCCAAGAGCCTCGATTGTTACCGCCTGATTATTGGCACGACGACCAAATGGTTCAGGCGCGAGCGATTTCGGATTACATTGCAGGCATGACTGACCGTTATGCGATACGAGAACATCATCGCTTGTTTCGTATGGGTGAACAGTTCGGTTAAAACTTTGTTGGCAGGCGCGCGCGCCCTTGTGCCGAGAGAAAGCTTAAGTGCTTGGCGCTGGCCGAGCGGATTCAGTACAAAGGAGGAAATATGAAGCAGTTTGAGCAAACCCTTTTTCAGTCGCACGCACGCACAGGCTTGCTGGCGATCGCGATCGCTGCAATGCTAGCTCTGACGGCATGCTCACAGCGGGCAGCGCCGATTGGCAATGCCAGCGCTGGCTCAAACGAAAGCGGTCCCGTCGCGATGGCGCTGCCGATCGCTGCGCCTGGCGATTTTTCGAACACTCCTGCGTCAGCGCCGGCGCGCCCTGCGCCGTTTGCTGCGCCACCTGTTGAGCCTGCGTTAAGCCAGACCGGCGCGGCGGTTATCGTGAGTGGTGGCCCAGCCAATCTGGGTGAGCTTAAACTTTCATTGGTGCAAATTTGTACACCGACGCGCTCGGGCAATACGTGTAATCTTGCGTTTGTTGAGGCCCGCGCGGGACAAGATGCTGCAGGTTTGACGCGTGATTATTTTAGTCGCGCGGGTGGCGAGGCGACGCCAAAAATAACTGTCGAAAGCCCGTGCTCACCTGGCTGGGTGGCGTCTGTGGTGTCGCAGCAAGGCAGCGTACAAGGTGGAGGCGTGTTGCGCGCGTATGCGGCGGTGTGTGGCCACCCTAACGCAGCGAGCGCATTAAGTGCAGCCTTTAATATTTGCGATGGACGCACGCAAGGGGGTTGCCGTAAATCGAGTCGCGTCAATGTGTTGTGGGGGCGGTGGTCGCCCGAGCAGCCGGGCGCTGGCAGTGGCGAGCCTGGTAAGCCACTTGAGGCTTCGGGTTTGGCCAGCGGTCAGCGTTGTGATTCGGCTCTGCCGCTCGTCGAGTCGCAGCATTGCGGCAACACCGCCGCCTCGCAGTTAAGATTTTTTGGGTTGCCGTAAAGCGCGTTTCAAGACGGGCGCCAAGTAATGCCCAGTGTGGCTGGACGGGGTGGCGGCAATCAGCTCGGGGGAACCTTGAGCAACGATTTGGCCACCACCGTCACCGCCCTCTGGGCCCATATCAATCACCCAGTCAGCGGTTTTGATGACATCAAGATTGTGCTCAATCACCACGACGGTGTTGCCGGCCTCGACCAGTTGATTGAGCACCTCAAGCAGCAGGGCAATATCCTGAAAATGCAGCCCAGTCGTGGGCTCATCCAAAATATAAAAAGTGCGACCCGTACTGCGTTTTGACAACTCGAGCGACAACTTAACGCGTTGCGCTTCGCCGCCAGACAGCGTGGTGGCGCTTTGTCCCAGGCGTAGGTACGACAGGCCCACATCCATCAGAGTTTGCAGCTTGCGTGCAATCGACGGTACCGCGTCAAAGTACACCAGCGCCTGCTCAACCGTTAACTCGAGTACCTCGGTGATGTTGCGGCCACGATAACGAATTTCGAGCGTCTCGCGGTTGTAGCGTTTGCCAACGCACACGTCGCACGGTACATACATGTCAGGCAAAAAATGCATTTCAACTTTCACTACACCGTCGCCCTGACAGGCCTCACAGCGCCCGCCTTTGACGTTAAAGCTAAAGCGCCCTGGATCATAGCCACGCGTGCGCGCCTCAGGCGTGCCGGCGAACAGTTCGCGAATCGGCGTGAACAACCCCGTATACGTCGCGGGATTACTGCGCGGCGTGCGACCGATCGGGCTTTGATCGACGCTGATGATTTTGTCAAAGTTCTCGAGCCCGGCCAGGCCTGAATAAGGTGCCGGTTCACTTTGCGCATGGTGCAAGGCGCGCGACATCACTACGGCAAGCGTATCGTTAATAAGTGTGGATTTTCCTGAGCCCGAGACCCCGGTGACACAGACGAACTTACCTGCGGGGATGCGCAGCTCGACGGACTTTAAGTTATTGCCACTGCAACCCGTAAGGGTGAGCCACGCTTGTTCTTCGCTTAAGGGCCGACGTTTGGGAACCCCAATCGCGCGCGTACCGCTCATATACTGGCCGGTGATCGACGCAGAGTTTTGTTCAATTTGCGCGGGTGTGCCTTGCGCGACGATTTGTCCGCCATGCTCACCAGCGCCCGGACCCATATCGACCACCCAGTCGGCTTGCCGGATCATATCCTCATCGTGCTCAACCACAATCACACTATTCCCTAAATCACGCAGATGGTGCAGCGTCG
>CAMCZQ010000105.1 GCA_945887835.1 Bordetella parapertussis | reverse complement strand
ACGGTGAGATGATGAGGATTGGTGGGCGTTGACATGGCTGACTACTCCGAAGCGCCAGCAGCTTTCAAAAGCTTTTGCGCATTGATGAACGAGGCGTCATCAAGCAGATTGCGTGTTGATTTAGCGGGTACGTCAGACATGATCCCTTTTGGCATGATGAATTCAAGATAAGAGTTCGCCGTGACGCGCACGTCTGGCCCTTGCGCCGCCAAGACAAAGCTGACAACGTCCTTATATTGTAAGGCGTACTCGTTGTTGATCATGGCGGTGATTAGGGTTTCGCGCTGCGAGTCAATCTCGGTGCCTGTGCAGATCACTTCATTTTTATCGGTTTGAATGTTCAGGCGGTTTTTTGAGCAGACACTCATGAGATTATTTTTCACCGTGCTGGCATCAGTATTTTTAAACAGACCAAGGGCCACTCTGGCCGCAGGGGGTTTAGCAGGCGCTGAAGAGGTTGAACTGCAGCCTGCGAGCGCGAGGCTCGCCAGAAGCGTCAAAGATAGTAGGGGTAGGGTACGCATGCAAGTCACCGTAATGGAACACTCAAGGCGCTCATTATCGCTTGAATCGCCTAGCGGCGTGGCGAACCAAGCGCAGGCGATGTCTTGTTGCGGCTTGCGTTAAAGGCTTTGTCCACCATCGACAGCAATCGTTTGCCCAGTCACCCAAGACGCGAGGTCGCTGGCTAAAAAGGTGGCAACCGTTGCGATCTCTTCAGGTATCCCAAAACGCCCAGTGGGGATGCCGGCGAGAATACGCGCGTAGAGATCCGGCTTATCGCGCTTGGCGATGTCCCAGGTGCCGCCCTCAAAAAAGATCGACCCCGGGGCAATGCAGTTGACGCGAATTTTTTTGCCAGCGTACGACAGCGCTTGTGTTTGGGTGTATTCAATTAAGGCGGCTTTGATGGCACCATAAGGCGGCGTACGTACGCTGGCCCCAAGGCCTGAAATCGACGAAATATGCAAAATGCTACCGCCGCGAGCCTCGAGGTAGGGCATGGCAGCGTGGCAGGCACGCACCGTTGCCATTAAATCGATTTGAACGCTGACGGCCCAGCCGGCCTCGTCATCGGTGCGTCCAAAGCCCGAGGCGTTGTTAACCAAAATGTCGATGCCGCCCAACGACTTAGCCGACGCTTCTACCCACTGCTTAATGGCGTTGGCATCGCCCAAATCGCAGGGTGTTGCAAGCACTTTGTGACCGTGCTTCTTGAGCGCAACCTCTGCTTCGCGCAACGGGCCTTCGGTTCTGGCACAAATTGAAACATCTGCACCGGCCTGTGCATAGGCGTCGGCAATCGCCAAGCCAATGCCTCGGCTGCCGCCAGCAATTAACGCGCGCTTTCCAGTTAAGTCCATTTTCATTATTGTCTCCGTAAGGTGTCGCCGCTCAGGGCGCGGGGTAAGGGGTGGCTTGCATCGCGACTAAGCGCTTTTCACTAATATCGAGATCTTACTCGTGGAGTGGTAATTCAATCATAAACGTAGTTGCCCAGCCAGGTTGTGCCGCAACGTAAAGGCGACCTTTGTGTCGCTCAATAATATGCTGACTTAACCATAACCCCAAACCCATTCCGGCATACTTGTTAGAGCTCAGCAGATTAAAGATGGTTGCTTGCGTCGTCGGATCGATGCCGTTGCCATTGTCAGCCACGCTCAAGTACGCGCGATTGCCAGTCTTGCTGATGGTGATGCCAATGCATCGCTCACGGTCTGTAATGTCTGACAGCGCTTGAACCGCATTGTTTAAAAGATTTAAGAGTACCTGCTGAAATTCTTGCGGATTCACTAAGACATGGCTCCCGCCCGTGATGGGATAGTTTCGACGAATCGTAATATTTTCTTTTTTGGCTAAAGGTAAAAACAACTTTTCGAGCGATGACATGGTGTCAATCAGATCAACCCGTTGTGGCACCAACGTCGTGTTTGAAAATATCTGTCTGAGGGCCGTAATAATCTCGGAGGCTCGATTGTTATCGGCCAAGATTCTAGAGATGAGCTCTTGCTTAATCAGTGGATTGGTCACAACGCTCGTGAGCTCCATCTGCAGGCATTCAGCATTGAGTTGTATGGCGCACAGTGGCTGATTCAGTTCGTGCGCCAGTGCAGCCGAGAGTGCCCCCACTTCGGCTGATTTTTTGGCGCTAATTAATGACTGAATCAATTCGTCACGTTCAACGAGCAGTTGCTGAACCTGGTTTTTTTCTTCAATCTCGCTTGATAGTGCGCTCTCTTTTGAAGAGAGTGCCCCGATCATCTGCTGCCGTTCGAATATTTGTCGTTGCAAATAAAAGGTACCCACCCCAAAAAAAATTAACAGCATTGTTCCTTGTGTTCCCCAACGCAAAAATCGCGATAGTACCTCTTCATTAAAAATGTTACTCACGTGGCCAAGATTGAGATTTAACGTTGTGAAGGTGCGGATCAGTGTCAACACAAGAGTGATCAAAATGAGACCAAAAATAAATTTCAATATGACCGGGGCGCCCGCATAAATTAGGCGCGCGACCTCATAGCCCTGCCAAAGTAAGCAGATTGCAAACACTGTCGTGACAAAGACCACCCGATCACCGAAGCCACCATGTTGCCGAATGGCTTCGTAGGTGATGCCTAATAACAGCAAAACACACCAGGCCGCGATTAAAAGCGGGCGTTCAATGGGTTGGCGCCAAGAGCGAAACAATAGCCCGCTAAAAATGTTGGTGCCAAGGATGCAGATATTGGCAGGGGTGAGCAGCGCCGGGTGTACCGACGGTACCAACGCAAAGATAAAAAATCCGCCGGCGTATAACCCAACCGACAGAATCCAATAGCCATTGAGCGAAGCACTGTTTTGCTTGTTGAAGAGCGGAGAAAAACTAAAGAGCAAGCCCAACGCCATCGTGCCAAAAAGTACGAGAAACACTTGTTCAGCAAGTTGCATATGCGATGCCTAAGCTTGAGACACAGACGTCGCGTCATTCAGTTCGATGGCAATCTCGCGAAAGCGCGCTTCGGCCTGGCCGAAGGCAAACACAAGGTCAGGATCAAATTTCTTACCCGAGAGGCGGTAAATCTCGGCACTGGCCGCTTCGTGTGTCCAGGCTTTTTTGTAGACGCGCTCGGTAGTCAGTGCGTCATACACGTCAGCCAAAGCCATCAAGCGCGCCTCGAGCGGAATATTGGTGCCCGCGAGGCCGCGAGGGTAGCCGCTGCCATCCCAGTTTTCGTGATGCCCGCCAGCAATTCTGGCGGCGATATTAAACAGGGAGGTGGGCATGCGGTCGGCGCTGGCGGCCGCTGCCAGAATGGTCTCGCCAAGCATCGCATGCGTGCGCATGATCACCGTCTCTTCAGGCGTGTGGCGACTGGGTTTCAGCAAGATCTGATCCGGGATTCCGACCTTGCCCAGATCGTGCAAGGGTGCGGCGGTGACGATTTTTTCGATCAGCTCATCAGAGAGCTGATCGCGGTAGCGTTCAGCGCGACTTAATATTTGCGCAAGCGTCTTGACGTAAAGCTTAGTGCGTTGGATGTGCAAGCCGGTCTCGTTGTCGCGGGTTAAGGCGAGTTCGGTCATCGAGTCAATCATTTGCTCGCGTACGCGTTGCAAGATGAGTTGACTCATTTCTTGCTGCTCGGTTAATAATTCTCTTAACTTTCTGCTGGTATTTTCGTAATTCGACACGTCAGCGTAAGTGCGCACAACGTCACCCGAGGGCATTGGGTGTGTTTTAACCTCAATAAAACGACCCTGCGCATCTTTTCGGACGTAATTTCGTTTGGTGTGTTCATCGACGTTCACACCATGCGAAAAGATATAGGCGCGTGCTTCGGGTGTGATCTCACCAAGATCTCTAAAATCACCCCGATCAATTTGATACTGTACGACCTCTGGCAACGTCGGCTTGCTTGCGAGCAGCGAGGGGGGTAGATTTAATAGCTCGCAGGTCTGTTGGTTAAATAGTTTGTAACGATTGTCAGCGCCAATGACGCTAATGCCTTGTGAAACAGACTGCAGAGTGCCGTCCAGTAACGCGGTCGTCTCGGTCAGTTCGCTATTGATTTTGTTTAAGATTTTTAAAAAGATACCAAGTGTGATGGTAATCATGCCGCCCGCTAACGCGAGGCGCGCTAGTGTGATGGCATCTAGGCTGTGTTTGAAGTACAAGATATTTAACACCACGACGATTGCCGCAGCACTCACAACGTATGCAGACATCAAGGGAAAACGAATGAAAAGTACCGGAATCGCCGCAAACACCCACAAGACGGAAAAAGGGTTTACATACCAGATTCCAACGCACGCGAGGCTGATTGTTAGGGCCGGTATCAGGCCGCCAGTTAAAAATGGCCGGGCGCGATAATGCAGTGACCACAGGTCTGCCAGCAGAAATACAAGCACTAAGCTCGTCAGCGCGAGCGAGGTATACGTCTCAAGATCTAACTGTGCGGGCAAGAGCCTGACGAAGGTAAATAACAGCAAACCCGCTACGTAATACAGATCAATAATCTTATACGCGCGCAGCCACTGTGTGTTCGTCTCGCGCGACGCAGTATCAATCAATTTTGACGTTTCCTGTTTGAATGACTTTTGCCCAATACGTGGTTTCGTCAGCTAACCATTTGCGCAAGTCTGCAGGTGAACGCGGCAAGGCCTCAGAGCCTAAGTCGGCAAACTGTTTACGAATATCGGGTAGCGCGGCAATTTTTGCGATCTCGGCGTTTAACTTCGCGATGATGGCCTGTGGTGTTGCGCTAGGTGCCATCATCCCTTGAAACGAGCCCGTTACATAGCCAGGGATGCGCTCGGCGATTGTTGGTGTGTCAGGGATTGGGGCAAAGCGCTCGGGGCTCGCGACAGCAATCAACCGGTAATTGCCGGTTTTTGCCATGGGGTAGGTTGCCAGAAAACTGTTCATCGTCAGATCGATTTGCCCGCCGGCTAAGTCTGCAATGACTTGCGAGCCACCTTTATAGCCAATAAAGTTCAGCTGCAAATTTTCTTTTTGTGCCAACAACACACCCGCTAAGTGCGGTGCCGCCCCAAGAGGGGTGCCAAAATTCAGCGGAACAGCTTGGCTGCGCGCATACGCGATGAGCTCGGCGAAGGTTTTGACCGGCAGCTTGTTTGCCACGACAAGGATGTGAGGCGAGTAGGCCAGAATTGCAACCGGGGTGAGTTCTTTAGCGGGATCGTAGGTGAGGTTTTTCATCAGCGTGGGCGCCATGGTCAGTGCGCTCAGATCGACCACCAGCAAGGTGTAGCCATCGGGCTCAGATTTGGCCACGTACGAAGCGCCAATCTGAGCGTTACCACCCACCTTGTTTTCAACCACAACGGGCTGACCCCAGTTTTCTGTTAACTTTTTACCGACGATGCGCGCCAAGATATCTGAGGCACCACCCGCTGCAAACGGTACGATCAGTCGAAGTGGTTTGTTTGGATAGGTTTGCTCTGGCGTTTGTGCGTGTGCAGCAACGGTAAAAAGCCCTAGTGCGAGCGTTGCGAGCCATCGCAGTGACTTGGACGATCGAATTGAAGTCATTAATGGCCTCCGGCCAAGGGTGCGACGTGCAAACCGTGCACGCGGTGTTTTTGAATAAATTGTGCGACTAAGCCTGAGGCTTTAGCCTGTTCAAGAAAGTCGAACAAAAATTGAGCTGCGATTGCATCGCCTTTGCGCGTGCTGGCACCTTGTTGCACCATGGTGAATTCACCGTCAACGATGCGCGCACCTGGGATTTTTTTAATATCCACTTCAAGCCCAACGCGTAAACCCGCGAGTGCTTCGAGCTTGTCTTTTGTAAAGAGTTCGATCGTGGCATCAAAGCCCTCTGCCTCGAGCAGTTGCGCGTGTTTGATGTTGCGGTTCAGCCAAAGGCCGTAGGCGCTGCGCGCAGGTACGGCGATGCGAACCCCAGCGCGATCGACCTCAGAGGCGTGTTTGATTGTTGACGCTTCGGGCACGATGTAGGTGGCTTGAATTTCAACATAGGCGGGGGTAAACGTCACTTTTGCGGCACGATCTGGATCGGCGCCAACAAAGCCAATGTCGCACTCATTGCTGCCCACGGCATCCACTAAAGCGTCTTGGCTTTTAAACGGAATCAGTTTGAGTGGCACGCCAAGCTTTTGCGCGATGGCGCGGCAAAGATCGGGTGAGACCCCGTCAGGGTCGCCTTCGGGCGTTTTGCCGGTAATCAACAAAAAATTACCGGTGTAGACGCCTGCGCGTAGGGTGCCAGTTGTTGCAAGGGATTTAAGGATGTCGGGTGTCAGCATTATGATTTGATTTTTGTATTTTTGGTCAGGTTTACAATCGTGCAGTGTTTGTGTCACAAACTTTTGTAAAGGCATCATAAACGGTAATGCTGTTTAAAAAGCGTATTTATTTTGACAGGTAGGTTACTACTCGGCGAGTAAAAATAACATCATTCAACAGGGCGATGAGGGCACAGAAATTGAGTAAACAGCAGCAGTTGATTGAGCAGCATGGGTTGGTGCCTCACCCCGAGGGGGGCTTTTATGCCGAAGTGCACCGCGCCAAGCAACGTGTGCAAACTGGCGCAGGGTCGCCAGAGCGTTCAGCCTACACCAGCATTCACTACCTGCTGGCAGGTGATGATTTCTCGGCCTGGCATCGCATTCAGTCTGACGAAACCTGGTTTTTTCACTCGGGTTGCGATTTGATCATTTACAGTTTTGCAGAAAATGGCCAGCTTCAAACGCAGCGTTTAGGTGTTGATTCGGGCTGTTTTCAGCTAACTATCGCGGCGCGTACCTGGTTTGCCGCGCAGCCAGCTCAAGCTGCCTCTTGCAGTTTTGTGAGTTGCGTCGTTGCGCCCGGTTTTGAGTTCGAAGATTTTGAGCTCGGGTCGCGCCAATTGCTGTTAAAGGCGTATGGGCACAGCCCTGAAAGCCGGACAAAAATTGAGGCGTTCACACGTGAACGCGGCTAAACAATCCGCTAAATGCGTCACCGCTTGGCTAACGTTGTCGCCTTGTTGTCTTGAAGCGACTTTCTAGCCCTGAGGCGACTTTGTTGTCTTGATGATACTTTGTCGCTTCGAAGCCGCTGTCTTTGCTTCGAGGGCAATTTTTTCCCTTTAGGCCACCCTGTTGGTTGGTTATCACGATTTTCTGGAGCACCCTTTGAGTTCAATCCGTTATGCCCTTTGGTCCGCCGCTGCCGGCGCGTTGATTCCGGTGATGGGCGTTTTGAATGCTCGCTTAGGGAAAACCCTTGGCGAGCCGCTTCATGCCCCCGTCGTGTTATTCGGTGTTGGTTTTTTGGCTTGTTTACTGACGGCGATATTGTTTACCGGTGCGCTGCCCAATTGGTCAAAACTAAGCGAGGCCAGGCCAATCGATTTTGCCGGCGGCTTGATCGTTGCTTTCTACGTGATTAGTGTGACTTGGTTGGCGCCTAGCTTTGGCATCGCAAATGTGATTTTGTACGCGATGGTTGCTCAGATTGTTTTTTCTGGCTTTATCAACCACTTCGGTTTATTTGAATCGCTCGTGCAGCCGATCAACGGGCTCAGGGTGTTTGGGATCGTTTTGTTATTGGCCGGTCTGGTTATCACCCAGATCGCGCAAGCTAAGGCGTCTTGACTGACTTGCCTGGCCACATCCGCTCAAAGACGCCATCACGCTTGAAAAGAAGATGCCCAAGAGCCGCGGCGACGTGACAAACAATCAAGGCGACGAGCACAAAGGCAAGCGTGCCGTGCAGTTCAAACAACTGTTTCGCTAACGCAGCGTCTTGCGTCACCCAAGGCATCGCTGGCAGGTGATAGCCCGCCACGGTGATGAGTGCAGGGTAAGCGGTCACCCCGGCCCAGCCTAAAAGCGGTACTGCGAAGAGCAAGGCATACAGCAGCCTGTGCATGGTTTTGGCAACAAGCATGCGTATCGGTGTAAGGCTTGCAGGGTAGGCGGGTGCTGCCGTGCGCAGCTTGAAAAAAAGGCGCAGCACCATCAGCAATAAGACAGTAAAGCCCAACGCTTTGTGCAACCCATACAACAGGTTGGTCTGATCATCCCAAAGGTTTGCACTGGCGCGCGCCGTCATCCAAAGACCTAACACCAACAGTATCGGGATGCAGAGCGCGACTAACCAATGCAGTAGCCGTTGTGCGGGGCGGTAGGGTGTCATGCGGTCTCAATCCTCAAGATAACTTCACCTACTATACTCAAACATCGCAGTCACATTCAAACAAATTATTTCGAGACACCGTTTTTCTTATGAACACTGATACCCCTTTATTGTTTCGCCCCATGCCCTTGCGTGGCGTGACTCTGCCCAACCGCCTGGTGCTCGCGCCGATGATGCAGTACCGCGCTGAAAACGGGTTTGCGACCGACTGGCATCTGGCGCACTACGGTAAGTTTGCGTTGGGCGGCTTTGGCACCGTGATGACTGAAGTGGTGTCTGTTGAAGAGGCGGGTCGCATTACTCATGGTGACTTGGGCTTGTGGTCTGATGAATTTATTCCAGGCTTAAAGCGTGTGACGGATTTCGTTCATTCACAAGGTGCGCTGGCTGCAATTCAGATCGGCCATTCGGGTCGCAAAGGTTCAAGCCAGCGCGTGTGGGAGGGCGGTGGGCCTCTGACTGCAGCCGACGCGGCACACGGCGAGGCGCCCTGGACACCACGCGGCCCCTCTGATTTATCTTATGGACCTGAATTTCCGAAGCCACACGCCTTAACGATCCCAGAGATTGAAGAACTGATTGTAAAGTTTGGTGAGGCCGTGGCGCGCGCTGATCGCGCAGGGTTTGATATCGTTGAAATTCATGGCGCTCATGGATATTTGATTTCGAGCTTTTTGAGCCCAGTGACTAACAACCGCCAAGATGCCTATGGTGGTGATTTGAACAAGCGTATGAAATTTGCGTTGGATGTCACCTCTGAAATTCGCGCAAACTGGCCCAGCCATAAGCCGCTCTTTTTTAGGATCTCGATTGAAGACGGTGCAGGCAAAGAGGGCTGGAGTCTTGACGACTCGTTAGCGATTGCACCGCTCTTGGCTGAGCGTGGTGTTGACATCGTCGATTGCTCGTCGGGTGGTATCAACGGTTCGCCGACGGTGCAAAATTCAATTAAAGGCTTGGGCTATCAGGTGCCCTATGCTGAGCAAATTAAAAACGCGGCCAAGGTCCCGAGTATGGCGGTGGGGCTGATTTTGTATCCGCAGCAAGCTGAGGATATTGTGCAATCCGGTCAGTCTGATCTGATTGCTGTGGGCCGTCAGGCGCTTTACGATCCGTTTTGGCCGCTGCATGCCTTGCAGGCTTTGGCACCCGATGCTGAGTTTAAGCACTGGAATGAATCTTCAGGTTGGTGGTTGCAGCGGCGTGCGAACGCAATGTCAAAATTTGGGCTGGCGCCCTCAGGCGAGCCGCTGCCAAAGTAAAAAAACCGGCACAGAGGTCTGTGCCGGTTTGTGCGCGCTTAGTCGTTAAGTTTGATACCCGATGCTTTCACCAAGGCGCCCCACTTGGCGTAGTCCGCTTTGACAAACTCGGCAAACGCCTGCTGGGTGCCGCCTCCCGCAGAGACCCCGCCTGCTTTGAACTTTTCGATGAGATCAGGCGATTGCAAGACACGGTTCGTTTCTTTGTTTAAAAGAGCGATGACGTTTGCTGGGGTGCCGGCAGGGGCAAACATCCCCATCCAAATATTGAAATCCATCCCTTTTGCGCCGCTTTCATCCAGCGTTGGGATATCAGGGAAATCAACCGAGCGTTTTGCCGTTGTGACGGCTACCCCCGTGAGCCTGCCGCTTTTCATGAGTGGGACCAGTGAAGTGAGCGTGCCGATGTAGACGTCGACCTGACCACCCATGACGTCGGTGATAGCGGGCGATGCACCCTTATAGGGCACTTGCAGCAAATTGATGTTTGTACGTTTTTTAAAATCTTCGCCAACCAGGTGGCCAAGCGTACCTGCACCGGCGGTTGACCATTTCAAGCCTTCGGGCGTTTTGCCCTTTGCGATTAAGTCTTGCGGAGTTTTAATGCTTGAGTTGGCTGCGCTGCCAACCGCTGCGGGTGTGACCGAGAGCTGCACCACGGGAGCAAAGCTTTTTACGCTGTCATACGAAAGGTTGGTGTACAGCCAAGGGCCGAGCATCATGTTGTCTGTTTGACCCATCACCAGGGTATAGCCATCTGCCGGTGCTTTTGATGCCGCCTCGATGGCTAGGTTTCCGCCGGCGCCGGGGCGGTTTTCAAGCACGATCTGCCAGCCAGTCAGTTCGCCGAGTTTCGTGCCCACCATACGTGAGACGAAGTCGGTTCCACCACCTGGGGGGAAGGGGATCAAAATCTTGATGGGCTTGTCAGGATAAGCCTGTGCAGCGGCAGCGAACGAAACCGTTGTCAGCGCAGCGGTGAGGGCGAGTTGCGCTAGGCGCGTAAGAGTATTCATCGGTTTGCTCCGAGTGCTATGGGTGTAAGGGACAAAAAGTCAGGGTAAACAGAAATTGCTATTATCAATTCTAGGCGATAGACTCGCTTAGTGTGTGGATTGCATGGCTAAACAAAAATTAGCTATCGTTTTTGTTGTGCGAACTCGCAGTCGCTAATTTTTTGAGTTGTCGCTTGAGTTTTTGTGGTGGTTAGCCAAGGGCCCGAGTGCTCGGGTTGAGGGTCGATTTTTAGTTTTAGTGAATGTTAGCCAACAAGTTGGTCATTTTAATAGGCGGTTGCTTAATAGGCGGTTGCTTTTATCAGGCATGTTTTTTGCTTGGTTTTTCTAAGCTTAAATAGAAGAAGCGTTCTTAATCACAAGGGGTTATTTATGAATTTCAATCGTCGCGATATGTTGAAAGGCGCCGCTGGCTTGAGTCTCGCCGCTACCGGCGTGATTGGGGCACCAGCATTTTCACAAGCCTCAAACCGAGTGCTTAAATTTGTGCCACAGGCCAACCTGGCCAACTTTGACCCAATTTGGGGCACGCAGTATGTGGTCCGCAATGCCTCGCAATTGGTTTGGGACACACTGTACGGCTGTGACGACAAGCTGGTACCTAAGCGTCAGATGATCGACAGTGAAGAAGTCAGTAGCGACGGCCTGACCTGGACGTTTAAATTACGCTCTGGCTTAAAGTTTCATGACGGCGCGCCCGTGCGTGCGGTTGACTGTGTGGCCAGTATCACGCGCTGGTCGGCACGTGACCCGATGGGCTTGATGCTAAAAGCGTTGCAAAAAGAGTTGGTCGCAGTCAATGACACGACCTTCAAGTGGGTGCTCTCTGCTCCGTATCCAAAAATGATGTTGGCGTTGGGTAAA